>JBKCZS010000312.1:0-6883 GCA_046337925.1 bacterium | reverse complement strand
CAGCGCACGCGTGACTGGGCGCCCGTCGCCCGCGACGAGCAACCCGACCTTGTCCCACGAGCCAGCGAGCGAAAGCGGCGCAAGGGCGCCAAGCGCGTCGACGACTTCCGAGAGCGACCGTCCGTTGTTGGCCATGGGATTACTGCGAGGGTGCGTCAGGTGCAGACAAGCATCGCGGCGCCGAAGACGCCGGCGTCGTGTTTGCGTGAACTTCCCACTATGACGGTCTAGCCCAAGACCGACGGGAACACCGCGCGCTCGAACGACTTCGTCACGCGCGAGACATACGGTCCACCAAGCGCCTCGGTGACGCCGCCGCCGAGCACCACGCAGTCGATCGAGAGCATGGTGACGATGTTCGCGACGGCGACGCCAAGGAACTCCGCGCTCTTGTCGACCACCTTGCGCGCGAGCTCGTCGTCCTTCTCGTAGGCACGCGCGATCGTCGACGAGCCGATCGAGCCCGTCTCGTCGGCCTTCTCGGCGATCAGCTTGTGGAGCGCGCTGTCGGGATACATCGGCAGCAGCCGCTTGAGCGCGTTCACGATGCCCGTGCGCGAGCACACATCCTCGACCGTCATGAAGCCGGGCTGCCCGCCGGGGAAGAGGATCACATGTCCGATCTCGCCCGCGGTGTGACGCGGCCCGCGCCAGAGCTTGCCGTCGAGCACGAGCCCCGCGCCGACGCCCGTGCCGACCCAGACCGCAAGCACATTGCCGCGACCGCGCGCGGCGCCGAGCTGCGCCTCGCCCCACGCCGCGACATTCACATCGTTGTCGAGCGCGACACGGAGACCCGTCTCGCGCACGCCCGCATCCTTGGCGAACTCCTTCGAAAGGATGTCGCGCAGCGGCAGGTCTTCCCAGCCGAGGTTGCCGGCCTTGATCACGACGCCCTTGTCGAAATCCACCGCGCTCGGTGCGCCCACGCCCACGCCGAACAGCTTCTCACGCGGCGTCTTCGCGTCGTCCATCGCGCGCCAGACGCCCTCGACGAGGCGCTTGATGACGGTGTCGCGGCCCTCATGCGCCTTCGTCTTCCGCTTGCAGCGGCCGATGATCTTGCCCTCGGCATCGACGACGCCGATCTGCATGTTGGTGCCGCCGAGGTCGACGCCGACGACGACCTGATCCTTCGGAAAGTCCTTCGCGATGCGCATGCGGCGAGTGTACCGCGGGCGAATTCAGCTGCGGAAGCCCTCGGCGGCGGCCGCCGCGGTCGGTGCAGCATCGGCCTGCGACCGACCCGTCCACAGGCGGTGGACCGCGCGCTTGATGTCGTCGATCACCACCATCACGGCCGGCAGCGCGAAGAGCGTCAGCACGGTCGAGCTCATCAGGCCGAAGACGAGCGAGATCGCCATCGGGATGAGGAACCTCGCCTGGAAGCTCTGCTCGAGCATGAGCGGCGCGAGCCCAGCGAGCGTCGTCACGGTCGTGAGCACGATCGGCAGGAGGCGCAGCCGGCCCGCCTTCGCGAGCGAGTCGAGGAGCGACACGCCCTTCTCGCGCATCTCGTTCGAGAACTCGACGAGGATCAGCGAGTTGTTGACCACGACGCCCGCGAGCGCGACGAAGCCGATCAGCGAGAGGAAGGTCATGTCGAAGCCAAGCAGGAGATGGCCCCAGACGATGCCGATGACGCCGAACGGAATCGCGAGCATGACCGCGAGCGGCTGCAGGTAGCTCTCGAAGAGCCACGCGAGGATCACATAGATGCCGAGGAACGCCGCCGCGAGCGCGAGCGGGAAGTTCGCGAAGGCGTCGATCAGGTCCTTCTGCCGGCCCGCGGCGTCGATCACGACGCCCGGCGTCGATGCAGCGATGGACGCGATCTCGGGCGCCAGCGCGCTTGCCACGATCTCCGGGTTCGTCGCGTCGTCGCAGTCGGCGCTCACCGTGACGGTGCGCGCGCGGTCGACGCGACGGATCGTCGAGTACCCGCGGCCTTCGCGCACATCGGCGACCTCGACGAGCGGCACGGCGGTACCCATCGGGCTCACGAGCCAGAGCTCCTCGATCGTGGAGAGCCGCCGCCGCGACGCCTCGTCGAACTGGACGCGCACATCGACATCCTCGCGGTCGGCGCTGAAGCTGTGCGCCTCCGAGCCGAACACCGCCATGCGCACCTGCTGCGCCACATCGGCGGTGGTGAATCCCATCGCGAGCGCCTGCGGCGTGAGCTCGATGCGCAGCTCGCGCTGGGCGTCGTCGGCGTCGTCAGAGATGTCCTTCACGCCGCTGAAGCCCGCGAGCGCAGCCTTGATGCGCGCGACCACCGCATCGACCTGCGCGTCGTCGGCGCCGCGCACCTCGTAGCTGATGTCGGCGCCCGCCGGGCCGCCCGAGACTTCCTGGAACTTCACCGTCTCGCACTCGTCGAGGTTGCCGGCCGCAAGGCGAATGGCGTCGATGACCTCCGCGCTGCGACGCGAACGCGTCTCGACCGGCGAGAGCTCGAGGAAGATCTGCCCAAGATGCGTGGCGGCCGCGTTCGTCGCGCCCGTCTCGAAGTCGACCGAGCTGCCGAGGCTCGCGGTGAGCGCCTGCACCTCCGGCTGCGCGCGCGCCGCCGTCTCGATCCGGCGCGCGACCTCGCTCGTCTGCTCCATCGTCGCGCCGATCGGAAGCGCGAAGTCGACGATCACGGTCTCGGTGTCGTCGGCCGGGAGGAACACGAACGCGAGGCGTCCGCCGAACACCATGCCGACGGAGAGCATCAGCACGGCCGTGGTCGCGGCGAGCACGATGTAGCGCTCACGCAGGCACCAGCGCACCCCGCGCTCGTAGACCGCAAGCATGCGCTCGATCTGCCGCTCGCGGAACTCGCCGATCGGCTTGAGGTACTTGTCGAGCCGCGAACCGCCGCGCGCCGCCGCGCGCTCCTCGCGGACGAGGGCGTGCGCCATGTGGTTCGGCATCATGAAGCTCGCCTCGAGGAGGCTCGCGCCGAGCGCGATCAACACGACCGTCGGCAGGTTCCCGAGGAGTTCGCCGATGTTTCCCTTGATGAAGATGAGCGGCACGAACGCCACGATCGTGGTCGTGACGCTGCCGACGACCGGCCAGAAGACCTGCGTCACGCCGTTCACCGCGGCAGTGAGCGGCGGCTCGCCGAGTTCCTTGTGGCGTTTCACGATGTTCTCGCTCATCACGATCGCATCGTCGGCAAGCATGCCGAGCACGATCAGGAGCCCGAACATCGTGATCAGGTTCAGCGTGACGCCCGTCACCTGCATGAACATGAGGGTGCAGGCGAGTGCGATGACGATGCCGACCATCACCCAGAGGCTTGCGACGCGGTTGAGGCCGAGGAGCAGCACCACGAGGACGAGCGCGGCGCCCTGGATCGCGTTCGGCGCAAGAAGCTCGAACCGGCCCTCGAGGATGCGCGCAAGGTCGTTGTGCTGCGCGAGCGTGCCGTTGACCGGCGGACGCGTCAGGCCGAGTTCGTAGCCGCGCTCCCACGAGCTCTTGATGAGACGGTCGCGCACGAAGTCGCGCGGAGGCTCGCCGTTGCGCGCCGCGACATAGCCGCGCACGAGCTCGGCGATCTCGACGGCGTCTTCCTCGCCCTCCTTGAAGGCGACGAGCGTGCCGGCAGGCTTTCCGCCGAAGCGTCGGATCTGCGGGATATCGTCGAAGTTCTCGTGGACATCGGCGATCTCGCCGAGCCTGAGCGACGAGCCGTCGACGGCGCTCTGGAGCACGATGCCCTTGATCGCCGCGACATTCTCGGCGTTTCCAAGCGTGCGGATCGAGAGGTTGGCGCTCTCGGTGCGTACCGTGCCGCCCGGCACCTCGGCCATCGCCGCGCGCACGCGGTCGGAGACATCGCTCAGCCGGATGCCGTGCCGCAGGAGCGCCGTCGGATCGACATCGACATGGATCTCGCGCGGCCGCAGGCCGATCTCGACGAGCGTGCCCATCCCATCGAGGCTCTTGAGGTCGTCGCGGATCACGCGCAGCTCGCGCTTGATGTAGTCCTCGCCCGCGTCGCTCGCGACCGTGACCATGATGGTCGGGAAGTTCGGCTGGAAGTCGAACACGCGCACGCGCTCGGCCTCGGGCGGAAGATCGGTGATCTGCTCGATCGCGAGGCGGATGTCCTCGATCGCCTTGTCTGCGTCGGTGCCCGCCTTCAGCTTGACGGTGATGCCGCCCGTGCCTTCGGAGAGACGCGTCTCGATTCGGTCGACGCCCTCGACATCGACGACGCGGTCCTCGATCTTGCGCGCCATCGACTCCTCGATCTCCTTGGGCGAGGCGCCCGGGTAGACGAGGACGATGCGCGCGGCCTGCGGCGCGGTCTCGGGGAAGAACTCGCGCCGCATGGTGAGGAGCGCGATGGTTCCGCCGATGAGGAGCGTCCACATCAGGAGCGTGACGGGCACGCTTCGGCGTACGCAGAAGTCGACGAGCGAACGGATCATCAGCCCGCGCCCTTCCCGTCGGCGACGGGATCTGCGGCCCGCGGCGCCTTCGCGGCGTCGGCGTGCACCGGAATCGGCTCGATGACCTGGCCCTCGACGAGGCTGCGCGAGCCATCGATCACGACGAGCGTGCCGGGCGCGAGTTCATCGGCGAGCACGGCCCAGTCGATGTCGGCAAGCTCGGCGCCATCAGGCGTGCCCGCGAACGGGAAGTCGATGCTGATGCGGCGCATGCGCACGCGGCCGGACTCGACGACGGCGATCGACTCGTCGCGGATCGCGCGGCGCGGCACTGCGATGCGCGGCGCGCTGCCGCCCGTGAGGATCTTCGCCTCGACGAATGCGCCGGGAGCAAGCACATCGGTGCGGTCGGCGGACTGCGCGATCTCGATGAACACGGTCGCGGTGCGCGAGTTCGGGTCGTCCTCGGGCGCGACGCGCGCGACGGTTCCCGCGAAGACCCGGCCATCGGCGCGCGCGGTCACGGCGGCCTTCGCGCCGACGGGCGCGAGCGCGCGCGAGGAAGCGGGAATGCGCAGCGGGATCTCGATCTTCTCGAGATTGACGATGCGCGCGATCTTCTGCCCGGGCGCGACGGACTCGCCCACCTCGAGGTCCGCGGTCTGCACCACGCCGTCGATCGGCGCGACGACGGTGCACCGGTCGGCGGAGAGCCGTGCAAGCTCGAGCGTCGACTGGTTGGACGCGCGCTCGGCGGCGAGGCTGGCTCGGCGCGGCGCGATCTGGGCGACCGCGTCTTCGGCGATCACGGCCGCGCGCGAGGCTGCGATGAGCGCCTGACGCGCACGGTCGACCTCGCGGGGCTGCGCGGCGCCATCGGCGGCGGCCTTCTCGACGCGCGCGAGATCCGTGGCGGCGAGATCGCGGTCGGCGCGCGCGAGCTCCGCAGACGCGAGCGCGGCGCGCTCCTGGGCGTCGAGCAGCGCGGCCTGCGAGTCGAGGGCGCGGATCGCCTGCTCGGCCATCGTCACCTGCTCGAGGAAGTCGCTGCGGTCGAGCGTGATGAGCGTGTCGCCCTTGGCGACGCGCGAGCCGGGGGCGAACTTCGGGGAAATCGACTCGACCACGGCGCCGACGCGCGCAGGCACATCGGCGCTGTCGAGCGCGCGGGCCGTGCCGTAGCCGCGCACGAAGCGCTCGATCTCGAGCGGACGGACCTCGAGCACCGAGACGCGCTGCGGAGCCGCCGCCTGCGGATTGCGGGCGGCTTCGGGCTTGCTCGCGACCAGCGCGGCGATCGCCCCGCCGCCGGCGGCAAGCAAGACGAGGCAGACGATCGACCGGAAGGCGATCGCGTAGAACGGGAGCCTCGCGTGGGAGCGCGTGGAATCTTGGGAGGGCGAGTCAGGCATCGGGGTGGTCGGCTTCGCGCGAACGCAGGGGAAGATGCACTATAGGTCTTGCCCCGCTGCAGACTTGCGCGGCGAGTTTCCCGCCCGTGCCGAGGGTCGTCTGATACCCTCCGAACATGGCCGATACGACGACCGAGGCGCTGACAGACGCCGACATCCTGAAGATCGCGCGACTTTCGCGCCTCAGCCTGCCCGAATCCAAGGTGGCGACCGTCCGCACCCAGCTTTCCTCGATCCTTGGCCACATCGCCAAGCTGCAGGCGCTGCCCACCGAGGGCGTCGAGCCGATGGCGCACCCGATGAAGATCGTCAACCGCCTTGGGGCCGATGAGCCGAAGGGCTGCATGCCGGTCGAGGAACTCCTCAAGAACGCGCCCGCCGTCGAGGACCGCTACCTCGCGGTTCCGAAGGTGCTCGGCGAGGGAGGTGGCGCGTGAGTCACGACGCACCCGCGCCCGTCCGACCGCTTCGCGACATCTGCGCCGATGTGCGCCGAGGTCACACATCCGCGCGCAGCCGCGTCGATGGATTCCTCGCAACGATCGCGGCGAAGGATGGCGAGATCCACGCCTTCAACGAGGTCCACGCCGACGCAGCGCGCGCCCGCGCCGACGCGATCGACGCCATGGTGAAGTCGGGCCGCGACCCCGGTCCGCTCGCGGGCGCCGTGATCGCCGTCAAGGACAACATCGTGATGAGCGTGGGCAAGACGACCTGCTCGTCGAAGATGCTCGCGAACTACCGCTCGCCGTTCGACGCGACGGTGATCGACCGCCTCGCCGCGGCCGGCGCGATCTTCATCGGGAAGACGAACCTCGACGAGTTCGCAATGGGTTCGTCGACCGAGAACAGCGCGTTCGGCGCGACGCGCAACCCGTGGGACACCTCGCGCGTGCCGGGCGGAAGCTCGGGCGGCAGCGCTGCTGCGGTGGCCGCGCGCTTCTGCGACGCGGCGCTTGGTTCCGACACCGGCGGCTCGATCCGCCAGCCCGCCTCGCTCTGCGGCTGCGTGGGCTTCAAGCCGACCTACGGCCGCGTGTCGCGCTACGGCCTCGTGGCGTTCGGCTCGAGCCTCGA
>JBKCZS010000311.1:0-3936 GCA_046337925.1 bacterium | reverse complement strand
GGCCTTGTTGGGGCCGTGGGACTTCATGAGCTCGGCGAGCGTCGCTTCGCCGAGCAGGCGCTTGCCGTCGTGGACGCCGCCGTTGCGCACGAACTCGCCGAACACGGCCCACTCCTCCGCGCTCACGCGGCAGCCGCCCGGAAGGTTGGCGTTGCCCGCCTCGTCGCGCAGGAAGCGTGGGTTGATGCCGAGCGGTGCGAACGCCTTGCGCGTGAGGTAGGCGACCACATCCGCGTCGCCCGTCTTCGCGGCCGCGAGCTTCCGCTTCATCAGCTCGCCGAACACATAGAACTGGCTTGGGCCGTAGATGAACCGCTTGCCGGGATCGGCGAGCATCTTCGCACCGATCGACGCCGTGACGCGGTTGGTGATGCCAGCTGCGCGCGCGTTACGCGTGTTCTCGATCGTGCCGCTGAGCGATTCGATTCCGCCGGCGAGCGACAGCAGCTGCCGCACCGTCACCTGCGACTTGCGCGGGTCGGCCTTCCATTCGTGGATCGTGTCCGCGACCTTCTCGTCGAGCGAGAGGAGGCCATCCTCGATCGCAAACGCCGCAGCGATGCCGCTGAAACTCTTGGTGCCGCTCGCGAGGAGGTGTGGCGACTCGACCGACCAGCCGGAGACCGCGTCTTCGAACACGGGCTTGCCATCGAGCAGCACGAGCATCACCTCGCCGTCGTGCTTCCGCGAATACTCAGCGGCCGCACGGCAGCGGGCGAGGAATGCCGCGTCGGCCACCGCAGCAGGCGTCGTCGGCTGGACGGGCGCAGGCTTCGGTGGCAGGGGTGCAGCGGGTTGCTCCGGAGGTGCCCCGCACGAGACAAGCGCGGCAAACAACGATCCGAGGACGGAGGCGGGGAGCAAAGTGGGCAGCATGGAGGGAGAACGCGCGCCCGCGAGACGGGATTGCCGTTGGTGGCGGGGGAGCCGCTAAAGTACGCCCCATGCTCGCCGAACTGGACACGATGGAGCGCGAGGCGCTCTCGGAAATCGCCACCGTGGCCGACGCCGCCGCGCTCGAGGCCTTTCGGGTGCGATGGCTCGGTTCCAACGGTCGCCTGAAGGGGGTTATGGATGCCCTCAAGACGGTGCCGAAGGACCAGAAGCCTGCGGTCGGCAAGCGGCTGAACGAGGTCAAGGCGGCGATCGAGGCGGCGTTTGCGGGCAAGAAGGATGCGGCCGTGTCGGTGCCGAAGGGGCCGGCGGTCGATGTCACCGAGCCCGGATTCCCGATGGGCGAGGGTGCCCGTCATGTGCTCACGAAGACGATCGACGAGATCGTCGATGTGCTTGGCCGCATGGGCTTCGCGGTGGCCGACGGCCCCGAGCTCGAGGACGAGTGGCACAACTTCAACGCGCTGAATATTCCCGAGAGCCACCCGGCGCGCGGGCCGGCCGACAACTTCTTCCTCGGCGGCGAGGTCGCGGGGAAGCTCTTGCTGCGCACCCAGACCTCGACCGTGCAGATCCGCGCGATGGAGGCGATGAAGCCGCCCTTGAAGATCTGCGCGATCGGCCGCGTGTACCGCCCCGACGCGCATGACGCGACGCACTACTCGATGTTCCACCAGGTCGAGGGGCTGTATGTCGACCGCAAGGTGTCGATGGTCGACCTCAAGACGACGCTCGTCCAGTTCGCGAAGGCGTTCTTCGGCGAGGAGGCCGAGATCCGCCTGCGTCCGAGCTTCTTCCCGTTCACCGAGCCGAGCGCGGAGCTCGACATGAAGATGCGCGTGATGAAGAACGGCGTCCCCGAATGGCGCTGGATCGAGCTCGGCGGCTGCGGCATGGTCGACCCGAATGTCTTCAAGGCGGTCGGCATCGACCCCGAGGAGTGGACGGGCTTCGCCTTCGGCCTCGGCATCGAGCGCGTCGCGATGCGCAAGTACGGGATCGGCGACATCCGGCTGTTGTTCGAGAACGACGCGCGTTTTCTGCGGCAGTTTTGAGCGGTCGCGGCTGCGGCCGCTCCCTTTGGTGCTCGTATTTGAGCGGTCGCGGCTGCGGCCGCTCCCTTTGGTGCTCGTACCGCCAAAGGCGGCTGCCGCAGCCGCGACCCTTCAACTCACGTCGTGTAGTCCGCGTTCAGCCGCACATACTCGGTCGTCAGTCCGCAGCTGAGGAACTCGTCGGAGTTGGTCTCGGCCGTGGCGCCGTCGGTGGCGCCGAGTGAGATCTCGATTGCCACATGCGAGCCGTTGAATGCGGCGCGCACCGCGCTGCTGTCGGCGGGGCAGGGCTCGCCGTCGCGGACGATGTGGATCCCGCCGACGCGCAGCTCGAGATCGCCCGGGCGGAACGCGACGCCTGCGCGGCCGGCTGCGGCCACGATGCGGCCCCAGTTCGGGTCGCCGCCGGTGATCGCGGTGCGGACGAGGAGGCTCGATGCGACGGTCTCCGCGACCTTGAGCGCGTCGGCCTTGGTCGCGGCGCCGGTCACGCGCACGGCGAGCGAGCGCTCGAAGCCTTCGCCGTCGCAGACGATCATGCGCGCGAGGTCGCACGCAACCTCGCGGAACGCGCGCGCGAGCAGGATCTCGTCGCACGCGCCCGCCACGCCCGAGGCGAACGCGAAGACCGAGTCGTTCGTGCTGGTGTCGCCGTCGACCGAGATGCGGTGGTAGCTCGCGTCGGCCGCATGGCGCAGGATGCGGTCGAGCACCTTCGGCTCGACCGCTGCGTCGGTCGCGAGCACCGAGATCATCGTCGCCATGTCGGGGCGGATCATGCCCGCGCCCTTCGCGACGCCCGCGACATGGACGGCGCGATTGCCCGGCAGTTCGACGCGCCGCGCACTCATCTTGGGCTTGGTGTCGGTGGTCATGATCGCGCGCGCAAACGGCTCGAGCGGGCCAGCGTCGAGCGCCTCTGCGATGCCGGCGGCCATCTTCGGAATCACCGGCGCGATCCGCTCCATCGGAAGCTGCACGCCGATCACGCCCGTCGAGTTGACGAGCACCGCCTCGCACGCGCATCCGAGCGCAAGCGACACGGCGTCGACCATCTCCTGCGCGTTCGCAAGCCCGCGCGGGCCCGTGGCGGCGTTCGCGCAGCCCGAGTTGAGGATGAGCGCCGACGCGTGGCCGCGCGAATCCTTGATATGCCGCCGCGAGAGCTCGATCGGCGCCGCTGCGAACAGGTTGCGCGTGAAGATCGCGGCCGCCGTCGCGCCCTCGGGCATCGCGAGGAGCGCGAGGTCGTCGCGCCCCGGCTTCTTGATCGCCGCCGCGCCGACCGACGCGCGGAAGCCGCGCGGCCAGTGGTGCGTGGCGGCGACGATGCGTCCGGCCGCGGAGGAGTCGGCGTGTGCGTGCGTCATCTGGTCCTCGTCACTTCCCGTCGCCGTTGCCTTCCGGCAGCACGGTGTCGTGAATCAGCGCGATCTCGTCGCAGTTCGCGTTCTTCGGGCAGCTCGAGCAGTCCTTGAGGACCTTCTCGGGCAGCGAGTTGATCGACACCTTGCGGAAGCCGCACTTCTCGAAGAAGTCGGGCGCGCGGGTGAGCACGAACAGGCGGTCGATGTGGAGCTGCCCAGCGACCTGCTGGAAGTGCCGCACGAGGCCCTGGCCGATGCCGCGGCCCTGGAACTCGGTATGGACGCCGAGCGAGCGGATCTCCGCGAGATCCGGGTTGTAGATCCAGAGCGCCGCGCAGCCGACCACGCGACCGTCGACGACGGCGACGCCGAAGTCGAGGATCGCCTTCATGATGTCCTCGCGCGAACGCGGCAGGTTCTCGCCGTGCTGCGCCCAGTAGTCGACGAGATGCACGATCGCGTCGAGGTCGTCCATCCGTGCCTGGCGGAACTCGACCTCGCCGCGGCCAGCGGGCACCGCGCGCTCGCGCAGCATGCGCCGCACGCGCTCGATGGCGCTTTCGACCGCCTGCGGGCCCGTGCCGCCGGTCACGCCGCGCTTCTCGAGCGTGGCGCTGACC
>JBKCZS010000310.1:0-13169 GCA_046337925.1 bacterium | reverse complement strand
AGCTGTCGGACGCGTCGGATGAAGCGCTCGGCGCCGGGTCGCCGGACCTATATGGGCTCGACGTCGCGGCGAGGCGCCCGCGACCGACCCGGGCCGGTGCACCCCGCGCCACGGCCGCGCTGTGCGAGCGCCTGCAGCAGGCGATCGGGCCGCACCGCTTCGGACTCTGGTTCGACAACGGCGCCGCCATCTCCGTCGGGGGCGACGAGGTCGAGATCCGCGCCTCGAACACATACGTGGCCGATTGGATCGTCCGGAACTTCCGGGGCGTCCTTGAGGAGACCGCGCGGGAGCTCATTGCCCCGGCGGCCTCGGTCCGCATTGCCCTCGCCACCGAAGCGGCGCCCGAGCCGGCCGCCTCCGACGTCCGGCACCCGACCTCCGCAGGCGCCGGCCGCGGCGCCCGACAAGCCATTCTCGGCGAGGAGTCGCGGGTCCCCGCTGCTCCCCCGGCGCAGTCGCGCGGGAATCGATCCGCGGGCGACGGCACCGACCCCGCCGTGCGGGGCCGCGGCATCCGCCAGCAGTCGCTGCGGCGCCTCGACGATTTCGTCGTCGGCGACTCGAACAGAATCGCCTTCGCCGCCAGCGAGCAGTTCGGATCGGGCAACGCCGACGCCGCCGCGATTCTCTTCATCCACGGCGAGTGCGGCGTCGGAAAGACGCACCTCCTGCAGGGACTCTGCAGGCGCCGCCTCGAGCGCGCGCCGCGTAGCGTCGTGCGCTACGTCACCGCCGAGCAGTTCACGAACGAGTACATCGCGTCCGTGCGCGCAGGCACCCTCGAGGAGTTCCGCAAGCGGCTGCGCCGCGTCGACCTCCTGGCGATCGACGACATCCACTTCTTCGCGAACAAGACCGCGACGCAGGCGGAGTTCCTCCACACGATCGACGCCATCGACCTGACCGGCGCACGGATCGCGCTCGTGTCCGACGAGCACCCCCGCCACATCCGCCGCTTCAGCCAGTCGCTCGTCAGCCGCTTCCTCTCGGGGATGGTGGTCAAGATCGACCGTCCCGACCGCTCGACGCGCATCGAACTCGTGCGCCGCCTCGCCCGCGACCGAGGTCTCGATCTCACGACCGCGGCCGAGGATGCGGTCGCCGGCCGCTGTGCCGGCTCGATCCGCGAGGTCGAGGGCGCGATCACGCGTCTCGGGGCGCTCGTCGAACTCGACGGCCTGCGCGGGCAGATCGGCCCCGGCACGGTGGAGCGGCTCCTCGGGGACGAAGCCGCGGTCTCGGCAGGCTCGCAACCGATCCGCCTCGGCAAGATCGTCGACGGGGTCTGCGAGCGCCTGCGGGTCAACCGCGAGGACCTCCTCGGGAGCGGCCGCCACGCGCGGACCGTCATCGCCCGGGGGATGGTTGCCCACCTTGCCCGCGAACTCACGACGCACAGCTATCCCGAGATCGCCCGAGCGCTCGGGCGCGACACCCACTCGGCCGTGCACACCGCCGCGAAGCGCCTCCGGGCCATGATCGACGGCGACGAGCGCATCGCAGCCGGTGGAGAGAGCATCCGCGAGGTCGTCGATCAACTCCGACACGACCTCGCCCGGAACGGCCGCGACCGGTAGATCGCGGCCACGCGACGGGCACCGCGGCTCCATCGCCGCCGGTCGACGCGCGTCCAATCCACCGCCGGTCGGGCAATACTTCCCGATCGGCGGTGTTGTTTCCGCAGCCCCCCGAACGGCTACACTCGCATGCATGGCCCTTCGGCTTCACGACCGATTCCGAACCCTCGCGATGTTGGCAGGACTCTGCGTCTCACCGTGGCCCATCGGACACGCGAACGCGCAGTACGGACCGGTCGACCCGTACGAGTCTTCGGTACGCATCCTTCGCGAGGGCGTGCAGTCGAAGAACGACGGACTCCAGCATGCAGCGATGGTGGCACTGCGTGAACTGCGCGATCCCGCGATCGGCGCGCTGCTCCAGAAGCTGATCCGCGGCGACGATTGGTCACTGCGAGTCGACAGCGTGCTGGGCCTCGCCGAGATCGCGCCCGCGCGGAAGGTCGATCCCGAACTGATCGCGGCGCTGCCGCGCGAAGCCGACCGCGAACTCGCGATCTCCGCGGTGCTCGCGCTCGAACTCGCCGACGCAGACCGCGTGCGCGCGATGATGGCGTGGGACGAGCTCGGCGCGAGCCAGCGCGTCTTGCTCGCGGGCGAGCTGCGCCGTCTCGGCGGCGAGCCCGACCGCGCCGAACTGCTGAAGCTCCTCGACTCGAAGACCCCCGAGGTCGCGGGTCTCGCCCTCGCGATCCTGCTCGATCTCGGCGCTCCCGAGGCGGAAGCCGCGGCCGAGCGCGTCCGCGCGCTCGTCGCCGATCTCCCGCCCCGCTCGCGCTCCGCAGCCGTCGCGCAGATCGCGGATGCCTGCTCGATCGACGGACTGAAGGGCGCCGCCCCGTTCGTCGCATCGCTCCTGTCGCTTCCCGAGCTCGCCGGCGACGCAAAGTCGCGCGCGCTCGGGGCGCTCCTCGTCCTCGACGCGGAGACGGGCTATCCCGTGCTCGCGAAGGCCGTCGAGGCCGACCGCTCGCAGGTCGCGCTGATGCGCCACGCCGCGATCCTGCTCGCAAGCGGCGCGCGCGCCCCCGCCGGCGAGTGGAACCGCATGCGCAACGGCGATGTGCTCATCGAGACGATCGCCGACGCCGGCGCGCTGCTCGCCGCTTCCGACGATGCCGCCGCCTACCGCAAGCTCGTCGGCCTCAAGCACCGGATCACGCTCCGCGCGGCGCTCGAGGGCGCGCGCAGGCTCGGCTCGTCGGCCGACCGAGAGCTCGGACTCGAGTGCCTCAAGCTCTTCGAGGCGGAACAGCGCACGCTCGGCCCGCTGCTCGAGCCGGTGATGCGGGCGCTCGCGAGACTCGCCGTCGTCGCGCCGGAGGAGCTGCGGCCCGCGCTCGAGCGCGCCGCATCGACCCCGGAGACGCAGGAGCCGCTCCTCCTCGTGCTTGCCGCCGCAGGAACGCCCAACGCAGCGGCGGTCGCCGCCACCGCGCAAGGAAAGACCTCCCGCCTCGGCGAGGCGTTCATCACGGTGGTCAAGGCGCGTACAGGCGAACAGGTCACGCCTGAGGAACTGCAGATCCTCGGCAACATCGCGGGCGGCGCGGTATCGATCGATCCGGCCGTCCGCGTGCAGGCCGCGTGGCTCTATCTGCGTCATGCCGATCGTCTCGACGCGGCGATCGACGCGATCGCGGACTTCTCCGACACTCCCGAGTCCCCCGCGTCCGAAGGCGGTGCAGGATGAGCGAACCGATCCTCATCGGGCCGATGCCGCCGAACCGGGCGGAGTGGAAGGCCATGCAGGAACTTCTTTCCACGATGCGGCACGATTCACGCGCCGCCGAGGCGGAACTCGAGCGGTCGATCGTCGGCATCGTCGAGCGGCCGTTCGCGGTGGCCTTCGCGTCGATGGGCGCCGCCATCGAGGCGAGTCTCGAAGCGCTCGGCATCAGCCGAGGAGTCGAGGTCGTGGTGCCGGCGCTCGGCCCCGTGGTCCTCGGCGCGGCGCTCGCCCGGAACGGCGCGCGCGTCCTCTACGCCGATGTCGACACGAAGTCGATGAACCTGCGCGGGCTCCACGCGGCCGCTCGGCTCTCGAGCCAGACGCGCGCGATCGTGGGCTGCGCCCTCCACGGCCAATCCGCCGGGCTCGATGAACTGGCGGCCCTTGCCGCGCGCAACGAGATCCCGCTGCTCGAGATCCTCGTGGGAGGGCTCGGCGGCCGGATCGGCCGCGATCCCGTGGGCCGCTTCGGACGCATCGCGGTGATCTCGCTCGGGGACCGCGATTCCACCATCGGTTCAGGAGGCGCCGTCTGCGTCACCAACGACGACGGCCTCGCGCATGCACTGCGCCTTGCTCGCAATCTCGGCGTCGTCGACGCGCGCAACGAGTGGGAGCGGATCGGCGGCGTCCCGCATGTCGAGCGCATCGGATTCGACGCGCGCACCGGCATGATGACCGCGGCGCTCGGCTGCGTCCGCCTCGGCCGTTTCGACGAGATCTGCTCGTCGCTCGAGGATGTGTTCCACGGCTACCTGCGGCGGCTCGCGATGCACCCCGACCTCGTGCTGCCGGCACCCTGCGCCGACGGCACCGTGCGCTGGTCGCACTTCGCGGTGCGGCTCGGCGAGCGCTACACGCGCGACGACCGCGACTCGATCATCCATGGCCTGCTCCGCCACGACATCGCGGCGACCGCGCCGGCGGTGGTGCTGCCGCTCGAACCGGCGTTCGCAGACCTGCATTCGCCCGGCGACTTCCCGGTTGCGGAGCGCGCGGCCGACCGGCTGATCGCGCTGCCGTTCTCGTCAGGCGTCGGCGATCGCGAGATCGACCTCATCTGCCAGACGCTGCAGGTGATGATCGAGCGCCAGTCGATCATGCGCTAGGCGCTGTCTGACGGATCCGCGGGACCAAAGATCCGCGCGGCGCCCGGATGGCAAGGAGGTGAAACGAAGCTGTATCCGCAGCGATACAGCGAGTTGAAGCCGACGCGGCCAGCCGGGATGCCGCGTGGATCGAAGTCCTGGGGATCCGTCAGACAGAGCCTAGGCGCTGAAAAGTCGTCACTCCCACTCGATCGTGGCAGGCGGCTTCGACGAGATGTCGTACACCACCCGGTTGACGCCCTTGACCTCGTTGATGATGCGGTTCGAGATCGTCGCAAGCACATCGTAGGGAATGCGCGACCAGTCGGCGGTCATGAAGTCCTGCGTGTCGACCGCGCGGATCGCAACGGTCGAGTCGTAGGTTCGGCCATCGCCCATCACGCCGACCGACTTCACCGGAAGGAGCACGGCGAACACCTGGCTCGTCGAGCGGTAGAGGTTCGCGGAGACGATCTCCTCGAGCAGGATGCGGTCGCATTCGCGGAGGACATCGAGCTTCTCGCGGGTGATGTCGCCGATCACGCGCACGGCGAGGCCGGGCCCCGGGAACGGGTGACGCCAAACCATCTGTTGCGGCAGGCCGAGCACCTCACCGAGCGCGCGGACCTCGTCCTTGAAGAGCAGCCGCATCGGCTCGACGAGCTCGAATCCGAGCTGCTCGGGCAATCCACCGACATTGTGATGGAGCTTGATGTTGGCGCTGGTGCCCGCATGGCCGTGGCCGGACTCGATCACATCGGGATAGAGCGTGCCCTGCGCGAGGAAGCGCACATCGCCGGGAATCGACTTCGCCGCTTCCTTGAAGACATCGATGAAGCGGTGTCCGATGCGGCGGCGCTTCTCCTGCGGCTCGACGATTCCCTCGAGGTCCCCGAGGAACTCGCGGCTCGCATCGACGACGCGGAGGTCGACGTCGAAGTGGTCGCGGAAGGTCGTCTCGACGAGGTCGCGCTCGTTCTTCCGGAGCAATCCGTTGTCCACGAAGATGCAGATGAGCTGCTTGCCGATCGCCTTCGCAAGAAGCGCTGCGACCACCGAGCTGTCGACGCCGCCCGAAAGACCGCAGATCACCTTGGAACTGCCGACGCGGGCGCGGATGCGCGCGCACTCGGCGTCCACGAAGTCGGACATCTTCCACGAGCCCGAGCAGCCGCAGGCCTTGAAGAGGAAGTTCCCCAGCATGTCTCCGCCCTGCGGCGTGTGGGTGACCTCGGGGTGGAACTGGACGCCGTAGAACCGGCGCGCGCGGTCGCGGACCGCCGCGAACGGGCAGGTGCCCGTGCTTGCGAGCACCTCGAACCCGCCAGGCACCTTGGTGACCTGGTCGCCGTGGCTCATCCACACGGTCGCATGCGCATCGACGCCCGCGAACAGGTCGGTCGTCTCCTTCACATCGATCTTCGCGCGGCCGAACTCGCGGTGGCTTGCGCTCTCGACCTTGCCGCCGAGCAGATGGCTCATCAGCTGCATGCCGTAGCAGATGCCCAGGACGGGGATCCCGAGCGTGAAGATCGCCGGGTTGCAGGTCGGCGCCCCCTTCTCGAAGACGCTCGCAGGCCCGCCCGAGAGGATGATCCCCTTCGGCGCGAGACGACGGATCTCGTCGACCGAGATCGAGGGCGACACCAGAAGGCTGAACACGCCGCACTCGCGAACGCGGCGTGCGATCAGTTGCGCGGTCTGGCTTCCGAAGTCAAGGATGAGGACCGTTTCGGTCCCGGGTGGTGGCGTCTCGACCATGGTGAAGGGGCGGAATGTAGCACCCCCGCCGCCCCTGCGTCGAAGCCCGTCGCCTGCGGTGTTCTGCGAGGCTCAGCCCCGCGGGCGGCCCTCAGGCGCCCATCGCCAGGCGCTCGCCCACGATCGGCGGAAGGCCGACGGCGACCGACCTGCGGAGCACTTCCGCCACGTCGTACTCGACGCGCTGGAGTTCAAGCACATTGCGCCCGAGGTCGAGCACCGCGTAGCTCGCGCGCGGATCGCGGTCGCGAGGCTGCCCGACCGAGCCCGGATTGATGATCGAACGGCCCGACTTGGGCAGTTCCACCACCATCGCGCGGTCGTGGACATGCATGTCGTGTTCTTCGATGTCTCCAGGCCCGATGCCGTCGCGGGCACTCTTCGCCGTGGTCGTGAAGCACGACGGCACATGCGTGTGGCCGACGAGGCAGAAGCGCTCGCCGAACCAGCCGAACGCCTCGGCCGCGTCCTGCTTGGTGCGGAGGTAGGTCATGCCGTCCTCGGTGGGAACCGGCGAGTCATGGACCCCGAGCAGCGTCTCGGAGATGGCGAACGAAGACGGCAGCGAGCCGACGAAGGCCAGCGAATCCGGGGACATCGTGCGGCGCGCGAAGGCGATGCCTGCGCGGGCCACGGGGTTCCAGGTCTTGGTCACCTCGGGATGCAGGAGCGCGTCCTCGTGGTTCCCGCGAATGCTCAGGCGGCAGTTCGCACGGACAAGCGCGAGGCACTCGGCGGGCTCGGGCCCGTAGCCGACGATGTCGCCGAGGCAGAAGATCGCGTCGACATTGCGAACCTCGCAGTCGCGCAGCACCTGTTCGAGCGCAACGCGGTTGCCATGGATGTCGGAGATGATCGCAAGTCTCGGCACGCTGATCCTCAGCTGTTGGTCTCGTTCGAAAGGCTGCTCGCGCTCCGCGCGCTGGCCTGCCGACCGATGCCCGTGAACCCATCGAGCGGACCGGGCATCTCGGTCGGCTCGCAACGCCCAAACACCACACGCTCGGCCCAAAGTCACGGCCGGCTTCCGAGGTCCACGCTGACTACCCGCTGGACTCCTCCACCCTCGGATCTATCGACGGCAGGCCAAGCCGACTCCTCGGCGGTTTCTGCCGAATCTCGACGCCTTCGACCCACCCGCCGCACCGTCGCTACATCCCGCATGAACCTCACCTGAGAAGACTCATATCGGGCCCGCCGTCATTCACGGAACATCGCGATCGGAGCCGTCGTCGCAGCGAACTTCGCCACGGGACTCCACGCCACGCCACTCCACTCCACGCCACGGCGCGCCGACGCGCGCAACGCACCGCCGCACGGAGTCCGCCAGACTTCACCCGCGCTTCATGCGGAACGCGCCGTGCGCATCGCGCGCGACGAGCCCAAGCAGCTCGAGTTCGAGCGCAGCGCTCGCGATGCGCGGTACCGTCCACGCAAGTTCGCGCTCGAGTTCGTCGAACCCTGCGCCTCCGAGCCTCTTGACCGCCTTCGAGACCGCCTCCGCATCCGGCGAAAGCTGCGGCCGCGCGCTGCAACGATCGCCCTTTGCCTGTGGCGCGCGCGCCTTCGGCTCGGCACGCGCAGCCTGACGGATCCGATCCGCTCTCGTGCGATCCGCCACCTCGCGCGCTCCGACGATCAGCGGACGCGACCCGGCCAGGATCTCCGCGACATCGTCGGCACCCGTCACAAGATGCGCCCACCCTTCGCGGATCGCGCGATGGCAACCCGCCGAAAGCGCGCTTGTGACGGGCCCCGGCATGCATGCGGCCTCGCGCGAAAGATCGTCGACCGCGATGCGCGCCGTCAGCAACGCGCCCGAACGGTTCGCCGCCTCCACCACCACGGTGAGGAGCGAGAGCGCCGCAATCACTCGGTTTCGTCGCGGAAAGAGATCGGGACGCGCCGTCACGAACGAGGGCTGCTCGGTGACGAGCGCGCCGCCGGCCTCGACGACGGCCTCGAACAGCTCCGCGTGTTCGGAGGGATACGGCTGCGCGAAGCCCGTGGCGAGGACGGCGATCGTGCGCCCGCCCGCGCGCAGGGCGCCGCGATGCGCCTCCGCATCGATCCCCCGCGCGCCCCCCGAGACGACCGGGATTCCGCGCTCCGCCAACGACACCGCGAGCGTGCCCGCCTGCAGCGATCCGTACGCCGTCGCGCGACGCGAACCAACGATGGCGACGGCCGGCTCGACCGCAGCCGTCAATTCGCCGCGCACGAAGAGCAGTTCCGGCGGGTCGGGCGATGCACCGAGGAGCTCCGGATACTCGTCGTCGGACAGCAGAACGACCCGTACGCCGAGCCGAGCGGCCTCGCGGCGCTCCGCCTCGACGGCGGGGCCGCACGCCCGGGCGTCGGCGAGCACGCGCGAAGCCTCGACTTCATCGACGCGGATCGCGGCCGCGATCTCCGCAGGCGTGCACGCGATCGCGCGCGCGAAGGACCCGCAACTCGAGCGGATCTGCCGCATGCGCCCCGCTCCGACGCCACGGACGAGAAGAAACCGCAGCGCCGCATCGACCTCCGCCTCGCGGTCGACGGGAGTGGCGACGGGAGTGGCGACGGGAGTGGCGACGGGAGTGGCGACGGCTGCATCCATGGCCGGCGGGACATGCATGACACCGCCTGCCTCCCCGATGGGAAGCGCATATGTCTCGTTGCATTCAATCACGGCGCGAGGCTACACGCGCCCCGCACGCCTCCACGAAAGTCCGTACTTTTTACGGCAAGAAATCTCGCATCGCCGCGCGCGGTCAGGCGCGATCGCCGGTCGAGATCCAGCGGTCCTCGCTGAGACCGTGGAAGAGGCTCAGCGAATCAAGCGCGCGATCATTCGCCGCCGGAAGCACGGACTCCTCTTCGCCCTCACCGTCGACCTCGCCGGGAAGCGCCTCGGTCTCCGCACGCGCCACCGACTCGACGGCGCCAGCGCCATCGAGCATCGCGCCCGCTTCGGCCACGGGAAGTTCCTCGGAGTCTCCGCCGTCGTCGGCGGCCGGCTTCAGTTCGATGATCGACGCGCCCGCCTCGGATGCACGGGTCATCGCGGACATGCAGACCGCGTCCGCATCGGCCGCGAGCACCGCCGCAGGCATCTCCATCGCTTCGCCGTCAACGCATCCGAAGCACTCATCCTCTTCGACAGCACCGGCCTCGAGCTCAGCGTCGACTTCCGCGACCGATTCTTCCTCGGCCATCTCCTCAACTTCGACTTCAGCCTCGACTTCAGCCTCGACTTCAGACTCGACTTCGGCCTCGATCGGCTCCTCGACCACATCCTCGACCACATCCTCGGCCAAATCCTCGACCACGGCCTCGGCTGCGGAAAAGTCGAGCCGCGACGCGGCCACAGGGGCCTCGATGGTCTCGACGGCGCACGCAGCATGCTCCTCGCTCGACGCATCCGCCAGCTCCGCGTCGCCAGCATCGTCGACCACGACGAGCGAACTCGTCGCGGCAGCGGCGGGCGCAGCAACGGCCAGCATCACCGGCGCCGTCGGAATCGGGTCGGGCGTCGGCTCAGGCGCGGGCATGCGTGCCGGACGGCGCGACGACGGCGCGCTTGGCGACAGCATCAGTCCGACGAACACGAGGAACGCGCCGCACGCGAGCACCCAGAGGCGCCGCGGTCCGGTCGCGAGACGAGAAAGCAGCGTGTCGGGATACGCAGGCGGATTCGGAAGGATCGCAGGCTCGGAGTCCTCGATCCACTGCGTGACGGTCGCGTTGAGCGTCGGGACAAGCAGCATCGAGCGCTCGTCCTTCGGCATGAGGTTCAACTGGCTCGCCGCGAGCCGGCCGACAAGCCGCTCGTCGCCGTGCTCGAGGTCGTTGAGGAAGCGGTCGTACGCAGCGAGCTGACGGATCGACTGATCCTCGAGCGCGCGGTGGATCTCGAGCGTGTTGCGGAGCTCCTGCAGATCACGCTGTGCGGGAATGAGCACGCCCGCGACGAGAAGCAACAGCCCTGCGATGACGAAGGGCCATCCGGGGTCGATTCGGAACAACGGAGTCGGCTTCGCCGCGGCGGGCGAGCCATCCTGCTCTGGGGCGGTCTGCATCGGATCGGTTATCGACACAATGGGTCGGGATCCTACAGATTCCGACGGGCCGTGGCGGGCCGAAATGCACACGGCCGCGGGTCGAGCCCGCGGCCGTGGTTGTTCGGTCGGACGGTCGGTCGGACGGTTCAGACGAGCTTCGGGAAGCTCGGCTGGCCGGCCTCGTTCGGCTTGGCCGCGAGGTCCTTCACGACCTTGACGAGGTCCTTCACATGCTGGGCGCTCTCGTTGAAGAGCTTCTGCTCGTCGGCGTTCATCTTGATCTCGACGATTCTTTCCATGCCGCCCTTTCCGAGGACGCACGGGACGCCGACGAAGTAGCCGGCACCCTTGGCGCCCGGGGCGACGCCGAAGGCGTCCTCGCAGTACGCGGCGCACGGGAGGATGCGCTTCTTGTCCTTGATGATGGCCTCGGCCATCTGGATGACGCCCGACGCCGGGGCGTAGTAGGCCGAGGTGCCCATGAGCTGGACGATCTCGCCGCCGCCGACCTTCGCGCGCTGGACGCACTTGTCGATCGTCTCCTTCGGGAGGAGCTGGTCGATCGGGATGCCGTGGACGCTGGTGAAGCGCGGGAGCGGCACCATGTCGTCGCCGTGGCCGCCGAGGAGCAGCGCCTGGATGTCCTCGATCGAGCAGCCGAGCTCCAACGAGAGGAACGCGCGGAAGCGCGCCACATCGAGGCAGCCGGCCTGGCCGAGCACTCGGTTCGCAGGGAAGCCCGAGCTCTTCCACGCGGTGTAGACCATCGCATCGAGCGGGTTCGAGAGGACGATGATGATCGAGTTCGGCGCGTGCTTCGCGACCTTCTCGGCCACGCTCGACACGATGCCCATGTTGGTCACGATCAGGTCGTCGCGGCTCATGCCCGGCTTGCGCGGGATACCGGCCGTGATGACGACGATGTCGCTGCCTTCGATCAGCGCGTAGTCGCTGCCGCCCTCGATCTTGCAGTCGAAGCCTTCGATCGGCGCGCTCTCGTAGAGGTCGAGCGCCTTGCCCTTGGCGACGCCATCGTTGATGTCGATGAGGACGATGTCCCCGAGCTCCCTCGAGGCGGCCCAGACAGCGCAGGCGGCTCCGGTGTTGCCTGCTCCGATGATCGAGATCTTCGCGCGACGCATGTGACGATGGCTCCGAGTGATAGGTCGAGTGTTGCCCCCCGCCGACGCGGGAGGGGCGGCGATCATAGCGCGGACGGCCTTCAGGTTGCGCCGTCCGCAACGGCGTCGTGAACCCAAAACGGGCGCAGCCGCCCGGTTGGGCGGCTGCGTCGCGAGGACCGCGAAATGCGCCAGAAAGGACTCGAACCTTCGACCTCACCCTTATCAGGGGTGTGCTCTAGCCAGCTGAGCTACTAGCGCGTCCATCCGCTCAAGGCGGACCGTCAAGTATAGCGCCCTCCGAAAAGGGCCGCAACCGCTCGAAAGATGCCCTCCAACGCGGCGAATCCCGCCGTACCCGCCGCTACCAGGCGACCAGGTCGCCGACAAGCGGCTCGACCAGGTCCTTCATCGAGACGATGCCAAGGGGGCGCTCGGGACGCTCGGCCACCAGCGCCAGCTGCGCGCGCTCGCGCCGCATGGTCTGGATCGCCTCGAGCGCGCTCGTGTTCGGCGCAAGCGTCACGATCGGACGGACGAGCGCCGCCGTCGCGGCATCGGGCGCCGCGAAGTGATCGACCGCGACCACCACGCCGCTCACGCGGCCGGTGGCATCGACGACCGGAAGCCGGCTCGCTCCCGACTGGACGAAGATCCGCGCACGCTCGGAGGGCGACGCGAGAATCGCGACCGACGCCACATCGCGCCAGACGCGCATCTCCTGTCCGACCGAGATCTCGCGCATGGTGAAGACGCGGTCGGCGAACCCGAGCTGCGCCTCGCTCAGCCCCCCGCTGCCGGCGCCCTCGGCGAGCAGCGCCGAGACCCGCGCGCGCGCCTCGAGGAGTTCAGCGCTGCCGCTGCGCCGGAAGATGCGCGACGCAAGCGTGCCGATCCCGGCGACGAGCGGCACGATGCCGGTCGCGCAGAGGAAGATGCGCAGCGTCATGAGCAGCGTCGCATACCGCGGCATCCACCGGTCCGCGTGCACCCGGAAGAGGTCCTTCGGCAGCACTTCGCCAAAGAGGAACACGATCGGCACCAGGACGAGGAGATCGAGCAGCACGGCCTGCACCGGGCCATAGCCCAGTCCATCGAAGATCTGCGAGACGCCGAAGCTCGCGATCCAGCCTGCGATCGCGTTCGCGACGAGCAGCGTCGAGAGCAGCCGCTTCGGCCTCGCGTACTCGCGCGCGAGCCTCGCGCTGTCCTGGTCGCCTCGCGCGGCACGCACCGAGAGCCTGACATGGGACATGGTGTACATGCCCGTCTCGAGGCCCGCGAAGAGCCCTGCGCTGACCACGCCTGCCGCAGCGATCGCGCCGAATCCAAGCGCGGCGCCAAGCGCCAGCTCGGGTGTCGAGATGCTCATGGAAGGCTCTCCTCTCCGCGCAGCGAGACAAGCACGCTCTCGATGCGCGCGCCCGAAACCGCTTCGACCTCGAGGACGACATTCCCGACCGTGACGCGGTCGCCGGGCCGCGCGACGCGCGAGAGACGCTGCATCACGAGCCCCGCGACGGTGCTCGCCCGCGCGGAAACCACGCGGGTTCCGAACATGTCTCCCCAGCGCGAGACGCCCATCTCGCCGCTGACGCGGAAGGTGCCCGGCACGACCTCGACCGGCGCGTCGATCGAGACCTCGCCGATGTCGGCGATGTCGCCGACGATCTCCTCGACGCAGTCCTCGAGCGCCACGATGCCGGCGGTCCCGCCGTACTCGTCGACCGCGATCGCGAGCTTGGTGCCCGTGCGGCGGAAGTGCTCGAGCCGCTGCTCGCGCGACGCGAGCTCCGGCCCGAACCGCGCCGGCGCCATGGAGTCCGCGCGCGCGGGCCGCG
>JBKCZS010000309.1:0-14236 GCA_046337925.1 bacterium | reverse complement strand
CTACTGCACGAATGTCCCCGAAGGCCATGTGCTTCTCCTGACCGGCGATGCGCTCGTCTACACGGAGTCGGCGGTCGCCGCCGGCGTGGCGGGAGCGACGACCGGCTGGGGCGCGCTAATCTTCGATCCCGACAACAAGGGTGACGGGGACCGCTGCGCCGGGGCGTTGTTCCCCTATCCCGACTACATGTTCGTCAACACGGGCGCGATGCCGATGCTCGACCTCGCGGACGCCGGCGGAGCGAGCGATGCCGAGGATTCCTACTGCCTCGCCGCGGGCGACATCGACCTTGACGGCGACATCGACCTACTCAAGCAGAGCCGGCCGGCGAACCTTCGCCTCCTCGTGAACTCCTCTCCGCCGCAGAACCGGTCGGTGCGCCTTAAGGTCGTCGGCCGCGGCAAGAACACGCACGCGGTCGGCGCGCTCGTCGATGTGCGGTTCGGAAAGCGGACGGCGTTGCGCGAGGTCATCTCGGGCAGCTGCTACAAGAGCCAGAGTTCGTATGTGATCCACGCCGGGATCGGTGAGGCGGACGCCGCCGACAGCGTCACCGTTCGATGGCCGAAGCTCGTGTCCGAGGGCGGCGCATGGACGATGCGCACGCTCACGAATGTGCCGACCTCGTTCGTGGTGCCGGTCTACCCGCCCGCCCGGCTTGGGGATGTCGATGGAGATGGTCGCGTCGAGCCTACGGAGTTCGCCGCGTGCGAGGCGTGCGCGGGCGCGGCGTTCAGCGCCGCGTGCGCGATCCACGACATCGACGGCAACTGCACCGTCGACGCGGTCGATGTGGCGGGCATGCGCGTGCGGCTGTGCGACCTCGACGCGAGCGGCACGGTCGGCGCGCCCGATCTCGCGATCCTGCTTGGCGGCTGGGGCGGCGCGAACGGCGACCTCACGGGCGACGGCTTCGTCGGCCCCGCGGATCTCGCGCTGCTTCTGTCGCAGTGGTGAGTGCGTGCGCGCCGCGTGTGTCTTGCGGAACGCCAGATGGAGATCGGCGCGGATCGCCGCGTTCGACGCCTGGCATCAGGTCTCCGCGCTGAAGCGTGGGCGAGGTGGGTAGTCGATGCGAGTCACACGGACGAAGGTCATCCTCGCTATCGCGGCGCTTGTCGTTGGACTCGTGGCGGCCGCGACCTTGTCGGAGCGACGCAAGGAGGCGCGTCGATGGCGGTATCGGGAGTGGGTCGAGGCTCGGGGCGCGTGGAGGGGCGTAGAGTTGGAGGTTCGCCGGCGCACGGGAGCGGAGTGGCTCGATCCGCTCACGGCTGCGGATCTCGACGATGGCATTCGAATCCTTCGCGTCGATCGTGAGAGTCACCCGGAGTTGCGCTTCCTGTGGCTTGTGAATCCGTCGCTGACGGCGTGGGACTCATCGTTTCGGGTGTCTGACGACTTTACCTGCCTCTTCGCGGTGGTCGATCCGGCAACCGATGAGATCGTCGGCCTCCTGTCGGCGATCAATGAGATCGAAGTAGGCGGCGATTCGATGGCCGTGGAGCTCGGCGTCGGGGGCAACCTGTCGATCTCACCCGAAGGCGCCCGGCGCCTCATCGAGGGATGGGTGCGGATCGAGCGGTGAATACGCGCGGGGCGCGATCGGATCCTCGTTTGGGGAGTCTGCTCGCGCTTACCCGAGCAGCCACACCAAGAGCCACACGGCTGCGATTCCCAGGGCGAGGGGCGCGAAGACGCGGAGCAAGGCGAGCGTCATGCGTGACGCTGGCACGCCCTGTGCCTCCCGCATGAATGCCCCGATCGCCTCGAGTTCCGCTTCGGGATACTCGATGGGCTTGCCGGAAGCGATCGACGCGCCGAGCGAGGGAAGGCGCTCCTGCCACGCTTCCTGCAGGGTGGCTCGCTCGACCTCGTCGGAAACGACTGCGAATCGGTCGATCGACAGGTAGATGCTGCGACAGGTCGACTCTTCGCTCTCGCGGGGGTCGAATCCGCAGCGCTCGCAGGGCGCACTGCCGACGCGGCGCTCAGTGCCGCACGAGATGCAGATCGCTTCAGGGTTCACTCGACGGAGTTCCGTGGGTCGCGCGGCAGGCGGGGCGCGCGTCGCTCAGAGATTGCCTCTGCGCTCCTGCTCGATTTCGAGGCTCTCGAACAGCGCCTTGAAGTTGCCCTTGCCGAAGCTCTGCGAGCCGCGGCGGCAGATGATCTCGAAGAAGAGCGTGGGGCGGTCCTGCAGCGGCTTGGTGAAGAGCTGGAGCAGGTAGCCCTCGTCGTCGGCGTCGACGAGGATGCCGAGGTCCTTCACCCGCTTGTGGTCTTCCTTGACGACCTCGTGGCCGTGCTCGGTCAGCATCTTGTCGACGCGGGCCCACACCGTCTCGTAGTACGCGTCGGGGATCGACAGGAAGTCGACGCCGCGGCGGCGGAGTTCGGTGATCGACGAAAGCTCGTCGTCGGTGCGGAGCGCGAGGTGCTGGACGCCCGGGGTGTTGTCGTGCCAGTCGAGGTATTCCTGGATCTGGCTCTTCTTCTTGCCTTCGGCGGGCTCGTTGATCGGCATCTTGATGAGGTGGTTGCCGCTCGCCATCACCTTCGACATGAGCGCCGAGTACTCGGTGCCGATGTCCTTGTCGTCGAAGTGCTTGAACATGGCGAAGCCGAGGACTTCCTCGTACCACTTCACCCAGTGGTTCATCTTGCCTTCCTCGACATTGCCGACCGCGTGGTCGACGAACTTGAGGCCGCAGGGGTTCGCCTTGTTGTAGGCGTTGAGCGCGAAGTTCTCCACCTTCCTGAAGCCCGGCATGAAGAGGCCGCCGGCCTTGATCGCGGGCAGCGAGTACGAGCCCGTGCGCGACACGAAGGTGTGGATCGCGCGGCCATAGGTCTTGATGCCCGCGAAGGTGACCGAGCCGTTGGCGTCGGACCAGGTCTTCGGCTCGTAGGCGCTCTCGCCGCCGTTCTTGATCGCCTGCTTCCACGCCATCTCGGCGTCGAACACGGTGAGCGCAAGGTCCTTGACGCCGTCGCCGAAGCGAGCCGCCTCGTTCGCCGCAGGGCCGTCCTTCGTCAGCGAGCTCTCGAGCACGATGCGGATGTTGCCCTGGGTGAGCAGGTACATCGCGCGGTCGCGGCTGCCGGTCGTGAGGTCTGCGATCTGCTCGACCTGGAAGCCGAAGGCGCTCGCGTAGAAGAACGCGGCCTGCTTGGCGTTGCCGACATAGAACCGCACATGGTCGACATCGATCAGCTGCAGGGGATCGGTGCTGGTCGAGGCGGAGGCCGAAGAGCTGAGGGTCGTCATGGCGCGATGATAGTGCGGCGGCCGCACCGCGCTCAAGTCGCGGGGCCGCAGCCTTGCTACGCTTCTTGGATGCACGCAGAGGCCCGCCCCGAGTATTCGCCCGAGAACAGGTCGCAGAACGCAGGCAAGTTCATCGCCGTCGCGACGCTCACGCTCCTCATCCTCGGCGCGCTGGCCACGCTGCTCGTGGTCCTCAACCGCGGGCGTTCGGGCATCGACACCCCGCCGCAGATCATCGATCCGGCCAGCGGATACGACCGATCGGGGGTGGGTGCGACGCCGCCGGCGGCGGACGCTCCGGCCTCCGCGCCCGCCGCTCAGTAGCGCATCAGGCTCTCGATGCGCATGCCGCCGAGGTTCGAGCGGCCAGAGAGGAACGACAGCTCGATGAGCACGCTCGCGCCGACCACGGTCGCGCCGAGGCCGTCCTTGCCGACGAGCGACGCGGCCGCCGCCAGCGTGCCGCCGGTCGCGAGCAGGTCGTCGACGAGCAGCACGCGCATGCCTGGCTTGACCGCGTCGACATGGACATGGAGCGAATCGGTGCCGTACTCGAGCGCGTACTCGATCGAGCGGGTCTTGTAGGGAAGCTTGCCCGGCTTGCGCACCGGCACGAACCCTGCGCTCAGCGCGGTCGCGACCGCGGTGCCGAAGATGAAGCCGCGGCTCTCGGGGCCGATCACGACATCGACGCCTTCGCCGCGGAACGGATTCGCCATGAACTCCACCGCGAGCGCGAGGCCCGCGGGGCTCGCAAGCAGCGGGGTGACATCCTTGAAGACGATCCCGGGCTTGGGGAAGTCGGGGATGTCGCGGATCAGCGCTTCAAGTTGCGGATGCATGCCGAGAAGGTAGCGGATCGCCGCGTGTGGCGAGGGTATGATCGGAGCCATGAAGGACGCAGGCGACCGTACGCAGAAGAAGGCCGCGATCGAGACCGTCGAGCCGATCGGGAAGCGCGTTCTCATCCGCAAGGACGAGGACAAGAAGATCACCAAGGTCGGCCTCCACCTCCCGGACAAGATCGAGATCCCGACCCTGACCGGGCGCGTCGTCACCGTGAGCGCCGAGGTCGAGCGCGACGAGAACTATCCGATCAAGCAGTACGACCGCGTGCTCTTCAACCCGAAGCACGCGATCCCCGTCGACTTCGAGGGCGACAACCGCCTCTTCGTGATCCCCGTCGAGGATGTGGTCGCCGTGTTCCGCCGGGAGCCGTCTTGACCGACGCCGCCTCGGGCGCGCCGCGCCAGATCGCGGTCATGGTGCGCGCCGCAGGCGATCGCCTTCGTGCGCGCATCCGCGTGCCCGGCTCGAAGAGCCTCACCAACCGGCACCTCGTGATCGCCGCCCTCGCCGACGGCGAGTCGCGCCTCGCGGGCGTGCTGCGTTCCGACGACTGCGACCGCCTCGTCACGGCGCTTGCCGCCATGGGCGCGGGCTTCGAGTGGGACGCTGCCGACCCGACCGTGCTCCGCGTGCGTGGCGTGGCAGGGCGGCCTCGCGCGGCTCCGCGCGTCGACCTCGGCGATGGCGGCACGCCGACGCGCTTCATGCTTGCGGTCGCCGCGCTCGCGTCCGGCCGCACCGAGATCGACGGCAGCGCGCGGATGCGCGAGCGACCGGTCGACGAGGGCGTCGATCTCCTGCGTGCGATCGGCGCGCGCGCCGAATTCCCGCGCGTTCCGCGTGCGCTTCCCGTCGTCATCGAAGGTCCGCGCGAGGGCGAGTCGCTCGACGGCGGCGGCATCGAGATCGGGAAGACCGCCTCGAGCCAGTTCATCTCGGCGCTCATGCTGATCGCGCCGTGGACCGCGCGCGGCATCCAGCTGCGCTTCACCGAGGAGCCGACGAGCGCGAGCTACATCGCGCTGTCGCTGGCGGCGCTCGCCGCGCACCGGATCGAGGCGTCGACCGCGTACGGCTCCGTGCCCGTCCACCTGGCGTCTCCGGGAAGCGGGCTCCGCGCGATCCGCGTCGCGTCGCAGCATGTCGCGGGCGCGGAGATCGCGATCGAGCCCGACCTCTCGAGCGCCGTCTACCCCGCGGCGCTTGCCGCGATCATGGGCGGTGAGGTCGAGCTCGTCGGCTGCACGCGACGCTCGCTGCAGCCGGACTCGTGGTTCCTCGACGACCTCGACATGCGCGGCGTCTCGGTCGAGGAAGCGGTGGTCGCGGACGGGGGCACGCCCTCGGTCTTCGTGCGCTCGACGGGCGCGCTTCGCGGTCACGACGCCGACTATGCGCGCGCGCCCGACGCGGCCGTCATGGCGATGGTGGTCGCCGCGTGCGCCGATGCGCCGAGCCGCCTGGCCGGGCTCGGAACGCTTCGGGTGAAGGAATCCGACCGAATCGCGACCGTGGCGGCGGGATTGCGCGCGCTTGGCGGGCGCGTCGAGACGGGCGACGACTGGGTGGTCGTGCACCCGTTGCCTGAACGGCTGACGCCCGCCACCATCGCGGTCGCGCAGGATCACCGCATCGCCATGGCGTTTGCGGTCCTCGGCTCGGTGCGCGCGGGGGTCTCGATCGACGACCCCTCCGTGGTCGCCAAGAGCTGGCCCGGCTTCTGGGCGGCGCTCGACTTGCTTGCAGGGCAGGTTTGCCGTCAGAATGGGTCTCGATGAGGAATTCCGCCTTCTGGCACTTCGCGCGACGGATGCTCAAGCGGCGCGGACTCGCCGTCGGCACCATCGTGTTCTCGGTGATCTCCGCGGGCGGACTGGCCTCGGGTCTCGTCTCGATCGGCTGGGTGCTGGAACTCATCCTCGGCACTGACCCCGGCGTCAATCTCGCCTCGATCGTGATGAAGGCGCTCGACGAGCACCCCGGCGTGGCGCGGTTCATCCCCGACGCGCTCCTCTCGTGGCTTCCCACCGACCGCCTCGCGGGCGTCGGCGTCGTCCTCGGCGCGCTGCTCCTGCTGACGATCTTCGGCGCGCTCGCCAACTTCCTGCACCAGTACTGCTCGCTCACGCTTTCGATGGTGACCGCGAGCGAGATCCGCCTCGAGGCGTTCCGCCACGCGCTGCGGCTTCCGCTGGCGTCGGTCCTGCGCCGCGGCCCGGCGGAGATCGTCTCGCGGGTGACGCGCGACACGGCCGAACTCGAGCGCGGCTTCTCCGCGCTCTCGAGCAAGGCGCTCGCGCAGGTCACCAAGGGCGTCGGGGCCTTCTTCGCCGCCGTGTGGTTCGACTGGCGCCTCACGATCGTCGCGGTCGTCGTCGCGCCGCTCATGGGCATCGTGCTTCGCAAGTTCGGCAAGCGCATCCTGCGCGGAAGCCGCAACACGCTGAAGGCCTACGAGGATCTCCTCCGCAACTCGAACGAGTCCATGCAGGGACTCCGCGGCATCAAGACCGCGACCGCCGAGCGCGTGGCGCGCCGGCGCTTTGCGGCGGCGAACCGCGCCGTCGTCCGCGAGGATCGCCGCGTGCGGCTCGCGCGCTCGATCTCGGCGCCGCTGGTCGAGGTCATGGCGATCGTCGCGATCATGGCGCTTGCGTTCCTCGCGGCCCACGAGATCCTCGAGGGCCGCATGAAGTTCGACAACTTCCTGATGGCGCTGGCGTCGCTCGGCGTCGCGGGCGGAAGCCTGAAGCCGCTGACCGGGCTGCTGAACGACATCCAGGCCGCCGCCGCGCCCGCCGAGCGCATCCTCGAGATCATGGCGATCCCGGGCGAGGGCGTGCGCGAGCGCGAACTCCCCGCGCTGCCGCGGCACCGCGCGTCGATCGAGTTCGACGGCGTGCGCTTCCGCTACGAGGGCGCCGACCGCGATGCGCTGCGCGGGGTCGACCTGCGCATCGCGCACGGCGAGTTCATCGCGATCGTCGGGCCGAACGGCTGCGGCAAGACCACGCTCGCGAGCCTGCTCGTGCGGCTCTTCGATCCGACCGAAGGTTCGGTGCGGATCGACGGAGCCGAGATCACCGGCGTCTCGCTCAGCTCGCTGCGCGGCCAGATCGGCGTCGTGCCGCAGGAGCCGCTCCTCATCCGCGCGACCATCCGCGACAATGTCACGCTCGGCATGGACGGAGTTCCCGAGGAGCGCCTTGCGCGCGCCCTGACGCTCGCCCACGCCGAGGGCTTCGTCGCCGCGCTTCCGCAGGGCGCGAACATGATGCTCGGCGAGGGCGGCACCGGGCTCTCGGGCGGGCAGCGGCAGCGGCTTGCGATCGCTCGGGCGCTCGTGCGCGACCCGTCCGTCCTCATCCTCGACGAAGCCACGAGCCAGATCGACGCGGAGAGCGAGGCGCAGATCGCGGCTGCGATCGACGACTTCCGCGCGGGGCGCACGGTCATCGCGATCGCGCACCGCCTCTCGACGGTGCGGTCGGCCGATCGCATCGTGGTGATGGAGGACGGCGCCGTGAGCGATGTGGGCACGCACGCCGAGCTTCTGACGCGCTGCGACCTCTACCGACGGCTCGTGCAGACGCAGTTGGTGGGCTGAAACCGCGTGCTACAGTGTCGAACCTCGCGGGGCGGTGGCCGCCACGCCGGGAGCGCGAACCATGGGACTTTCCTCGTACCTCCGCAACCTCGTCGGCGCCGCGTCGAAGGACGACCTCGATGCTGCGTCCGCCGCCGCCGCCAGTGCGCGCGAGGCGCGCGCGGCCGCCGAGGAGACGAAGGCGCTCGTCGCGCGGACGCGCGACGAGGTCGACCAGCAGCTCCTCGCGGTGCAGGACGAGATGAAGCGGCTCGCCGCGCGGCTCGAGGCCATGCCCGAGATGCGCGCGCAGCTCGAGAGCTTCGTGCAGTCGCTCGGCCGCACGATGACCCAGGCGGCGGACCGGCTCGACACGGTCGACGACCGGCTTCACCACATGGAGCAGCAGTCGCGTTCGCAGACGGAAGTGCTGTCGCTCTCGCGGTCGGAACTCGACCGGCAGGGGCGGCTCCTCAGTTCGCTCGAGCCTCAGATGAAGTCGCTCGAGGAAGCGGTGACGCGGCTCGCCGCGGCGAGCGAGCGGACCGAAGCGATGGTGCGCGAGTTCGACGGCCGCACGCTGCGGACCGCGCGCACCGAGCGGGTGGTGATCGTGGCGGCGGTGATCGCGGTCGTCGCCGCGGCGGTGGCACTGATGCGCGGCGGCTGACGGCGTCCGCGCGCAGGGGTGGCGCGGCCGATGGCACGCTGCGCGGAAGATCGATCTCGAAGCAGGAGGCTGACAGGGCATGTTCTTCAGAAGGTTGAAGTCCATCGGAGGCGGCGCCGCCGTTCCCGTCGTGCAGAAGATGATCGGGCTGACCTTCGGCTTGGTGATCGTGTGGTTCGTGTTCGCATCGAACTCGCCGCTCAACAAGGGTGCGAAGAAGCCGGCCGACCAGGCCGCGACCCAGCAGGGGAGCGCCGCGGCGCCGTCCGTCGATGCGCCGGCCGCGCCGCCGCGCCCCGCGCGCAAGGGCCCCGCGCCCGCCGTGGCGTCGACGAGCCCCGCGATCACCGACACGCTCGTCGCGCTCGGTCTCGCCGACCATGTCGTCGGACGGAGCCCGTACTGCCGCAGCGTGGACGAGTCGCTGCCGGTGATCGGCGACCTCCGCAGTTTCGATGCCGAACGCCTCGCGCTTGCGGCGCCCGAGGTGTTGTTCGTGCAGCCGCCGCTCGCGGGCGTCGACCCCGCCCTCGCCAGGTTCTGCGAGGAGCGCTCGATCAAGCTCGTGGCGCGGCGTCTCGAGTCGCTCGCCGATGTCGACGCGCTGATCGGCGACATCGCGGCCGCATTCGGCGTCGAGGTGAATGTCGGCGGCAATCCGCTTGAGCGCGCGCTCGGCAGCGCCCGCGCCAGCCTCGCGCTCGGCGCCGTGCCGCCGACGGACGCCCGCAGGGTGCTGCTCGTGGTCTCGGCGGAGCCCTTTCTCGCGGTCGGCACGGGCACCTATCTCGACGAACTCCTCGCGGGCGCGGACCTCGCGAACGCGCTCGACCGTCCGGGCTACATCGGGCTTTCCGCCGAAATGCTGGTCTCGATGGCGCCTGCCATCATCATCGGCGTGTCGGAGACGCCCGAGGGCGCGAGGCGTATCGAGGAACTGCTGCGCCGCGTGCCGTGGCAGGAGAACATGACGCCGAAGATCGCCACCGACGCGGTGCCTGAACTCCTTTCGCCGAGCCTCGCGGCGGTCGCGCGGCGAAGCGAGCTCGTGCGTCTTGCCGAGGCCGCGAAGTGGTGACCCGAGGCATCGCGCTTCTCCTCGGACTCCTCCTCGTCGCGACGGCGGTGCGCGTGTCGTTCGGACCGGTGTCGGTCGACGGCGAGATCCGCATGGCGTTCGATCTTCCTTCCTCGTCGACGCTCGCTCTGCGCGGGAGCGCGGTCTTCGGCGCGGCGCTTCTCGGCGGCGCGCTCGGCCTCTCGGGGCTCGCGCTGCAGGTGCTGCTGCGCAATCCGCTCGCGGAGCCCTTCGTGCTCGGCGTCTCGAGCGGCGCGGGCTTCGGCGTCGCGCTCGTCCTCGCGGGCGCCTACGCGTTCTCCGCCCCGGCGGTCGCGTTCGGAGGCGAGGCGGGCGGCGCGATCGTCGGCGCCGCGGCGACGCTCGGGCTCGTGATCTGGCTGAGCCGTTCGCGCGAGGGGCATGATCCGACGCGGCTGATCCTCGCGGGCGTGATCGTGGGGTCGGTCTTCGCCTCGGCCACGATGCTCGTCGAGCAGATGGTCCCGCACGGATTGCGGGGCGACCTGATGTCGTGGATGGCGGGGCGGCTTCCCGAGATCCCGGAGCCGCAGATGCTCTGGGTGCTTGCGGTCCTGGTTGCGGCGGCGGCCCTCTTCATGCTGTGGCGAGCTCGCGCGCTCGATGTCGCGTGCCTCTCGGACGACGAGGTGCTCACCTCGGGCGTCAGCCTTGGGCGCCTCCGCGCGCAACTCTTCCTCGTCGCGGGCGCACTCGCCGCGGCCGCGGTCGCGTTCGCGGGACCGATCGGCTTCGTCGGCCTCGTCGCTCCGCACGCCGCCCGCAGGCTGGTGGGGCCGTCGCATCGCGCGCTGGTGATGGCCACGCTCGTCGCGGGCGCCGCGCTGCTTGTCTTCGCCGATTGCGTCCGCCAGTTCATCGATGTCGGCACGGGCCGCCTTCCGATCGGCGTCGTGACGGCGCTTGCGGGCGGACCGACTTTCCTCTGGCTCCTGCGGAGGACGCGATGGACCGCATGATGTCCGCCCGCAACCTCCGCGTGCGGATCGGCGCGACGCTGGCGCTCGACGATGTGTCGCTCGAGGTCGGCCGGGGCGCGCTGGTCGCCGTCGTCGGTCCGAACGCATGCGGCAAGAGCACGCTCCTCCGCACGCTCGCGGGCATCCTGGTCCCCGAGCGCGGCACCGTCGAGATCCTGGGGCTGCCGCTCCACGAACTCTCGCTTGGAACGCGCGCGCGGGCGCTGGCGCTCGTCCCGCAGCGGCCCGAGGTGTCGGCGCCCTTCACGGCGCGCGAAGTGGTGTCGCTTGGGCGATACGCGGTCGGCTCGGATTGGCGTCGGGTCGACGCGGCGCTTGCGGACACCGGGCTCGCCGAGCGCGCGGATGTGCTGTGCTCCAGCCTCTCCGGCGGCGAGCGGCAGCGGGTCGCGATCGCTCGTGCGCTTGCGCAAGTAGGCAAGGACGCCGTGCTGCTCCTCGACGAACCGTTCAGCGGCGTCGATCCCGGCGAGGTGGCGCGGCTCATCCCCGTCCTTCGTGCGCGCGCGGACGGCGGCGCCGTGCTGGTGTCGATCCACGATGCTGGCCTCGCGCGCGCCTTCGCGACCCACGCGATCGTGCTCGAGGGCGGCAAGGTCGTCGCGGCAGGCGAGGCGCGCGCGACGCTGACGGCACCGACGCTTTCGCAGGCGTACGGTCATCCGATGGAAGAAACCGACGGATGGATCGCGCCGCAACTGCGATTCGGGCGGTAGACTGTCGCCGTGACTGGTCTCTACTGGATCATCGCGGTCGTCATTCTGCAGGCCATCGTCGCGGGTATCGCGAAGAAGGCGCAGGAGAAGCGCGCCATGCAGTCGAAGGGCGGCGTTCCGCCTGCTTCGCAGACACCGGCCAAGCAACCCACCAAGGCGCCGGCAGCTCGCCAAGTCGTCCGCGGTTCGTCCGCCGTCTCGACGACACCGGCTGCGCCGCGCGCAGTTTCGCCTGTTCCGCAGTTGAACTCGCAGTCGCAAGCGGGGCGGCAGTCGCAGTCGGATCTCGCCCGTGCCCGCGCGACCGCCGATGCGCAGCAACGCGCGCGCGCCCAGGCGCAGGCGCGAGCGCAGGCCGAAGCCCAGGCGAAGGCACGCGCGCAGGCTCAGGCGCGTGCGCAAGCCGATGCCCAAGCCCGCATGCGTGCTCAGGCGAAGGCGCAGGCTCAGGCACGCGCGCAGGTCGCGCAGCAGCGCGCCGCCGCCAATCCTTCTGCGCTTCAGCGCGCAGTGGGTCGGGCGCAGTCGGAGGAGCGCGACGCGCTCCACAGCCGCGACCGGGTCCAGCAGTCGCTCGAGCGGGTGCGGGCTGCCGAGCGCAAGGTGGCCGACGCGCTGCCCGGGCACGAGGCTCACGCCGCAGACGCCCCCAAGAAGCCGTCGGTGGCGAGCGGTCTCCGCGCGATGCTGAGCGATCGGAATCGGATCCGCGAGGCGTTTGTCCTCTCCGAGGTCCTTGGCACTCCGAGATCCATGACGCCCTCCGCCGGGTTCCCCATCGGGCTCCGATGACGCCTCTGCAGGGGCGTTTCCAGCGCCGACGCGCCTCTCAAAGCAGCGAAACGCCGATCTGATCCGAAAAGCTCCGATTGCGGGCCGATCGGGCTTCGATCCGCCGTGACAACGCGAGAACTCCGAGTTGCGGGAAACTTGCTATCCTTCGCCCCCGCGCGGGAGGCTAGGGCCTCCCATGCGCGACCCCTGTCCGCGAAGCCAGAGATCTGAAGCCATGATTGATATCCGCAAGTTGAAGGAACTTGTCCGCCTGATGGTCGAGAATGACCTCACCGAGCTCGACATTCGGGACGAGCAGGAGACCGTCACCGTCAAGCGGCCCGGCGTCCACGCCGTTCCGCAGGTCGTCGCGGCTCCGGTCATGGCGGCTCCCGTCGCCGCCGCTCCCGTCGCTGCGGCTCCCGCGGCGGCCTCGGCGCCCGCTCCTGCCAAGGAAGCGCTCCCCGCGATCGAGAGCCCCATGGTCGGCACCTTCTACGCGACCCCCGGCCCCGACAAGGCGCCCTTCGTCACCGTGGGCAGCAAGGTCGGCCCCGACACCACCGTCTGCCTCATCGAGGCGATGAAGATCTTCAACGAGATCAAGGCAGAGACCTCCGGCACCGTCGAAGAGGTCCTCGTCAAGAGCGGCCAGCCCGTCGAGTTCGGCCAGCCGCTGTTCCGCATCCGTCCGAACTGATCGCGTTCCCTTCCTTCGGAAGCAGCATGTTCAAGCGAATCCTGATTGCGAACCGCGGCGAGATCGCGCTGCGCGTCATCCGCGCGGCGAAGAGCCTCGGCATCGAGACCGTGTGCGTCTATTCGTCGGCCGACAAGGGCGGCCCGTGGCTCGAGCAGGCGAACCAAGCCGTCTGCATCGGTCCTGGCCCGAGCAAGGAGAGCTACCTCCGCATCGACCGCATCATCGCGGCGGCGGAAGTGTCGCGCGCCGATGCGATCCACCCCGGCTACGGCTTCCTCTCCGAGAACGCTCATTTCGCCGAGGTCTGTCGTGACAGCGGCTTCGAGTTCATCGGCCCTTCGCCCGAGGCGATGGCGCTGCTCGGCGACAAGGTGAGCTGCAAGAAGATGGCGCGCAAGGTCGGTACTCCGGTGTTCCCGGGCACCGAGGACGCGATCGAGGACATCGAGGAAGCGGTCAAGGTCGCCGGTGAGATCGGCTACCCCGTCATCGTGAAGGCCGCTGCCGGCGGCGGCGGCCGCGGCATGCGCGTCGCGCGCGACGAGGCCCAGCTGCGCGCCGGCATCGAGAGCGCGCGCCAGGAAGCGACCGCCGCGTTCGGCAACGGCAGCGTGTACATCGAGAAGTTCCTCGAGCATGCGCGCCACTTCGAGGTGCAGACGATCGGCGACAAGCACGGAAACGCCGTGCATCTCTTCGAGCGCGACTGCTCGAGCCAGCGCCGTCACCAGAAGCTGATCGAGGAAGCGCCGAGCCCCGGCGTCGATCCTGAGAAGCGCAAGAAGGTCTGCGAGAGCGCCGCCGCGCTGATCGCGAGCGCGAAGTACTCGGGCGCCGCCACCGTCGAGTTCCTGATGGACGGCAAGCAGAACTTCTACATGCTCGAGGTGAACACGCGCGTGCAGGTCGAGCACCCCGTGACCGAGATGATCACGGGCATCGACATCGTGCGCGAGCAGATCATGGTCGCGTCGGGCAAGCCGCTCTCGGTCAAGCAGTCCGACATCAAGGTCAGCGGCCACGCGATCGAGTGCCGCATCAACGCGGAGGATCCCGACCGCGGCTTCATGCCGCAGGCCGGCCTCATCGAGACCTTCGTGCCTCCGGGCGGTCTTGGCGTCCGCCTCGACAGCCACGCGCGCACCGGCTACCGCATTCCGCCGAACTACGACTCGATGATCGGAAAGCTCATCGTGCATGGGCCGACGCGCGACATCGCGATCGCCCGCATGAAGGTGGCGCTCGACGAGTTCAAGATCGGTCCGGTCCGAACCACGATTCCGCTGCACCGGCGCCTCATGGACAATCCGGACTTCAACAACGCGACGTTCGACATCCATTACGTCGAGCGTCTGCTGAAGGCCGATGAGGCCGCGAAGGCCGCGAAGAGTTCGGAGAAGCAGTCCGCCCAGAAGGTCAACGCATGAACGGGGTCCGCCCGGGCGACGGCGTGACGCGCGCCGGTGGAGCGCACGGGGGCGCCGAAAGCGGAGACGTCACGCTCGCGGACATCGTGGCGGCGCGCGAGCGCATCGCCGGCGGCGTCGAGCGCACGGGCTGCCCGTACTCTCCTGCGCTGTCGCGGCT
>JBKCZS010000308.1:0-9189 GCA_046337925.1 bacterium | reverse complement strand
CGCGACCTGGTTCGAGTCGACGTCGTGGTACGAGCCGAACACGAGCTGGACGCGGACGTTGATGACGGGGTAGCCGCCGAGGACGCCCGACGCCGCCGCCTGGCGGACGCCGTACTCGACCGACGGGATGAACTCCTTGGGGATCACGCCGCCCGAGATCTTGTCCTCGAACACGACGCCGTTCTTCATCTTCAGTTCTTCGGCGGCAGCCTCTTCTGGGGTGATGGGGCTGACGCTGACGACGGCATCGCCGAACTGGCCGCGGCCACCGGACTGCTTCTTGAAGAGTCCGCGGACCTGATCGGCCGATCCGGTGATCGTCTCGCGGTACGAGACGCGCGGCTTGCCGACGTTCACGCCGATCTTCATGTCGCGCGTGAGCTTGTTCTTGATGATCTCGAGGTGGAGCTCGCCCATGCCCGCGATGATGGTCTCGCCCGTCTCGTCGTTGTAGTTCGAGCGGAAGGACGGGTCCTCGCGACGGATCGTCGTGAGCGCGTCGCCAAGCTTCTTCTTGTCATCGCCCGTGATCGGCTCGATCGCCATCGAGATGACCGGCTCGGGGAAGGTCATGCGCTCGAGGATGATCGGGTGATCGGGGTCGCAGATGGTGTCGCCGGTGTACGAGCTCTTGAGGCCGATGACGGCGACGATGTTGCCCGCGTCGACCTGCTCGAGCGCATTGCGGTCGTTCGCGTGCATCTCGAAGATGCGGCTGACGTTCTCGCGCTTGCCGTTGCCCGGGTTGAGGACGCGCGTTCCCTTGTCGAGCGTGCCCGAGTAGACGCGGATGTAGGTGAGGTCGCCGTGGATGTCCGAGACGACCTTGAACACGAGCGCGGAGAACGGCGCGGTCGGGTCGTGCGGACGGGTCATCGGCTGGTTGACGTCGTCCGGGTTCACGCCCTTCGTGTCGGGGCGCTGGGTCGGGTTCGGCAGGTAGTCGATCGCGGCGTCGAGGATCTTCTGGACTCCGATGTTCTTGAGCGCGGCGCCGCAGAGCACCGGGAAGCACTTGATCTCGACCGTTCCCTTGCGGATCGCGGCCTTGATCTGCTCGTTCGTGATCTTCGAGGCGTCGGTGAGGTACTGCTCCATCAGGACGTCGTCGACCTCGGCGGCCTTCTCGATGAGTTCGGCGCGGAAGAGCTCGGCCTTGTCCTTGAGTTCGGCGGGGATCTCGCCCTCGGTGATGGTCGCGCCCTGGTCCTCGGCGGAGAAGAAGTTCGCCTTCATCGTGACGAGGTCGATGACGCCGATGAAGTCGTTGCCCTTGCCGATCGGAAGCTGGATGGCGACGCCGTTCGCGCCGAGGCGCGAGCGGATCGAGTTGAAGGAGAAGTCCCAGTCGGCGCCCATCTTGTCCATCTTGTTGATGAAGCAGAGACGCGGCACGCCGTAGCGGTCGGCCTGGCGCCACACGGTCTCGGACTGCGCCTCGACGCCTTCCTTGCCGTCGAACACCGCGCACGCGCCGTCGAGGACGCGCAGCGAACGCTCGACTTCGATCGTGAAGTCCACGTGGCCCGGGGTGTCGATCAGGTTGATCTTGTACTTGACGCCGTCCTTCTCCCACGGGCAGGTCGTCGCGGCCGACTGGATGGTGATGCCGCGCTCCTGCTCTTCCTGGAGGAAGTCCATGGTCGCCATGCCCTCGTGCACTTCGCCGATCTTGTAGTTGCGGCCGGTGTAGAAGAGGATGCGCTCGGAGACGGTGGTCTTGCCTGCGTCGATGTGGGCGCAGATGCCGATGTTGCGGACTTTTGTGAGATCGGTGGCCATGGCGTGTGATCCTGATTGCTGTCCCGCGCCTTCGCGGGAGGGTTTCGAGAGTTCGGACTCTTGTCGCTGTGTTTCGGGCGGATCGTCCGTTGCGCCGTGGAGCGGTCGCGTCGGGCGGTCGTTTGGGATTTGGGTGACTCACGCGGAACGCGCAGGGCGTTCAGGAGCGATCCCTCAACCAGTCGCGCGCCGTCGGACCAAAGGCGACAAGCGCCGGACGCGCGGAAGCGCGTGGTCCTTCGGGAGCGGTACAGGAGGGGTCGTCGGCTCGCATGGAAGTCTTCTCGGCGGAAAAGTGCCGAGTCGCAGAGTGTAGAAGCCCGCCGCCCCCAATGCAAGCACATTCTTTGCAGGGGTTTGGGCGCGTCCGACGCCGGTTGGAGGCCCTTCGGCGGTCAAACGACCCGCACGAAATCCCGCTCCGGAATGGCCTCGCGCGTCAGGACCGGCTTCACCTCGGCGAGGTAGCGGCGGCCATCCTCGACATACCCGGCCGTCGGCTCGAGGCCGGGCATCCGCTCCGAGAAGTACGCGTTCAGCCGCCGCATGGAGACCTCCCGCGTGTACTTCGCGGCCATCGAGGCGAGCGCGACGGGCAGGTGCCGCTCCTCCGCACCGACCTCGAAGGCGACGAGCAGCGGGGCGGCGCCATCCGCGTCGATTCGGTAGATCGACCGCTCGTCGTCGGCGACAAGCGTCGTGATCGTTCCGCCGCGCGCCACATGCGCCTCGAGCTCGCGCGTGTAGTCGGCGCGTCCGCCCTGGCGGTCGACGGCGATGAACGCCGGCGAGTCCCCGCGAAGGAGGTCGACGCGGCGCACGGCGTCGAACACAAGCGACATGTTCACCTGCGCCTTGTTGCGGAGTTCGCCGTAGAGCGCGTTGAACGCGGGCGCGTCGAGCGCCGAGACGCCGAGCGCCTCGATCGCACAGCCAGCGCCATCCATCGCCCCGCGCACGAGATTGCGCGCGATCGCGACCTCGCCCTCGGTGACCGCGACCGGGAGCGAGAGCGCCAGCGCGTGCCATGGCGTCGCCCGCGACGCGCGCGGCGAGACGCCGAGCCGCACGAGGTACTCGCCGTCATCCTTCGGCGTGTCGCCGCCGAGGAACGCAAGCACTCCGCGCTCGAGATGGATGAGCGGCTGCTTGCCGCCGGACTTCAGCTTCTTGCTGTCCGCGACCGCGACCCGCCGCCGCGCGTCCTTCGGCTTCCGACACACGCCGCGCGAGAGGAGCGACCAGAGGTCGGGCGCTGCGCCTCCACGCAGATCGATCTCCGCGTCGGCGACGCGAAACGCGCTCAGCCCGACGCAGAGTGGACCGAGCAGCGGCCCGTAGCCGGCTTCATCGACTCCTGCGTAGATCACGCGCGGAATGTATCGCGAATCCAGCCTCCGCCGAGCACGCGTCCTTCGCCGTCGTAGCAGACGACAGCCTGTCCAGGCGCGACGCCCGGTTCGGGGCGATCGAAGGCGATCCGAAGGACGCCCTCCGAAAGCGTGACGCGGGCCGGAATCGGCGCGCCGTGGGCGCGAACCTGCGCCGTGCACGCGATTTGCGTCACGCCCTCGGTGCCGCCGTACCAGGTCGACTCGTCGGCTTCCACGCCGTGAACATCGAGCGACTCGCGCGGCCCGACGACGACGGCGTTGCGCGCAGGATCCTTGCGCAGCACATAGAGCGGAATGGTCGCGGGCACCCGAAGGCCCTTGCGCTGCCCGACCGTGAAGTGCTGATGGCCCTCGTGCTGTCCAAGCACGCGGCCCGACTCGTCCTCGATCGCGCCCGACGCGAAACGCGCGGGATCGCGTCGCCCGAGGAACGACGCGTAGTCGTCGGGCACGAAGCAGATCTCCTGCGAGTCGGGCTTGTCCGAGACGGGAAGGTCGAACTCGCGCGCAAGCTCGCGCACCGCCGGCTTCTCCATGTCGCCGATCGGCAGCATCATGCGCGAGACTGCCTGCGGACCGATCCCGAACAGCACATACGACTGGTCCTTCGCGTGATCGATGCCGCGCGCGAGCCGCGGGCCGGCTTCGGTCGCGACCACGCGCGCGTAGTGGCCGGTGGCGACGGCGTCGCAGCCGAGCTGCTCGGCGTACTGCCGCAGCTTCCCGAACTTGAGCCAGTCGTTGCAGCGCACGCACGGGTTCGGCGTGCGGCCCGCGTGATACTCGTCCTCGAAGTAGCGGATGATGCGGCCGAAGTCGTTGCGGAAGTTCACCACATAGAAGGGAATCCCAAGTCGCGCCGCGACGAGACGCGCGTCGGCGGCGTCGTTGATCGAGCAGCATCCCTGGTGGCCGATCTTCGCGCGCGGACTTCCCGCGGCGCACGCAGCGTCCGCGATCGGAGTCTCGAGCTCCTCGCCCGGGCTCCCAAGGCGCATGAAGCAGCCGACCACCTCGTGGCCCTGGCGCTGGAGGAGGGCGGCGGCGACAGAACTGTCGACGCCGCCGGACATGGCGAGCATCACCTTCACGGCGGGAGTCTACGGGGCCGCTTCGACGGGACCACCCGCGCCGCCGCGAACGCAGGGGACAAAAACAAACAACCCCGGGTTGCCGGGGTGTTCGCGGGAGAGAGAAATCTGTCTGCGCAGCGGTTGTTCCGGACCTCTGCGCGTGTGTCCTGTTCGACAGGAGAAGCGCAATCCACGGTCGGCGCCTGTCACGCCTCGGCGAACTTTCCCGAGAGTTTTCTGCCCGGCAGGGGTGGAGGCCCGCTAGCCGCCTGCGTTTCCTCGGCTTGCAGACCGCCCGAAAACGCTGGCGTTTCCCAGCCGATGCGCCGATTTCAGCCCATTTGGGCGACCAAACCCGCGAACCCTTCAAAGGACCCGCGCAGATTTTTAGGTTCTCCTGACAGGTCCGCCCCCGAAAGTGCGCCTTGCATCTGAGGGGTCGGGAGGTTGCCAGACGCCGCGCGAAGGCGCGCCGTGTGGATTCGCGGATGCGTCGCTTCATGCGATGCCAGCGAGAGAGAAGGCGGCGCTCGATTCAATCGTGCGCCGCTTTTCTTTTTGGCCCGATGAAGCCCGCCCGGCCGCGCTCAGGCGACCGTGACTTCCTTGCAGAGGTAGACATCCTGGATCGCGTGCAGGAGCTTGACGCCGTCGTCCATCGGCTTCTGGAACGCCTTGCGGCCCGAGATCAGGCCCATGCCGCCCGCGCGCTTGTTGATGACCGCGGTCTTGACCGCTTCGGCGAGGTCGTTCGAGCCGCTCGCGCCGCCGGAGTTGATGAGGCCGGCGCGGCCGCAGTAGCAGTTGAGCACCTGGTAGCGGCAGAGATCGATCGGGTGATCGGTCGCGAGGTCGGTGTACATGCGCTTGTCGAGCTTGCCGTAGCTCGAATCTCCGGAGTTCAGCGCCGAATAGCCGCCGTTCAGCTCGGGAAGCTTCTGCTTGATGATGTCGGCCTTGATGGTGACGCCGAGGTGGTTCGCCTGGCCCGTGAGGTCGGCGGACACATGGTAGTCCTTGCCTCCGGTCTTGAAGGCGTTGTTGCGGATGTAGCACCAGAGCACGGTCGCCATGCCGAGCGAATGCGCCTCCTCGAACGCCTCCGCGACCTCGACGATCTGGCGCGTCGACTGGTCGCTGCCGAAGTAGATGGTCGCGCCCACCGAGCACGCGCCGAGGTTCCACGCCTCGCGCACCGAGCCGAACATGACCTGATCGAACTTGTTCGGGTAGGTCATGAGCTCGTTGTGGTTGATCTTGACCATGAAGGGGATCTTGTGCGCATACTTGCGCGACACGCTCGCGAGGACGCCGAAGGTGGTCGCCACGGCGTTGCAGCCGCCGTCGATCGCGAGCTTGACGATGTTCTCGCCGTCGAAGTAGATCGGGTTCTTCGCGAAGCTCGCGCCTGCGGAGTGCTCGATGCCCTGGTCGACCGGCAGGATCGAGAGGTAGCCCGTGTTCGCGAGGCGGCCGTGGCCGAACATCGCCTGCAGGCTGCGCAGCACCTGCGGGCTCCGGTCGCTCGCACCGTAGTTCGCGTCGACGACGCCCGCCGACGGCAGGTGCAGGAGGTCCTTCGAGACCTTGGCCTTGTGCGAGAGGAGCGAGTCGGCTTCTGCGCCGAGGAGCGACTGGATGGATGCGAGCGTGGACATGGTGTTTCCGCGGAAATGAAGCAGGCGCCCGGGTCGTCCGGGCGCCTGCGGAATGTAGCAAAGGGATCGAGGCCGATCGCGGAGGGGGTCAGGAGCCCGCGAGCTTTCGGGTCGGCTTCGCCGCGATCGCGGCTTCCTGCTCGCGGCGGATCTCCTCGGCGGCCGCGAAGTCCTCGCCGAAGCGCACGAGGCGCAGCGAGTTCGCGATGACGAAGATGTAGGCGGCGGCCTGATAGAAGGGGGTCACCCAGATGTACAGGCGGCCCGTCGCGGCAAGCGCCAGTCCGACGATCGCGAGGAGGATCGCGACCGTGATGTTGAGCGCGATCACCGACTTCGCCTTGCGGGCGATCTCGAGGAGGAACGGGATGTTGCGGAGGTCGTCGTTCATCAGCGCGACGCCCGCGCTGTTGGTGGCGATGTCGGAGCCCGAGAGGCCCATCGCCACGCCGACATCGGCGGTCGCGAGGATCGGGCCGTCGTTGATGCCGTCGCCGACCACGAGGGTGCGGTGGCCCTGGCGGATGAGGTCCTTGAGTTCCTCGTGCTTCTCTTCGGGCAGGCACTCCGCCTCGATCGAGTCGACGCCGACCGACTGGCCGACGCGCGTCGCGACCGCGAGGCGGTCTCCCGTGAAGATCGCGATGCGGCGCACGCCGAGCTCGCGAAGCTTCGTGACGACCTCGCCCGCGTTGCGGCGCAGCTTGTCTTCGAGGCCGACGGCGCCGAGGTAGCGGCCGTTCGCCATCACATGCACGCCCGACATGCCTTCGATCTTCGCCTCGACGGCCTTGACCTCGGCGGCGAGCGACGGGTTCAGCTCGATGATCCACGCGCCACGGCCGGCGAAGATCTCGCCGTCCGCGGTCATCGCCGCCACGCCGCGGCCGTGCACCTCGCGGTAGCCGGTGAGCGCCTGCGGCTTGATGCGCGCCATCGTGGCGGTGTCGAGGATCGACTTCGCGAGCGGGTGGTTCGACGACTGCTCCGCGTCGGCCGCGGCCTGGAGGAGCGCCGCACCCTCGACGCCCTCCGCGGGCGCAAGGCGGCTCACCGCGAACTTGCCGGTGGTGAGCGTGCCGGTCTTGTCCATGACCACCGTGTCGATGTCGGCGGCCGACTCGAGCGTGCGGGTCTGCTTGATCATGATGCCGAGGCGCGCGGCGGCCGCAAACGCGGCGACCATGGCGGTCGGGTAGGCGATGAGCAGCGCGCCCGGGCAGGTCACGACGAGCACGGTGATGGCGCGCTCGGCGGCGACGGCCTTGGCGTCGGGCGACCCGGACTTCGCGGTGAAGAACCAGACGATGAGCGCCACCATCAGGACGACGGGGACGTAGTAGGCCGAGATGCGCTCGATCAGTTCCTGCTTCTTGCCCTTGGCGCCTTCCGCCTCGCGGATCAGCTTCTCGACCTTGCCGATGGTCGTCTCGCCCTTGACGGCGGTGACCTCGATGTCGATCTGCCCGGTGAGGTTCGTGGTGCCTGCGTAGACGGGCGCGCCCGTCTGCACTTCGATCGGCACGGCTTCGCCGGTGAGCGAGGCCTGGTTGATGCTCGAGGTTCCCGCGCGCACGGTGCCGTCGGCGGGGAGGTTCTCGCCGGGGCGGACGCGCACGATCGATCCCAGCTTCAGCTGGCTGAGCGAGACCTCGCGCTCCTCGCCCGAGGGCTCGACGAGCCGCGCCACATCGGGGGTGAGTTCGATCAGGTCCCGGATCGCGCGCTGCGCGCCCCACGCGGTGCGCGAGAGCACGAGTTCGCTGAACCAGAGGAAGAACGCGAGGAAGCCCGCGGCGAGGTAGAGCTCGTTCGCGATCGCCGCAAACACCGCAAGGCAGGCGAGGCTGTCGCTCGAGGCGCGGCCTTCGCGCAGTTCCTCGATGGCGCCCTTCGCGAGCGGCACCACCAGCACCAGCGCTCCGACGAGCGCGGGGATGTTCGCGACCGTCGTCTCGATGTCGAGGAGCTTTGCGATCCATGCCGCGAGCAGCAGCACGCCGCCGAGAAGCGCGACGAAGAGCTGGCGCTCGAGCCGGTCGGCACCCGAGGTGTCGTCGGCAATGCGGCTGGAGTTCGGGGTCGTGTTCGGAAATGAGGAGATGGTCGACATGTCTTCGTTCCGCGCGGGGTTCCGCAAGCCGGAGCGGGAAGGGTAGCAGACGCCCTTGGCAAGGTTCGGCCAACGAGTCCTGCAGACGGCCTTCGGACGCAGATGCGCAAGATTGGACAGATGGGCCGCGCAGCGGGCGTCGGCGGTGGTGGAGATGGACTTCGAGGCGTTTCGAGCGCCCGAAGGAACGGTTTCGCGGTTCGGCACCGTCCGGTTCGCGAATCCCGGCCTGCGGGCCGAACTGTCGCGGGCGGTTATCCTTCGGGGGTGAGCAACGAACTGTCCGAGCGGATCGCGATCGTCGGGGATGGCCAGATGGCCCTGGTCCTCGCCGACATCCTCACCGCCCGCCGCATCCCGACGGTGCTCCTGTCGCCGTTCGAGGCAGAGGCTCGGCGGCTCGCCGAAAGCCGCGAGAGCCCGAGGCTTCCCGGATTCCGGCTCGACCGCTGGGTCGAGGTGACTGCGGACGCGGCCGCGCTGCAGGACTCGACGCTGATCGTCTGCGCGATCCCGACGCAGTTCATCCGACCCACATTCACCCGCCTCGCCCCGGCCGTGCCGAAGGGCGTCCCGATCGTCAGCATCGCGAAGGGCATCGAGGTCGACACCTTCCGCTTGCCCTGCGACATCCTCGCGGACGCGCTCGGCGCCGATGTGTCGGTCGCCGCGCTGAGCGGCCCGACGATCGCGGCGGAGCTCGCGCGGCGGCTGCCGGCGGCGCTGGTGGCGGCGAGTCCGAACCGCGCCCTTTCGGCGCGCGTGGCGATGGCCTTCGCGTCCGACTGGACGCGCATCTACCAGTCGTCCGACCTCATCGGGGTCGAGGTCGCGGGCGCCTGCAAGAATGTGATCGCCATCGCGGCCGGCGTCGCCGATGGCATGGGGCTCGGCGTGAACGCGAAGAGCGCGCTGCTTGCGCGCGGTCTTGCCGAGATCGCTCGGGTGGGAGTCGCGCTCGGCGGAAGGATCGAGACCTTCTTCGGCGTCGCGGGGATCGGCGACCTGTCCACGACCTGCTTCGCGCCCGAGGGGCGCAACCGCAGTTTCGGCGAGCGTCTCGCGCGCGGCCGCGGAGTCGAGCAGGCGCTGGCCGACACCACCTCGGTGGTGGAGGGCGTGCCGACGGCGCGCGCGCTGATGAAGCTCGCGCGCGAGAAGGGGATCGA
>JBKCZS010000307.1:0-4077 GCA_046337925.1 bacterium | reverse complement strand
AGGCACCATGCCGCCGTGGTTCGCGGCGCCGCTCCCCGATGCGAAGGGCCACAGCCCGTGGTCGAACGACCGCTCGCTGAGCGACGAGGAGAAGCGCGCGATCGTGGCGTGGATCGAGGCCGGAAAGCCCGAGGGAGACCGTGCGGACCTGCCGCTGCCGCGAATCCATCCCGAAGGCAAGTGGACGATCGGGCAGCCCGATGCGGTCTTCCAGTTGCCGGAGCCCATCGCCATCAAGGCGGAGGGCACGATGCCCTACCAGAATGTGCTCGTGCCGACGAATCTGTCGCAGAACCGCTGGGTCAAGGCCGTGCAGATCGTGCCGACCGATCCGGCGGTCGTGCACCATGTGCTCGTGTTCGTGCTCGACGAGGAGACTGCGAACGATCCCGTGGCCCGCAGGCGGCTTGGCGCGGACGAGGCGGGCGGGTACTGGGCGGCGTATGTGCCCGGCAACGACTCGTATGTCCTCGACGATGGCTTTGCTCGGCGGCTTCCCGCGAAGTCGTCGCTCCTCTTCCAGATCCACTACACGCCGAACGGCAAGGCGACCGAGGACCAGCTCAAGCTTGGCGTGGTCTTCACCGACGAGACGCCCAAGCATCTCGTGCGCACGGCATCGGTCGTCGACCGGCGCATCTCGATTCCGCCGGGCGCGGAGAACCACAGGGAATCAGGCGAGTTACGCGTGCCCGCGGACGCGAAGATCCTCGCCTTCATGCCGCACATGCATGTGCGCGGCAAGGCCTACCGATACGAGATCGAGCTTCCGACCGGCGGCGGGCGGCGCATGCTCCTCGACATCCCGAACTACGACTTCAACTGGCAGCTGCGGTACGAACTGCGCGAGCCGCTCGATGTGCCGAAAGGCTCAGTGATCCACGGTACCGCGTGGTACAATAACAGCGCGAACAACCCTGCGAACCCCGACCCGAAGCAGACGGTGCGCTGGGGCCCGCAGACCGACGACGAGATGATGCTCGGGTACATCGAGTACTACCTTGAGAACGACGATCCGACGAGGCCCGATGATCTCGCGCGGGGCAGCACGCCGCGGCGCGGATTTGGTGGTGGCGCCGATGGCGGCGCAGGCGGCGGCATCGCGTTCAAACGCCTCCGCACGCAGTTCGACGCGAACGACGACGGCAGGATCGAGAAGGACGAGGTTCCCGAGAACCTCCACCGCCAGTTCGAACGACTTGACCGGAACAACGACGGCGCGCTGACGAAGGACGACTTTGGCGCGCGTTGAGAACACCATGATGTCTACAGACGCCCCGCTCCTCTCATCCGTCATCTCGCTGCTGTCGCTCGCCCTATGCGTTGGCGCGTCGAACGGCGCGCCACCTGGGAAGGTTCCCGCGAAAGTTCCCGCGAAAGTTGGCGAAACCCCGAAGGCAAGCGCGACGATCGAGCTCATCGAGTTCCCCGACCTCGTCGATGCGACGCGCGGCGCCAAGGCACCCACCGAACCATCCCGACCGCGGCTGCTTCCGCGCCGCAAGCAGGAGGAGCCGGCGGCGCCCGCCGCGACTGGACGCAAGGTTCCGATCAAGGTGCATGTGCCGTCGACGGGCGGCCCGTTTCCCGTGATCGTGGTGTCGCACGGCGCCGGCGGCGACTGGGACACCCACTTCACGCAAGCACAGGAACTCGCATCGGGTGGATACATCGTCCTATGCATCGAGCATGTCGGCAGCAGCCGCGAGCGCGTGGCGAAGGGCCTTCAGGCAATGAAGAGCATCCTCGCGATGACCCGCGACGCGAACGAGGTGCTCACGCGACCGAAGGATGTCTCGTTCGCGATCGACCGTGCGACAGAGTGGAACGCCACGCACGCGAAGCTGAAGGGAAGGCTCGACCTCTCGCGGATCGGCGTGATGGGCCACTCCTTCGGCGCCTTCACGACGATGGTCGTGTGCGGCATGCGGCCCGCCGTCGATTGGCTGACGCCGACGGTCGCGCCAGGCAAGGGACTCGGCCCCGATCTCCGTGACCAACGCGTGAAGTGCGGTGTCGCGCTCTCGCCGCAGGGCGTCGGCGAGCCGCTCTTCGTTCAGGAGAGCTTCGCCAGCCTCGCCGTGCCGCTGCTTGGGATCACGGGGACGAAGGATGACCAGCAGGCCGGTCAACCGGCATCGGTGCGCAAGGACGCCTTCGCGTTCTGGCCGCAAGGCCAGCACATCTTCGTCTGGCTCGCGAACGCAAGGCATCAAGACTTTACTTCGGCTGGGAGCAACGGCGGCTCGCTTCCCTCGCAGACACGCGACGACGTGCAGCCCGTCACGCGCATCGCGACCCGTGCGTTCTTCGACCTGCACCTGAAATCCGACGGGACGGCGGCCGAGACGCTGTGCGTTGAAGGACTGAAGCCGTTCCTGCGCGGTGCGGTGAACAAGGCAGAGGTCCTGTCGAAGTAGAACTCTGTCACGGGCGGAAATCGCGTCGAAGGCCTCGCACAGAAGGCGCCTGGGGGCTTTCGCGCACCGACTTGGGGCATGCGGGAATCTCGCGACGACGCCTCGGGGGCGGCGCAGGCGGAGGACCGGCAGGTCGCGGCGCTGCGTTCGAGCGGCTGCGCGAGCAGTTCGACGCGAACGACGACGGGAAGATCGAGAAGCGCGAGGTCCCTGAGAATCTCCACCGTCAGTTCGATCGACTCGACCGCAGCAAGGACGGCGTGCTCACCAAGGACGACTTCGGCGCCCGCTGAGCCGCCAACCGTCGCGAACGGGCGGGTCGCCCTGCTGTATCCTTCCAGCACGCATGAAGTGCATGAACTGCGGTTCCAACTTCGAGACGCCGTACTGCGGGCAGTGCGGACAGGAAGCAGCCTCGGGCAAGATCACCTTCGCCGAACTGCGACGCACCGCGATGCGGGCGCTCAGCCTTGAGCGCGGCTGGCTTCACACGGTGGTCGACCTCACCCTCCGGCCGGGCAAGGCGGTCCGCGACTATCTCGACGGAAAGCGCGTCGTCTACATCGGCCCCGTGCGGTACGCGATCACCCTCAACTCTGCGTGGATCTTGATCATGGTGCTCGCGTCGAACGCCGGCGTCCGGATGCTCGGTGGGTTGGAACTGCGCGCGAGCGCCGATGGCGTCGGTGACATGCAGGCGATGATCGAGGAATTCCTGCAGCGATTCTGGACGCTGCTCATGCTGCTGTCGGCACCCGTCTACGCGGGCTTCTCGTGGCTGATCTTCCGCTCCCGCGGACTGAGTTTCGCCGAACACCTCACGCTCAATCTGTTCAACCTCGGCCAGTCCGCCGTGATCGCCCTCGGCTCCGCACTGCTCACGCTGCTCTTTCCAGAGCAGATGGGGCCGATCATGAACATCAGCTTTCTGGTCGGGGTCGCCTACTACGCGTGGCTTCTGCGCGGAGTCTGTGCGCGGAACGCATGGACGGCGATCGGGGGTGCGATCGTCGTGCAACTGGCCGGCCTCGTCGCCGCGGCGCTCCTCGGCATGGCAGGACTGGCGGCCGACCTCCTGATTCGCGGGCAATTCACGGGAAAGCCCCCCATCTGAGTGTCTGCGAGGGGTCGATCTCGGGTCGTCGCAATTGATCGTTTCTTGAGAGAATCCGCGAGTCGGGCACCCACGAAGACCGCTCAGTCTCCGTCGTGCGAGGCATCCGCCGTGGGGCGGAACACCCGCACGCTCACGCTGTTCATCCGATTCAAGGACATCTCGATGCGTCTGCTCTCTTCTCCGCTCATCATGGCGGCAACTGTCGTGTTCTCTTCGAGCGTGCTTGCAGCCGCTCCGCTCCAGGTTCAGGTCCGCGCAGGCGCGGGCGCGCCGGCCGCGCGCACGGCCGCCACGAAGGACATCGTCGAAACCGCGATCGACGGCAAGTTCAAGACGCTTGTCGCCGCGATCGACGCGGCAGGCCTCACCGACGCGCTCAAGACCGGCGGCCCGTTCACGGTGTTCGCGCCGACCGACGAGGCGTTCGCGGCGCTTCCGAAGGGAACGCTCGAATCGCTGCTCCTTCCCGAGAACAAGGACAAGCTGCGCGCGATCCTTGCGCACCATGTGGTGCCGGGGCGCATTCCCTCGATGGAGGTC
>JBKCZS010000306.1:0-11207 GCA_046337925.1 bacterium | reverse complement strand
CCACCGTGCCGTTCGTCGTCATCCGGCGAGCTCGTTGATCGACCGCGTGGCGATCGTGGTACCCCGTGGCGAGCGTCGACCGCCTGCGTGGTGATCGGGGAACACCGTGGCGAGCGTGGAACGCCGGCGTGGTGATCGGGGAACCCCGTGGCGAGCGTGGAACGCTGGCGCGGAGCTCGGGGAACACCGTGGCGAGCGTGGAACGCCGGCGTGGAGCTCGGGGAACACCGTGGCGAGCGTGGAACGCCGGCGTGGAGACCGGGGAACACCGTGGCGAGCGTGGAACGCTAGCGGTCACACGGGCGGCGAGCGGGGGTGTGCGGGGAGTCTGCACCAGCCCGTCTCGCGCGCCAGTCGCGGCCTCGGCGTCCGGGGGATGAGTCCGCGTCACATCCCGAAGGGATACATCTCGGGATCGCCCGGGGTCAGGGTCACCGGGATAGGCTCGACGGCGGTCGTCTCGCCGATCCAGATGTACTCGTCGAACTGGGCGGGAAGCGTCGCCTGGAAGTAATGGCTGACCAGTTCGGTCTCGGGGCGATAGATCACGCCGATGGCGCGTTCCAGGCGCGGCCGGAGGAGTTCATGCCGCACGGCGATCGAGTTCGGCTTGCGCAGGGGAAGCATGAACATCGGCTGCCCCGCCTCCTGGCAAAGACGCTCGTAGCTGTCGGCATGCGACGGCCTCACCGCCATGACCTGCATCGGGGCGTCCCAGTTCGACGCCGCAGCCACGGTCCCTCGGTCGGTGCCGAATCCGATCGAGTAGCAGGCGTCGCCGAAACGCTCCCGGCACAGCTGGCCGATGTTGATCTCGCCATGCATGCCCATCTCGGTGGCAGCGGCGTTGCCGACATGGGAGTTGTGCGCCCAGATCACGGCCTTCGAGTTCGGCCCACGGTGTTCGAGGAGCGCCAGCAGCGTCTCGAACATGTGCCGGTCGCGGATGTTCCACGACTCGCGCGCGCCGCGGTACATCGCGCGGTAGTACCGCTCCGCCTCGCTCACCACCGTGGCGTTGCGCGCCGCGTCGAAGAACGCGTCGCCATCGAACTTCGAGTAGCGAAGCCGTTCCTCCAGCAGCGACTGCAGCGTGGCCAGCGCCTGATGCTCGCAGGACGCGAGCACGCCGCTGGATGCCGCCCGTCCGTAGGTCGCGGGATCCCGCTCCCACGGCGTGAAGCAGGCGTACATCTCGCGAGCGGCCGCCGCTGCGGATGGATCGACGCGATCGAGATAGTCGAGCACCGCACCGATCGAGTTGTTGAGGCTGTAGATGTCGAGGCCGCTGATACCCGTCTGTGCGGACGCGTCGCGAAGGCTTCCGTTGTGCCGTGTCAGCCAGTCGACGAAGCACTGCATCTCGCGGTTTCGCCACATCCAGGTGGGAAAGCGCGAGAACATCGGTTCCCGCAGCGGCGTGGCCGCGCGCTTCCGCACCACCCGGTCGACCGCGGCGGTGTCGGGCCAGTCGGCTTCGATCGCGACGATGTTGAAGCCCGCGCGTGCGATCAGCGCCTCCGTGATGCGCGCCCGCATCGAGTAGAACTCGCTGGTTCCGTGGGTCGACTCGCCGATCAGCACGATCCGTGCGGCGCCGATCCTGCGGACAATCCCATCGAGGTTCGCATGCTCCACGGACGCGAACGGCTCGCATGCCGCCGCGATCAGCGACGAGGCCCGGGCGCCCTCGCGCGTGCTCACGCGGAGAGGCCGCTCCGCCCGATGGCTGCCGAGCGGCGCGCCATCGCTCGCCCAGCCCTCTGCGCCCACGAGCGGAACGAACTGCACCCGGCCGAGCGAGGTCCGGTCGTACTGGTGTTCCGCGGTTCGCACGATCAGGAGCAGTTCCTGCGACTTCGGGTCGATGCCGACCGGAATCACGAGGCGGCCGCCGATCTTCAGCTGTTCGAGCAGGCTGCGCGGAACCTCGGGTCCGCCTGCGGAGACGACGATGGCGTCGAAGGGAGCGGCGTCGGGCCACCCGCGGGTTCCGTCGCCGCACATCACCTGCGCATTCGGAAGCTGCAGCGTGCGAAGCCGCGTCCGCGCGAGGCCCGCGAGTCCCTCGTGCCACTCGATCGCGAAGACCTCCTTCGCAAGCCTCGCGAGCAAGGCCGAGGCATAGCCGGACCCTGCGCCGACCTCGAGCACGCGGTCTCCCTCTCCGATCCGGGCCGCTTCGAGCATCACCGCGACGATGTAGGGCTGCGAGATCGTCTGCCCCTCCTCGATCGGAAGCGGCGCGTCCTCGTAGGCAAGGTCGTGGTAGCGGGCCGAGACGAACCGCTCCCGCGGCACGCTCCGAAATGCATCGAGGACGCGTGCGTCCTTGACGCCGCGGGCCTTGATCTGCGTCTCGACCATCGATTCCCGTCGGTCCATCAGCGTCGTCATCTCGATCTCCCTCTTTCTCATGCGTGGGGCCGCGCGGATCGGAATCCGTGGAACCGTTCGAGCAGATCAGGCCCTTCGCCCGTCGAATCGACCCTTCAGCGGGTTCCCGCCGGGCGGAACGCCGCGCTGCCGAGCGCCGCTCGGATCGACGGGTGCGCCGCGAGTTCCGCCGGCCGGAGCCAGGAGAACTCGCCACGCTCGACGGTCGCTTCAAGCCGAATCGCGCTGCAGGCCGACCTCAGGTGGCCGAGGAACCGCGGATCGGCGAACGCGACGACCGCCGCCTCCGGAGCCTCCGCGGACTTCTTCGCGATCCACGCGGCGACCTCGCCCGCGAACCGCCGTTCGAGTTCTGCGCGCTCGTTGCCTTCGCCCGCGAAGTGCTGCGATGCGTTCGCGCTCGGTCCACGCCCGAGGGCGTTCGGCCGGCCGTGCTCGTGGAAGTCCTGCCACGGGCTCTTGAGGACCTCGACCAGCTCGAGCCGCACGCGCGGCAGTGCATCAGCCCGCTCTCTCGAGAGCGAGCCGCTGTACAGCGAAGCCTTGCGGCTGTCGCTCACGATCAGCCTCGTCGGAATCGACGACTGCATGGGTTTCCTCCTTGGGGCGATGCGCATCGACATGCGCGGAGAGAGGTGCGAACGGATCGATCCCGTCAGGCGCCACGGACGAACGCCTGAGAAGCGACTCGAGGTGTGCGGACGCCTCGAGCCGGTTGAGGACCACATTCCCGCCGCACGCAAGCGCGAGATGCCGCGCGATCGCCTCGACGACCGCATCGGTCAGGTCGAGCGTGCTTTCGGGATCTCGCAAGGGTCGGATGAGAAAACGCATGCGTCCTGCTCCTCGGCTTCCGATCGACATCGCATCGATCGCATTCGGCGCGAGGGTGATTGTGGCGGACCCCGCCGCGCGCACCACGGGGAACGGTGCGGGATCAAGCGGCGAAAAGTCACGAGGGCGAAGGGCCATTCAGCCGATCGCGGAGAATTCCCAAAGCGGGGAAATCTCCCCGTGCCGCATCGCTTGGCAGGAGCAATCCGAGCGATACCGTGCGGTCATGTCGCTTGGACACCTCAAGCCGAACGCCCCGTCAGCCGAGCGCATGCCGCTCGCGCTTGTGCGCGATACTGGATCGGCGCCGCGGGATTCCGCGGATCTTCCGCAGGCGAGCGGCCCCGTCGGCGGGTGCACGGACGACTCGGCCGGCGAGTTGCTCGCGCGTTGGAAGCGCCTGTGCGACCGCCTCGAGAGCGTGCCGTCCGAGGGCGAGTTCTCCGAGCAGCTCGCGTGCTGGCTGCGGATCGGCGCCGAGCCGTTCGGCGCGAGCGGCGGGATGATCGAGGCGGGCCTCGGCGCCGGTGCGGGCGACATGCTGCGGGTTTCCTTCGGCCTCGACGAGCGGACGGCCCGTGCGCTCGCGAGCATCGCCGTCGGCGGGGGAGTCCTGCCGATTCCGGAGAAGACGGAGCTGGTCGTCGATCTCGCGCAGAGCGATACCTATGGCGGACTGCTCGTGCGACCGTTCCTCGAGACGGACGGCATCCTCGCGGTGCTTTCGGCGCCGCTTCGCGCGCGCAACGGGATCGTCGGCGTGCTGCGGTACTTCTTCGCGCAGCAGCCGATGCCCGCACCGCCTCTCCACATGCTCGCAGAGATGTTCGCGCAGCGGCTCGTCGGATTGATCGAGTTCCGCCTCGCCGTCCGCCGCGCGCAGACCGCGGAGGCGCGGCTGCACGCCGTGCTCGACGGCGCGGGCGCTGCGATCGTGACCGTATCGGCGGATGGTCGCGTCCTCGAGACCAACGACGCGACCGCCGTGATCTTCGGCTATCCGTGCGGCGAGCTGCGCGGCATGCCGCTCTCGAGCCTCTTCCCGTCCGAAGCCGAGCGGCTGCTCGCGGCGCAGCGCACCGGCGTCCGCGAGGAGCCGAGGGCGCTCGAGTTCGAGGCGCAACGGCGCGACGGATCGGCCTTCGTCGCGGAGGTCGTCGTCGGCTCCGGGGCGCTTCAGGCAGGTCGCACGCTCGTGATCCGCGACGCGACCGCGCGGCGCAGCGCCGACGCGCAGATGCGCCAGTGCGAGCGCCTCGCTGCGATCGGCACGCTGGCCGCGGGTCTAGGCCATGACCTCAACAACACGCTCCTTCCGATGCGCGCGCATCTTTCGGCCATCCTGCCGCCGCCATCGCGCCGCAGCGGTTCGAGGCGCGACCTCCATGCGCGCGAGATCCGGGCCGGACTTGCGCATCTTCAGGAACTCGCCGACGCGGTGCACTTCCTCGCGACCGATACCGACACCTGCACGATCGCGACGACGGATCTCGCGACCTGGTGGAGGCACGCGGGTCCGCTCCTCGAGAAGGCGCTTCACGAGGTCGCGGTGCTCGAGGTCCGCATCGACGCCGATCTGCCGCCGGTGCGCATCGACGAGCGCTCGCTCTCGCGCGCGGTGCTGAGCCTGCTGGTGAACGCCGGCGAGGCGATGCCGCGCGAGCGTCCGCGGGAACTCGCGCGGGTGCTGCTGCGGGCCGGAGCGACGGACGGCGGTGCGGGTGCGTTCATCGAGGTCTCCGACAACGGCATCGGGATGACCGACGAGGTGCGGCGCCGCGCGTTCGATCCGTACTTCACGACCAAGATCCGCGCAATCGGCTCGGGGCTCGGGCTCCCGATCGCGCGCGGCATCGTCGAGCGCGCGGCCGGACGCATCGAGGTGGAGACACTCCCCGGCATCGGAACGACGATGCGCATCCGGCTTCGCACCGACGACTCCCGCTCGGGACATTCGTCGAGCCCGAGGGTGGCATGCACGGTCGCGGACGGACGCATCGCGTCCATGCTGAGTTCGGTGCTCGCCTCGCACGGCGTGACCGAACTCACGCAAGACCCGCAGCAAGCGGACATCTGGATCGTCTCGGGCGATGAACTCGTCGACGGAGTCGCGCAGCGCTGGCATGCGTCGCGGCCCGGCGGGAGGCTCATCGTCCTCGATTCCCCGGGAGCGGGACGCAGCGTCGCATCATGGGGCTGCGACGCCTTGGTCGTCTCCGACCCTCGGGACTTTCTTTCCATATCGGCGGCGGTCAGGCAGGCGCTTGTCAACGCCGGAAACTTCGACCATCAGAGAGGAGCACATCATGGGTGAGAGCATCGGCACGATCGGCACCATCGAGAGTCAGCTGGGCGAGGGCGAGATTCCCCGCGTCCTGGCGCGCAAGCGGGCGGCGGACGCACCCGCGACGACGCCGGCGAACCGCGACCAGCAGCGGGCGCCCGTGCGCGTCGTGTGCGTGGACGACCATGTCGTCCTCATCGAGGGCCTGAAGGCCCAGTTCATGGCGGACGGACAGGTGCGCTGCGTCGCGTCGCTCACAAGCGCCGAGGGCGTCATCGACGCCGTGGCCGAGCACCGGCCCGATGTGGTGCTTCTCGACATCGAGATGCCGGGGCCGGATGTCTTCGAGGTCGCGGACCGCCTGCACCACCTGCATCCCGAGACTCGGTTCGTGTTCCTGAGCGCGCACATCCGCGACGGCTTCCTCGCATCCGCGTACCGCTGCGGCGCATCGGGCTACTTCGCGAAGGGCGACGACCTCGAGGAGATCGTCGACGGACTCAAGAAGATCGCCCGCTGCGCGGAGGGGACCTTCATCCTCGGCTCGAAGGTTCGCGCCCGCTGCCAGCCGCCCAAGATGCGCAACGGTCGCGTGGTGGGGAAGCTCCCCGGCCGCGGCGACGCGCCCGCGGCTCCACCGGCGACGCTGCTCGACTCGCTCACGCAGCGCGAGCTCGAGGTGCTGCGGCTGATCGGCAAGGGAATGTCGCGCGGCGAGATCGGCAACGAACTCGCGCGCAGTCCGAAGACGGTCGACGGTCATCAGGAGCGCATCATGAAGAAGCTGCGCGTGTTCACCCGCGCCGAACTGATGCGCTTCGCGATCCGCGAGGGGCTCGCACAGGCCTGACGCGGCGGAGCGATGGAGCAGGATGGATGCACCGCGCGGAGAGTCGCTCTCCGCGCGGTGTCTTTCTTGGGGATGCGTGCCTGAAGCGCACGAACCGGCGCGATGCGGCGCGGTCCCGCTCGACGCGGGGGCGCAGCGGGGGAATCATCGGGCCGGGCGACCAACCGCCGAGGTTCGGTCGATCGACCCGCCTTGCCAACACCACCGATCGAATTGCAGGAGCTCATCATGCGAAATGCCATCCACCGTGCAGCAGCGACCGCAACACTCACCATCCTCGTGGCCGGCGGTCTTTCGGCCGCGACGCGCGCCTGGGGCGTGCAGGACGCGCAGCCTTCGGCGAAGCAGACGAAGGAAACCCGTAAGGAGACGCAGGCCAAGGGCAACGCCGCCGATGTGGATCTGGCCGCGCTGGACAAGATCGGTGAGACCTGCTGGGCCGATCTCCGCGGCAAGCGCGTCTACTTCGCGCACGGCGACCTCGGCGGCGAAATCGTGAAGGGCGTGGAGACGGTCCTCCAGCGCAAGTCCGAGATCGGCCTGCAGGTCTTCTCGTACCGAGGACAGGAGCGCGAGGCCCATCGGCGCGAGCGCCAGGGCGCGCGCGACGCCGAGGCGTTCGACCGCCCGGGCGTGTTCCACGAGACCGTCGGCCACGACGGCGAGCCGGAGGACAAGATCGACGCGTTCGAGGAATTCCTGCTCTCGTCGCACGCGGCGAAGGTCGATGTCGCCATCCTCAAGCTCTCCTGCAGCGACATCGGCCGCTCGACCGATGTGAACCGCGTGCTCGACCGCTACGCGCAGGCCGTGGAGTCGATCCGCAAGGCGCACCCGAAGATCGAGATCGTCCACTGCACCGCGCCGCTGCGCGAGCCCGACCATGGCGCGAAGGCGGCCGTCAAGAAGATGGTCGGCGTCGGCCCGGACGCCGCCAATGCGAACCGCGGACGCTACAACGACCTGCTGCGCAAGCGCTTCGACGGCGACACCGTCCTCGATATCGCGCGCGCCGAGTCGCGCCGCCTCGATGGAACCGAAGAGACCGTCGCGGTGAAGGGCGAGCGCTGGCCCGCGCTCGCGCCCGAGTACGGCATGGGCTCCCATGAACTCACCGAGGCAGGCCGCGTGACGCTTGGCCGCGAACTCCTGCTCTCGCTTGCCAAGTGCTGCGCCGAGGCGAAGGACAAGAAGCCCACGGTGACCGCCGCGCCGACCGAGGGGGCGCAGGGCACCGATTGACCGACCGAACCGAATCGGGGGAGTGCGCGCGGCAGATCGGATGCCGCCGCAGATCACGGCGCCGCGGGAACTCCCGCGGCGCCGTGCGTTCGGGCAGGTCCGATTCGATTCGGTCCGGTTCTCGGCCATCGCGGTTGAACCGCGCGCATCCGAGGCTACCTTTGGGTGGTGCCGCCGCGAGGGCAAATTCATTCCCGTGCTTCGTCCGTCGTGCGCCGCCGCTTCGTGTCGGTCCTGTTCGCGATGTCCGCGCTCGTTCCGACCGCCGTCGCAACCGCAGGCGACGACACGCGGACCTTCCTCGATGTGCCGCGCGTGACGGCAACCGACGCGCCGTTCTTCCGGGGGCTGCTGCAGTCGTCGTCGAAGGGCGTCGTGCGCATCGCGCTGTTCGGCGACTCGCAGGAGACGGCTCCCGCAGGCTTTGGCCGGCAGTATGTCGCCCATCTCAACGCCCGGTTCTCGAAGGTGTTCGGCCCCGCGACCGAGTCGGTCGTCTACTCGAACATCGATCAGGTCGATCCGCCGCAGTGGCTCGCCGCGACGCAGGCGAGCCGTGCGGTGCTTCCGCCCGCGCTCCGGCCTCCGCAGACGCTTCCGAACTTCACGGTGCAGGCGCTTCTCGCCGGCAACGGCGGGCCGCTCGACTGGCAGCGGACGCTGTTCCTGCACGACGCGTCGCGCACGACCGACCCGCTGCTCGACGACGGCCCGTGGTTCGAGCAGTCGGGGCCCTTCATCGCGGAGGTGCTTGCGATCCGCCGCAAGGGGTCGCCCGGAATCGCGTGGCGGAACAGGCCCACCGATCTCGACTTTCCCGATTCTTCGGCACCCGCGGTCCAAGCGGGCGCTCTCGACTTCGGAAAGGGCGTGGCCATCGGGTCGTTCGCGTGGCTTCCGACTCCGCCGCTCGCCTTCGCGGATCGCCGCCACCTGCAGCTCGAGCTTCGCGGCGCGTCGGCCACCGTCGGTCAGGAGGTCGCAGGGGTTCGCTTCCGAAGCCTGGCGGCGGACCGCGGGATCGTGGTGCAATCGGTGGCGCGGGGCGGCATGCGCCTCGGCGACATCCTCGCGCAGCATGCGGAGTCGGGTGCCATGCTGCGCGCGCTCGCGCCGAGCGTCGCGGTGCTGCATCTCGGCGCGAACGACGCCGGCAACGCGCCGACGCGTGAGGAATGGCGCGCCCAGCTTGCGGCGACGATCGCCTGGCTCCGCGCACAGATGGGGGATCCGCACTTTCCGATCATTCTCGCGGCCGAACTCCGCGTCGGTGCCTCGGCCGTCGCGGCGACGGTGATCGACTGGATGCCTGTCGTCGCGCACGACCTCGCCGCCGCCGATCCGCGCATCCTTGCCCTCAACCTGCGCCGCATCACCGAGGAGGAGTACGGCTGGGGCCGCTGGTCGACGCGATACCTGTTCGATACAGCGCACTTCCAGCCGTACGCGCAGCGACTCGAGGCCGAAGCGTTCGTCGGCGAACTGACGCGCGCGCTCGCGATCGCCGATCCGGGATGCGCGTCGGCGGCCTGGGCCGACTGCGTGCGCGCGTGGGGAAGCGCATGCCTGCAGGGCGGCTGCGCGCCCATCATCGATGTCGAGGCCGAACTGTTCGGCATCGCATGGAACGGCGTCGGATCGAACTGCGACGATGCGGACGGCGACGGGTTGCCCGACGCGTGCCCTGCGGCGGGCCTTGGCGACATCAACCGCGATGGGTTCATCGACGGCGCGGACCTCGCGTTCGTGCTTGCAGACTGGGGCCTTGCAAAAAGCCCCGCGGATCTCGACGGCGACGGCACCGTCGGGGCATCGGATCTCGCGATCGTGCTCGGCGCGTGGACCCCGTAGGACGCCCGTCCGCGCTCAGCCTGCCGCTGGGGCCATGGCCGGATAGTCGGTGTAGCCCTTCGCGCCGCCCATGTAGAAGGTCGACTGGTCGGGCGCGTTGAGCGGCGCCTTCGCCTTGATGCGCGCGGGGAGATCCGGATTCGCGAGAAACGCCGTCCCGAACGCGATCGCATCGACCGCGCCCGTCTCGACGGCCCGCTCGGCCTCGTCGGGGGTGAAGCCCATGTTGGCGACGAGCGGCCCCTTGAACGCGCGGCGCGCGACCGAGAGCACATCGCCGTGCTGCTTGCCGAGGAAGTCGGCGCGCATCACATGGAGGTACGAAAGTCCGCGCGGCGAGAGCGCGTCGCACAGCGCGGCCGTCAGCGCGGCCGGATCGCTGTCCTGCATCGCGTTGTAGCTGTTGAGCGGCGAGATGCGCAGGCCGACGCGGCCATGCGTGAAGACGCCCGCGACCGCGTCGACGACCTCGAGCATGAGCCGCATGCGGTTCTCGACGGGACCGCCGTAGGGGCCGCTGCGCTTGTTGCTGCCGTCGCGCAGGAACTGGTCGAGCAGGTATCCGTTCGCGCCGTGCACCTCGACGCCGTCGAATCCCGCGCGCTTCGCGTTCTCGGCGGCGCGGCGGAATCCATCGACGATGCCCGGGAGCTCGTCGTCGCGGAGCGCGCGCGGCGTCTCGCAGGGCTTCGGTCCGTCGGGCGTGTAGATCTCGCCGCCCTCGATCGCGATCGCGCTCGGCGCAACCGGCTGCACTCCGCCGTTCAGGCGCGAGTGACACGCGCGGCCGCCGTGCCAGAGCTGGAGGTAGATGCGGCCGCCTTTCGCGTGGACGGCGTCGGTCGTCTTGCGCCAGCCCGCGACCTGCGCGTCTGAGTGGACGCCCGGCGCCCCCATGAACGCGCAGTTGTTGGCGATCGCCATCGTGGCTTCCGCGATGAGTAGGCCCGCGCTCGCGCGCTGCGCGTAGTGCGTCGCGATGAGGTCGCCGGGCACATCGCCCGCCTCGGAGCGGCAGCGCGTGAGCGGCGCCATGAAGATGCGGTTCGGAACCTCGAGCGACCCGAGCCTGAGCGGAGAGAAGAGCGTTGGCATTGGATGGTGGCGGGGAAGGGGATTCAGGCCTTCAGGGCCGCGCGCTTGCCGTGCACGAACTTGAGGTGATGGTCGACATGCGATGCGTAGAGATCGACGATCTGCCCGAGCGTGATCTTGCCACGCTGGGTGTGGATCCCCTCGCGCGCGAACGCCTCGGCCGGCAGCGTGCGAAGCCACTGCGCGGTGTAGCGGCGATGCACCTCGAACAGCTCGATCGCCGTCGCGAAGTCGATGCGCTCGGCGGGCAGGTTCGCGATGAAGGCGTTCTCGTCGTAGCTCACGAGAAGCGGGAGATGCTCCGCCGCGATCCGCCGCATGCGATGCGTCGCGATCAGGTCGCTGTCGAGGAGATGGACGGCCACCTCCTGGATGCTCCAGGCGCCGGGGGCGATGCGGGTGTTGAGCTGGGCGTCGGAGAGTCCGCCGCAGGCCTCGCGGAGTCGTGCCACGCCGGACTCGTAGGCGGCGATCGATGCTTCAAGCGGGTGCATCGCGACACTGTAGCTCTCCTCACGGCCGGTTGCCGCGCCGCGCCTCGACATCCGCGCTCGCCATCGCTTCGTTGTCGCCCACCGTCGCCAGCCACGCGGGCGCACCGAAGATGGCGATCGCCGCGAGGGCGAACGCCGAGCCCGCCACCAGCATCGTGCG
>JBKCZS010000305.1:0-13440 GCA_046337925.1 bacterium | reverse complement strand
GTTGAGCATCTCCTGCGCAAGCGCGGGCGTGGCGGCGAGGAGCGCGGTGCATGCGATGGCGGTCTGGTTCATCGCGGAACCTCGCGGATTTCCGCCAGAGTGAAGCCGGCGTCGGTGATCGCCGCGGCGACCGCCGCGCGCGAGGGCGCTGCGCCGTCACGCACGGTGATCGCGACGATGCCGTGCTTCATGTCGACCTTCGGATCGACGACGCCGTCGATCCGCTTCAGCTGCAGGTCGACATTCGAGATGCACTTGGGGCAGCTCATGCCGTGCACGACGAGGTCGTAGCGGCCGGCGGCGAGGGTGCCGTCGCCGACGGCGGCAAGGCTTGGGTTGCGGTCGGACGGGGCGGTCGGGGTGCTGGCGCAGCCCGACAGGACGGTTCCGAGGGTGAGCGTTGCGGTGGCGAGCGCCGCTGCGGCGAGGCCGCGCGCGCGGAGTGGGCGTGTTGGCATGGTGGGGCCTTCGAGGTGAACCTGGGCGCGGAAACCGCGCGTGAACACAATATCAACGAGTTGACAAATTGCGGGACGCGGGCGTGGCGCGTCAGGTGGTCCACCGCGAGACGAGCGCAAGGCGAAGCCTGCACGAAGGGGGCGCTGCGATCGCCGTCGAAAGGGCCGATCGCGTGCCGAGGTCGACCGCCTCGGCGGTCGAGATGGGTTCCGTCGCGGGGGCTGTCACGGCGACGAGCGGCGCGCGCTCGCCGCGCGAACGCTCGGGCAGCGCGGGCGAGCCGTCGTCTGGCGCAGCAGGGGCCTCGTCGACCGCGCATGCGCACGCGTCGCCGCACTGGCATGCGCCGCCGCAGCAGGCCGTCCGGCATTCGGCGGCAACGGGCGTTGCGGCCGAGCGCGGAGAAGCGCCGATCGCACCGGCGATCGCGACCAGCGTGGCAAGGATGATGGAAACCCAGCGGCTCTGCATCGAAGCTCCATCCTACGCGCGTCCGACGAGGATCCGGTCGAGATTTCGGTCGTCGAGGCTCCAACCCTTCCGCGGTTCGGGCTCCCAGAAGCCGACGGGGTCGCCACCGACGAAGGCCTGGGCCTGGAAGTCGTAGGAAACCTGCCGCCCTGCGCGGCCCGCGACGGTGCCGCCGAGCACGACTTCGTTGAGCACGGTCGAGCGCTCGAAGGCGCAGAGCGGGGCATCGGCCGCCGTAGGGTCGCCCGAGCGCCAGCGCTGGATCGCGTCGAGCCATTCGCGGTGGTGGCCCGGCGACGCGGGGATCCGCTCGGGCGGCGCCTTCGCGGTCGCCTCCGCGACTTCGGCCGCGAGCGCGCCCGGCGTGATGAGGAACTCGCCGTAGTTCGCCCACAGCCAGCCCTTCGTGCCCTGGAACACCATGTTGAAGCGGCCGTGGTAGTCGACCTTGTCCTTCGCGCCGAGCTCCTGCGCGGTCGGTGAGATACGGCCGTTGTCGAACCAGCGCAGGATGAGCGGATCGATCGCCTTGCCGCCGGCGTCGCGCTGCGGGATCGCCCAGCTTGCTTCGGTCCACTCCGGGCACGCGACGCTGTCGACCGAGTCGGTGGTCGCGAAGATCTCGACCGTGCCGAGCCGTGCGCGGTCGAGCCCGAGAGCCCAGACGGGCAGATCCATCATGTGGCAGCCCATGTCGCCGAGCGTGCCCGTGCCGTAGGCCCAGTACTTGCGCCAGTTCGCCGGATGGAGGTTCGCGATGTACGGCGCGTTCTGCGCGGGGCCGAGCCACAGGTCGTAGTCGAAGCCGTCGGGCGGCGCGGCGACGGGGCCCGTCGGCCCGCAGCACCAGCCCTTGTTCACCCAGCAGTCGCAGCTGGTCACGCGGCCGATCGCGCCCGCGCGGATCAGCTCGACGACGCGGCGGTAGTTTTCAGTCGCATGGATCTGCGTGCCCATCTGCGTGGGCACGCGCGCGGCGCGCGCGAGTTCGAGCAGCCGCCGCGACTCGGCCAGGGTGTGCGTGAGCGGCTTCTCGCAGTAGGCGGCGAGTCCCGCGCGCAGCGCCAGCGCCGTCGCGACCGCATGCGTGTGGTCCGGCGTCGACACAAGCACGCCGTCGAGCGCGAGTTCGCCGCGGCGCGCGAAGAGCTCGCGGAGGTCGGTGAAGGTGCGCGGCGCTGCGCCGGGCGACGCCTGCGCGACGCGCGCGACGCCCGCATCGAGCGAGCTCCGCGAGACATCGCAGAGCGCGGCCATCTCGGCGCCCGCGCCGAGGAGGTCGCCGAGGTTCTCCGCGCCGCGGCCGCCGCAGCCGATGATCGCGATGCGCGGCTTGCGCGCGGATGCGCCCGGCTTCGGCGCGGCGTGCGCGGGTGCGGGCGCGGACGCGCACGAGAGCAGCGAAGGGGACGCGAGGACCGCAGGGACGATCATCGACGCGCGGGTGAGGAAGGTTCGTCGGTCGAGGCCGTGTTCGTCGCGTCGAGTCATGCCGCGAGTGTCGCGCGAATCCCGCCGCGATGCAACGCCCCGAGAGAAAGTCGGTTCACTTCGTGCGGCGCGTGCCGCATGGCCCGCGCAGGATCGAACATTATGCTAATTTCGCACTATGCCCAAGAACTCATCGAAGAAGCCCGCCAAGAAGCGTTCCCGTCGGAGCGCCCGCGCCGCGAAGCCGGCGCGCGCGGCGGTCCCGTCGCTCGCCTCGCTGCCGCTCGAAGCCATCACCGCCGAACTCAAGCGACGCCAGTCGGAGATCCCGAAGCTCGAGGCGCGCGCGAAGGTGCTTCGCGGCGAGCTCGCGGCGGTCGAGGCGCGCATCGCCTCGCTCTCGGGCGCCATCGCCGCGCGTGCCTCTGCGGCGAAGCCGGTGAAGCCGGGCAAGATGCCGAAGGCCGCGAAGACGCGGGCGGTGCGCGGCCTGCGCAAGCGTCGCGACGGGCAGCCGACCCTCGCCGAACGCATCATCGAGCTGCTTGCCGGCGGCGGCGCGCCGCGTTCGCCGCGCGACATCGCGGAAGCGCTCGCGCCCGCGATGGGGCGCGAGGTGAACCAGAGCTTGCTCGTGCAGATCAGCCTGACGCTGCGAAAGCTCGTGAACGCGGGCCACATCTCCCAGCCGGCGCGCGCGCAGTATGCGGCCGCGTCTGCGAAGGGCGGTGCGCCTGATGCCGCAAACTAAGCATTCGCACGCGCGCCGTTTCGGCGCGATCTCGCTCCTTTCCGCCGCGCTCGCGCTTGCGGCGGGCCCGCTCGCGGGGTGCGCCTCCGGTGGCGGCGCGACGCAGCGCCCGTCGGCCACTTCTGGCGACGCCTCGCTGCATCCGCCGCAGGGCGGCGCCGGCGCGATGCGCCTCGTGCGCGGTCCCGACCTCGACTCGCTCCTCGCGGGGCGGCTCTACCCGGGCGGCGATGTGCCGTCGCGGATGCGGTTCATGGAGGCGATCGACAACTGCGGGCGATCGGACGATGCCGGCGTGCTGGCCGACGCGCTCGCGCTGCGCCAGGCGTTCGAGTCTGCGAAGGACGAGGAGAGCTTCCTGAAGGCGCTCGCCGAGCGCTTCACCGCGTGGGAGAGCGTGCCTGCGGAGCCGGCCGCAAAGCCCGCGGACGGCCTCGTCACGGGCTACGCGACGCCCGCCGTGCGGGCGAAGCGCCGCGCCGACGGCCGCTTCCGCTATCCGCTCTTCGTCGATCTTCGTCGTCGTTTTCCCGAGATCGCGGAGGCGTCGCGTCGGCAGATCCTGTCGACTCCGGGCGTCGCCTCGCAGGCCATCGCGTGGGTGTCCGATCCGCTGGCGTGGGCGCTCATCGAGACGAACGGCTCCGCCCGCCTCGTGTTCGACGACGGCATCGACCCCGGCGAACTCTGCATCTCGCGCGTCGCCACCAACGGGCGGACCTGGACCGGCATGGGCCGTTGGTTCGCGCAGAATGGCCTCATCGACAAGCCCGACTTCACCCTCGCCGATGTGCGCACGACCGCGTATGTCCATCCCGAGAAGGCCGAGATGGCCGCGCTCGACAACGAGCGCGTGGTGTATTTCGCGATCACCGACCCCGCGCGCTTCCCGACCACGGTCGGGCTTCCGGGCGGCCAGTTGATCGCAGGCTGGTCCTGTGCGGCCGATCAGTCGGTCTACCCGCCGGGTTCGATCCTGCTGCTCGTGGAGGAGTCCGACGGCAAGCAGGTGGGGCACATCCTGTTCGTGCACGATTCGGGAGGCGCGATCGCCGGTCCGCAGCGCGTCGACTGCTATCTTGGTGAAGGCGACGCCGCACTCGCCCGCGCGGGCGAATTGCGTGGCGCGGCGCGCGTGTACCGCCTGCGAAGCGCGTCGGGCGCGCCGTGAGCGCCCCCGGAAAGCCGTGAGGAACTGCATGCGTGATGCCAAACTTCCGAGGGCTACGGCGACGCGGGGAATCGGCCTCGCGGCCATGCTCGCGACGATGCTCGCGACGATGCTCGCGTCCTGCGGCGAGTCGTCCTCGTCGCCGAAGGTTTCGGATCCGTCGCTCTACGAGCCGACGATCGTGCGCGAGGATTCGCCCCCGCGCAAGAAGTCGGCGTCGGAGCCGCGCACGCTGCGGCCGACGACCGTCGCCGGTGTGGCGATGGCGCCGCAGACGCTGCTGGGCGGCAAGCTGCGCCTGCTGGTGCCGCAGAACTTCACGCAGATGCCGGATTCCGAAGTCTCCTCGCTCTTCAAGGGCGGCGCTCGGCCCGACGCCGTCTTCCAGAGCGCGGACAAGCAGATGTTCCTGCTGGTCGCGCTCCTGAAGGACCCGATGCTGCCCGACCAGGTGAAGGGCGGTTTCGAGGCGACCAAGAAGAGCATGCTGGCGATCTACCCCGAGTGCACCAAGCGCATCGAGACGCTCGCGGAGGTCGACGGACGCACCTGGATGCGGTTCGACCTCGACGGCGACAAGCGCGTGATGGCGGCGGTGACCTCGCTCGACGGCCGCACGCTGCGCGTCGAGACCACCTTCGTCTCGAAGCCCGATGCGAAGTGGACCGAGGCCTTCAAGAAGATGTGGGAGACCGCCGTCCTCGTCGACGGTCATTCGTAGTCGGCCGGCCGCATTCCCGCGGCGCGGCGCTTTCTCCGGAGGTGGTGAGGCATGATGCGTGCAAGAGTCATCGTTGGATCCGTCGCGATCGCCCTCCTGACGGCCTGCGGAGAGAATCCTCAGACCGGACAGGTGACCGACCCGGAGCTGTATTCGCCGCCGATCGCCCGAAAGCCCGCGCTCGAGATCCCCTCGGAGCCGCGTACGCTCGAGCCGATGGAGGTTGCGGGCGTCGCCATGGCGCCGCGGGAGTACTACGAAGGGAAGCTGCGCATTCTTCTGCCGAAGGCTGCGCGGGAGATCGCCGTGCAGCCCTCGATGCGCGGCCCGGATTCGAAGGGCCCCGACTTCGCCGTCACGACGCCTGGGAACGACCTCATGTTCGCGATCGGGCTGACCGGCATCCCTCAGCTTGCGAGCCGCGTGGATGACGAGTTCGGCTATGTCACGGGCCAGATCGAGTCGTCGTATCCGCCCGGAGCCGTGATCCGCAAGGAACTCGTGGCGCAGGACGGGCGCCACTGGATCCACATGGAGATTAAGTCCGATCGGCATGTCTTCATCGCCATGACCTCGCTGAAGCAGGAGTGGCTTCGCATCGAGGCGATACTCGGACCGAACGCGGACTCGAGATGGACCGAGGTCGTGCGGAAGATGCTGGAGAACACGGTGACCGCAGACGGCCACTATTGACCGAGGCGGACATTCGCATGCAGGCTTCCTCAACGCATACCTGGCTTCGCATCGGCGTCGCTGCCCTCGCGGCCGCGCATGGCGCCATCTGGTGGCGCGCGATCTCGTGGTGGCAGCAGCTGCCCGAGAGGATTCCGATCCACTTCAACGCCGCGGGCGAGCCCGACCGCTGGGTCGACCGCTCGATGGGCGCGTGGTTCCTCGCGCCCGTCATCATGGTGATGCTGTGCGTGCTGCTCGGAGGCATCGCGCGCTGGATCGACCGCCTTGCGGTCCACACGCCGGAGATGCTGAACATTCCGCGCAAGGATCTCTTCGTGCGACTTTCACCGGCTGCGCGCGGCGAGGTCGTGCTGCCGACGCGCTCGATGCTGGTGTGGGTGCTTGTCGGGATCAATGTCCTCGGCCTGACGATCGTCGAGGGCATGGGACGCGTCGCGGTGGTCGGACAGGGCACGGTGTCGATCCTGCCGACCGTCGCGTTCGTCGCGTTCGCGGGTGCGCTGTGCTTCGTGTCGATCCGCGCGACCACGCGCGCGGTCGAGCGGCTGGCGAAGGCGGAAGGGATCGCGTAGACGCCCGGGCAGACGCGCGCATCACGCGTGCGGCCGCACCCGCCGCGCGAGCAGCGCGTTGCCGGCGGCCGCGTTTGGGCCCGTGAAGCGCTCGGTGACGGGATCCCAGGTGAGCGGCTTGCCGACCTCGTAGCCGATGTTGCACAGCTGGCAGATCGTGGCGGTGCGGTGACCGGTCTCGGCGTTCGCGATCGTCTCTCCGCCCTCTCGGATCGCGTCGAGGAAGTCGGCGATGTGCGAGCGCTTGCGCGGCAGGCTGCGCTCGCCCGCCGCGGGCGGCGCGAGCAGTTCGGGCGCATCGGGCGCCGCGCGGTCGACGCCGCGGTAGGCGCGCACATGGCCGCGCGAACACTCGATCGTGCCGAGGGTTCCCTGGAAGGTGCAGTCGGTCGGGCCGCCGTGGATCATCTCGATTCCATTTGCGTAGACGAAGCGGAGGCCGGTCTTCGCGCCGTCCGCGGGCGGAATCACCTCGCGCGGGCCCGACTCGTCCATCTCGAGCGCCCACTGCGCGATGTCGAAGTGGTGCGCGCCCATGTCGGCGAGGCCGCCGTTGCAGTACTCGCGGTAGTTGCGCCACTTCGGGTAGTGGTTGTGCATACCGACCGGGCAGAGCTCGCGATTGAAGGGGCGAAGCGGGGCTTGCCCGAGCCACGCGTTCCAGTCGATGCCGTCGGGCAGCGGCTCTGCGGGCAGGTCGCACGGAACCGGCGGTTCGCCGACGCCGATCGTGATGCGCTTCACCGTGCCGATGCGCCCGTTGCGCACGGCTTCGGCCGCGCGCACGAAGTGGTAGCCGAACTCGCTGCGCTGCTGCGAGCCCGTCTGGAAGACGACGCCCGTCGCGCGCGCGGCGTTCGCGATGGCGCGGCCTTCGGCAATCGTGAGCGAGAGCGGCTTCTCGCAGTAGACATGCTTCCCGGCGAGCGCCGCCGCGATCGCAGGTTCGGCGTGCCAGTGGTCGGGCGTCGAGATGACGACCGCGTCGATCGACGGGTCGGCGACGATCGCGCGCCAGTCCGTGGCGACCGCGCACGCGCCCTCGCCGCGCCGCGCGTTCACGAGCCGCACGCCTTCGGCCGCGCGCGCGGCCGCGACATCGGCAACCGACACGATCGCCACGCGCTCGTCGTCGAGGAACCCGCCGTGCAGTTCGCGGGCGCGTACGCCGAAGCCGATCATGCCGAGGCGAAGCACGCCCGGTGCGCTCGGCTTCGCGGCCGCGTGCGCGGGGGTGGTCGCGGTCGACTTCGCGGTGCTCGCGCAGCCGGCGGCGAACATGCCGAAGGCCGCGGTCGCTGCGGTGGTGCGGACGAAGTCGCGGCGCGTCGGTTCGGTCGTCATGCGCGGAGCCTTGCAGGTCTCGCAAGCGAACGCAAGCGGTTTCGCGCGAATTCGCCGCGCGGTGCTTGACGCGCTTGACGCCGCGGGTTGGGATGCGCGCATGACCCCGACTCTCGCGCGCGTGCTCGCGTCCATCTCGATCGCCTGCACGCTCGTCGCAGGAAGCGCCGCCCGCGATCGAGCTCCGCTCTTCGACGCGATGCCGTTCGACGCTTGGCGCGTGGTCGGCGGCGCCGCGAAGTTCGAGCTGCTGCCGCCTGCGAACGGCGGCGTCGGGCCCACGCTTGTCGGAAAGGGGCCGATCGAGCGCAACGGGTTCCTCGCGAGTCCGCGCGAGGTGCGCGATTTCCGCCTCGCGGTCGATGTCCGCCTCGCCTCGAGCGAGTTTCCGAAGGGCGAGGGCATGAACTCCGGCATCCAGATCCGATCGCGCGAGAAGGACGGCACGATCGCGGGCCTGCAGATCGAGGTCGACCCGACCGAGCGGCGCTGGTCGGGCGGCGTCTACGACGAGCGCGGCCGAGGGTGGCTCGCGCCGCTCAAGGACAACCCCGCCGCGATGGCCGCATTCAAGCCGGGCGACTGGAACCGCTACGAGATGGAGTGCATCGGCCCGCGCGTCCGCACGCGCGTGAACGGCGTCGCGTGCGCGGAGTGGTACGACGGCACCGTGTCGGGGCTGCTGGCGTTCCAGGTGCACGGCGGCAAGGCGTGCGAGGTCGCGTTCCGCGCGCCCGCATTCGAGGATCTCGGCGCGCACGCGTGGCGCGAGGGCGCGGGGGTGATCGAGAAGGGCGCCGCGTCGTCGGCGTGGAGTTGCGCGCTGCCGGCGGGCACGCGCGGATTGCGCGCCAGCGTCACGGGTTCGGGCAAGGCGCAGATCCTCGCGGCCGATGGCGAGGTGCTCGCAGAGATCGAGTTCGCGCCCAAGAAGACGCCCGACGCCGCGGCCGCGACAGCGGGCACGCTCGAACTCGTCTGGCTCGATGGAAAGGGCGCCGCGCTCCTCGATGGCGCGCGCATCGCCGAGCTTGCGCTCGCGAAGGAGCCCGTGCGCGTGGCCGTGTCGGGCGCCCCGGTCGCCGCGCACGCGGTGCTCGAGCGCGTCTCCGCGAAGTGACGGGTGCATGCGCTGTGGATGACCGGTGAAAGCGGTCGACGCGCGCTCCGCAGAGGCGCTCGGTCGCGGCGCACGCTTGTTTTTCGCCCGTTCCCGCACGAAATCCTGCGGCACGCGTCATGCCGCGCGATGCGGCCCTCGCCAGCGTGCATCTTCCCGGCATACCGGCGCCGCGAGTCGCGCCCGCCGAGAAAGGAGCACACGATGCTGACGGAAGAAGCAAGAAGAGAACGGATCGGCCGCATGATGGCGCTTGCGAAGGTGTATCGCGGCTGGACGGGCACGCAGCTGGCGACGGCGCTCGGACGCGAACCCTCGCGGGCCGTGCCGCTGACGGGGAACCCGAAGCTCGATCTCATCGAGCGGCTCGCCGACGCGCTCGAGTGGGAGACCGGGGAGGTCGCCGAGAGTCTCGTCGAGGGAGAACCCGCCGACGGTGGCGCCGCGCGCGATGCCGCCAACTTCGATGATCTCGACGGGCGCGCCCAGCAGGCGCATCGCGCGGGGGACTTCGCTGCGCTCGAGGCGATCGGCCACGCCATGCGCCGCGCCGCAGCCAACGCGCGCGAACGCGCGATCGCCGCGAACCGCCTCGCGGGCGCCTACGACGGATTCGGCCGCTATCCGCGCGTCCTGCGCTGCGTGCAGGAAGGGCTCGCCGAGGAGCGCATCGGCGGCGACCTCCAGCTGATGCTGCTCGTGAACCTCGCGAACGCCTACTACTCGCTGTGGAGCCTGCACGAGTCGCAATCGATCAGCGGAGCGATCGTCGAGCGTTTCGACGCAACGCCGCCGCGCGGGCGATTGCAGGGCGTGGCGCAGGCGTTCGGACTCGCGATCCGCGGCCACAGCCGCCGGCGCGCGCTCGGCCGCTGCGCGTCGGAACGCGAGGTCCTGCAGACGGCCGAGGCCGCCGAGCGCGACCTTGCCGCCGCCGAAGCGCACTACGCACGCCTCGCGCAGGAGTACGACGATCCGCAGTACCTCGGCCTGGCGAACACGGCGCGCGGCGGCGCGCTCGAGGCGCGGGTGGCGGCGGGGCGGTGCTCGGCCGACGAGGCGATCGAGGAAGTGGTGGCGCGTCTCGACGACGCGGTCGATCTCTCCGCGCCTCGCACGCCGCATCTCGTCGAAAGCTGGGGCTGGTGGAGCGTGTTCGGCGCGAACATCGCGCTGCGCGCGGGGCAGTGGCCCGCCGAGGGCGTGGCCAACCGCCCGGGCGAGCACAGCGACTTCGAGCGCGCGATCGCGATCTGTACGAACAAGGCGGCTGAGATCGCCGAACACCTCGACCACTGGTCGCTGCGCGAGCGCGCGTTCACGATGGAGTGGTTCCGCCGCCAGAGCGTCGGCCATTCGCCGCGCGGCGAGCGGGTCGCATGGACGCTCGACGCGGAGGATGTGCGGGTTCTCGTCGGCACGATGGGGCGATTCCCGCTCTTCCGGCCCACGGGGTGGGCGATCCTCGAGCACGCGGTCGTGGGGGAGGTGGCCGCGTAGCCCCGTCGCGGCGATGGGATCGGATACCTTTCCGCCATGGTCACCAAGGCCCCGGATCCAACCGTCTCCCGCCGCGCGCGGCGCGCGGCGCAGTGGGCGATCGCGGTCGGATTCGTGGGCTTTGGCCTCAAGACGACGGGATGGCTCCTCACCGGTTCCGACGCCGTCTTCTCCGACGCGCTCGAGAGCATCGTGAACATCATCGCGTCGGTCGGCGCGTTCCTCGCGATCACCTACGCCGAGCGTCCGCCCGACGAAGACCATCCCTACGGCCACGGCCCGATGGAGTTCGTGAGCGCGCTTGCGGAAGGCGTGCTGGTCGCGGCGGCGGGCCTCGTGATCCTCACGCACTGCGTGGGCACGGTCGTCCGCGGCCGCGAGCCGATTGCGGAGATCGACATCGGGTTCGCGCTCGTCTTCGCAAGCGCGGTCCTCAACGGCGTGACGGGCTTCATGCTGCTCAGGATCGGCCGCGCGGTCGGATCGGCCGCGCTCGAGGGCGACGGCAGGCATCTCCTGTCCGATCTCTGGACCACGCTCGCCGTCCTCATCGGCCTCGTCCTCGTGTGGCTCACCGGCCAGATGTGGATCGACACCGCGGTGGCGTTCGGCGTCGGCATGCTGCTTGCGGTCGTCGGCACGCGCATGGCGATGCGCGGCGTCTCGTCGATCATCGGCCTCTCCGACAAGGAGGACCACGCGCGCATTGTCGGCGTGCTCGAGGCGCATCGGTCGGGCGCGAAGGAGCCCGCGATCTGCTCGTATGCGTCGGTGCGGCACCGTCACCAGGGGCGGATTCACTTCGTCGACATGCACCTGCGCGTGCCGCGCACCATGAGCGTGGCAGAGTCGCACGACATCGCGAGTTCGATCGAGCGCGAGGTGCTTGCCGTCGTGGGCGAGGGCACCGCGACCGCCCACATGGAGCCGTGCGGCGACCCCGCGTGCGCGCGCTGCGCGGCGGCGCGCGGGGCGACGGCGTGAGCGCCGGCTGGCTGCGATGCGCGTGTCGCGCGGTCGCCGCATGCCTCGCGGTGCTCGTCGTCGCGCATGCGGCCCGGGCGCAAGACCGCGCCGAACTCCGCTGGGGCGCCGATCCGTCGGGCGGCGCGCCGTTTGCGTTCTTCGATCCGAACGATCCTTCGCGGGTCATCGGATTCGAGGTCGACATCATGGACGAACTCGCGCGGCGGCTGGGGCGCTCGCCCGTGCTCGAGCGCGCCGACTGGCTCGCGCTGTTCGACGCGCTCGAGGCGAAGCGCTGCGACATCCTGCTCAACGGCTTCGAGGTGAACGACGAGCGCGCCGCCGTCGCGCGCTTCAGCGTGCCGTACTTCCGCTACGGGCAGCAGATCGTGGTGCGCGCGGCCGACGCGGGGGGCGTCGCGTCGCTTGGCGATCTGAAGGGGAAGCGCGTCGCGGTCCTCAACGGCTCGGCCGCGGTCGATGTGCTGCGCGAGGCGGGATTTCCCGACGACGCGATCCTCCAGTACGACGACAGCCTCGCGCCCTATGTCGAGGTGCGGCTCGGACGCGCCGACGCCGCACTCGCCGAGTCGATCATCGCCGCGTACTACACGGGCGCCGATCCGGCGCTCGCGCGCGCGGGCGAGCCGTTCGCGCACGGCGTCTACGCGGCGGTGACGCGCAAGACCGACGCCGCGTTCGCGGCGGAGGTCGACGCCGCGCTGCGCGCGATGCAGCAGGATGGCGCCCTCGGCGAGATCCTGCAGCGGTGGGGTCTGTGGGACGACTCTCAGCTGGCGCTCGGCACCGCGAAGGGCCGTCCGCAGGAGATCAAGCCTGCGGCGCGCGGACCCGCGCCCGACGCGCCTGAGTCGTCGGGTGGCGACGCCGCCGGCACCATCGCGGCGGCTGTCGCGAAGGGCGCGCTCGTCACCATCCTGCTCACCGCGATCGCGATGCCGCTTGCCACGATCGCGGGGCTCTTCCTCGCGCTCGGCCGCATCTCGCCGCGTGCGTGGCTCTCGCGCGCCGCGGTCGCCTACATCACGGTCGTGCGCGGCACGCCGCTTCTCGTCCAGATCTTCCTCGTCTACTTCTCGCTGCCGCCGCTCGGGCAGTGGCTCTACGCGGCAAGCCCCGGCGCGCTGCAGTCGATCCTCGACCTCGCGGGCGGCGCGTCGTTCCTCACCTTCCCGCCGCTCTTCGTCGGCGCGTTCTGCCTCGCCGCCAACTACGCGGCCTACGAAGCAGAGATCCACCGCGCGGGAATCGAGGCCGTGCCGCGCATCCAGTGGGACGCCGCGCGCGCTCTCGGGCTTTCGCGCGGGCAGACGATCCGCCATGTGATCGTGCCGCAGGGCGTGCGCATCGCGATGCCTGGAATCGTGAACGATCTCAACAGCCTCATCAAGGACAGCTGCCTCGTGAGCGTGATCGGCGTGACCGATCTTCTCGCCGTCTCGCTCGGAATCGGCAAGGCGCGCTTCACGGTGCCCGAGATGCTCGTGATCGCGGCGACCGTCTACCTCGTCCTCTCGATCGCGGGCGATCTCCTCGGCAACTGGCTCGAGCGCCGGCTGCGCGCGCGTGGCTTCGCGACGACGCCCGCGCATGCGAAGGGAGCGCACGCATGACCGCGGCGACGACCACGCTTCTCGAGGCACGCGGCCTGACCGCGTCGCGCGGCGGGCGCGAGATCCTGCGCGGCGTCGATCTCTCGGTCGACGCGGGCGAGCGCGTGGTGATCCTCGGCGCGAACGGCTCTGGCAAGTCCACCTTGCTGCGCGTCCTCGCGGGGCTCGACCGCGCCGACGCAGGCACGGTGCGCGGCGAAGGCCTCGGGCTCGTCTTGCAGCAGGGCGCGCTCTTCCCGCATCTCTCGGTGCTCGACAATGTCGCGCTCGCGCCGCGCGTGCGCGGATTCGCGGATCCGGCCGCACGGGCGCGCCGCGCGCTGGCCTCGGTCGACATCGACCGCCCCGATGCGATGCCGCACGAACTCTCGGGCGGTCAGCAGCAGCGTGTGGCGATCGCGCGCGCGCTTGCGCTCGAGCCGCGCGTGCTGCTTCTCGACGAACCGACGAGCGCGCTCGACCCGGGCGCCACGCGCGACATCGAGCGCACGCTCGTCGAGCTCTCGACCGCGGGAATCGCATCGGTGCTCGGCCCGCACGCCCTGCCGTTCGCCGCGCGCGTGGCGTCGCGCACGCTCGCGCTCGCGGGCGGCCGGCTCTCGTC
>JBKCZS010000304.1:0-27397 GCA_046337925.1 bacterium | reverse complement strand
TGATGACATTGCGCAGCGCGCGGCCGCGCACATCGACGCCTTCCCAGAAGCTGGCCGTGCCGAAGAGCACAGAATCCTCGCGCTCGCGGAAGCGCTTGAGCAGCTGGCTGCGTTCGCCATCCTCGCCGTGGATGTAGACGGGGTAGCCCGCCGAGCGCAGCACGGGCGCGCAGCGCTCGGCCACCTCGCGAAGCGTGCGGAAACTGGTGAACAGGACGAACGCACCGCCGCCCGTTTCCTCGATGTGCCGCAGGACCCGCGGCACGAGCTCGCGCACGGCGTCGGGCGACTCGGGCGGCGGCATCGTGCGGTCGATGACGACGCGCATCTGGCTCGCGTAGTCGAACGGGCTTCCGAGCGCGAGCGTCTTCGCCTCGTCGCAGCCGAGCCGGCCGATCACATGCGAGAAGTCGTCGCCCGCGGCCGCAAGCGTCGCGCTCGTCATCGTGATCGAGACCGGCATGGCGAAGAGGTTGGTTCGCAGCACGGGACCGACATCGATCGTGGCGCACGAGAGCGTGATCGACGGTCGCTTGCTGCCGTACGCGGGCTTGCCGCGCTCGACCCAGTAGACGCAGCCTTCGATCCCCTGCGAGAGATAGAGCTCGGTTTCGGCCGCGAGGTTCATCACGCGCTCTGCCGCGCTTCCTAGGTCGAATTGCAGCGATTCATCGCTCGCGCGCTCGCGCAGCAGCTTGAGGCGCGTGGCGAGGTCGCCGAGCGCGGGCGACAGCTGGTTCGGAAACGCGTCCGGCGTCGTCACGCGGCCGCTCGGATGGATCGTGCCGCTCCCCGACTCGCCGATCCGCCAGATGCCGTCGAAGAAGCCTTCCGCCATCGCCTGCGCGTCGAGGCACGCCTGCGTGGCTGCGTCGACCTCGTCGACCGGCAGCCCCGACGCCTCGATCCCGGCAAGCGTGCCGCGGCCAGTCGTCGCGTTGTAGAGCGTGCGGAGCACATGCTTGACGCGGTTCTCGCCGAGCCGGATGCCGAAGTGGCCGCTCGCGACATCCTCGAGATGGTGCGCCTCGTCGAGGATCACATGGTCGTAGGCGGGCAGGAAGCCCGCGCCCTTCGAGCGAAGCGCCAGGTCGCTGAAGAAGAGCGCGTGGTTGCAGATCAGGAGATCCGCGTTCTCCATGCGCCGCCGCGCCGACTGGTAGAAGCACTTGTCGTAGGTCGGGCAGCGGCGGCCCATGCAGTTGCCTGCGTCGCTCTCGACATGCTCCCACACGCTCCGCCGCGGCAACTGCGGAAGCGTCGCCAGCGATCCGTCGGTGGTGGCGTAGGCCCAGTCCTCGATGAGGTCGAGCGAATGCTCCTCTTCCTCGTTGTGGCAGAGCTTCGCCTTCTTCTCGCTCGCGATGCGGAGCCGGCGGAGCGACAGGTAGTTCGCGCGGCCCTTGCAGAGGACGGTCGTGAACTCGTCTGGGATCACCGCCTTGAGGAGCGGCACATCCTTGTCGAAGATCTGCTCCTGGAGCGAGATCGTGTGCGTGCAGACGACGACCCGCTCGCGGCGCTCGAGGATGCGCCGGATCGCCGGCACGAGGTAGGCGAAGCTCTTGCCGACGCCGGTGCCCGCCTCGACGAGGAGCCGCCCCTTCGACTCGAGGTTCGCCTCGACCGCGTCGGCCATGCGCAGCTGCTCCGGCCGCGATTCAAATCCGCGGATCCGGCGGGCAAGCGGGCTTTCTGGCCCGAGGAAGTAGGCGGGAACAAGGAGGGACACGGTCCGAGAGGGTAGCGGCGGAACGGGGCCAGACCCGCGACCAAGGCATGTTCCGCACCTTCACCCAAGGCGGTTCCGAGGGACCGATCCACGGTGTATAGTGTCCGACCCCATTGGACAGGTGCCCGAGAGGCCGAAGGGGACGGTTTGCTAAACCGTTGTACGGGGAATTCCCTGTACCGAGGGTTCGAATCCCTCCCTGTCCGTTGTTTGAGCGGTCGCAGCTGCGGCTGCTCCCTCTGGTGCTAGCCTCGCTTCGCGAGGCACGCCGCGGTTGTGCGCGTACAGGGAGGTTTCAAGAGGCCGCCGCAAGGCTGGTCTCTCGTTCCAAACCCTGCCCCGGCGACCTCTTGAAACGGATCCGCGGCCGTTGGCCGCGTCTCCGGATTGCGGACATTCGTCGGCTGCGCCGACGAATGTTCGAATCCCTCTGGAATGTCCTGGGTACTCCCACAAGGCCGCAGGTCGCGTGATCGCGGTCTCCTGCGCGGCCCTATGAAGATCCACGAGTTTCAGGCCCGTCAGTTGCTCGCTCAGGCTGGTGTCGCGGTGCCCGCGTTTGCGGTGGCCGAGGATGTCGCCACTGCCGTCGCGGAGGCGAAGAAGCTCTTTGACGCCGGGCACAAGGAGATCGTCATCAAGGCGCAGGTGCACGCCGGTGGGCGTGGCAAGGCTGGCTTCGTGAAGCTCGTGTCGAGCCTGAAGGATGCGGAGGCCGCGGCGACCTTCATGCTCACGAACAAGATGGTTTCGTACCAGACGGGTCCCGAAGGGCTCGTGGTGCGCAAGCTCCTCATCGCGGCCGCAGAGGCGATCGCCAAGGAGTACTACCTCGCGATCACCATCGACCGCGCGCGCCGCACCGCGACCCTGATCGCGAGCGCAGAGGGCGGCGTCGAGATCGAGGTCGTCGCCGAGAAGAACCCCGCGGCGATCATCAAGGTGCCGCTCCACCCGCTCCTTGGCCTGCAGGCGTTCCAGGCGCGCGAACTCGCGTTCCGCCTCGGCTTCAAGGGCAAGCAGGTCGGCCAGGCCGCCGACATCATGATGAAGGTCGGCAAGGTCTTCCGCGAGACCGACGCGAGCCTCGTCGAGATCAACCCGCTCGTCGTCACGCCGCCCGATGAGAAGAACCCGGACGGCCGCGTGCTCGCGCTCGACGCGAAGTTCCAGTTCGACGACAACGCGCTCTTCCGTCACCCCGACCTCGAGAAGATGTTCGACCCGACCGAGGAGAATCCCGCCGAGATCCGCGCCCACGAGTTCGGCCTCTCCTATGTCGCGCTCGACGGCAACATCGGCTGCCTCGTGAACGGCGCAGGCCTCGCGATGGCCACGATGGACATCGTCAAGCTCCACGGCGGCGAACCCGCGAACTTCCTCGATGTCGGCGGCAGCGCCAGCGAAGAGGCGGTCACCGAGGCCTTCCGCATCATCCTGAGCGACCCGAATGTGAAGGGCATCCTCGTCAACATCTTCGGCGGCATCATGCAGTGCGACAAGATCGCGCGCGCGATCGTGACGAGCGCGAAGAATGTCGGCTTCAAGGTGCCGCTCGTCGTGCGCCTCGAGGGAACCAATGTCGCGGCGGCTCGGCAGATCCTCGCCGACGCGCAGAAGGAGATCCCTGCGATGCAGCCCGCGACCGATCTCACCGACGCTGCGAGCCGCATCGTCGCCGCCGTGCGCAAGGCTGGCTGAAAGGCCGCCTGAACTCGAGTGGACGCACACGCACGCAACCTCGTCCTGTTCGATATCGATGGGACGCTCCTGCGCACCGAAGGTGCGGGCGTGGCCGCCATGCTGCGCGCGTTCACCCGGCTGCACGGCGAGCGCGGATTCAACTTCGAAGGCGTCGAGATCGCGGGCGCCCTCGACGGGCTTCTCTTCGCGCGCATGATGGCCCACCACGGTTTGCCGTCCGACGAGGCCACGCACGCGGAGTTCCAGCGGATCTACGCGGACGAACTCTCCCGGGCGCTGACGCCCGAGGTGGTGCGGCGCATGCCGGGCACGGTCGAGCTCGTCGGCGCGCTGCGCGACGCCGGCGCGGGCGTCGGACTCCTCACCGGGAACTACGAGCACACCGCCCACCTCAAGATCGCCGTGGCCGGTTTCGAGCGGGCCTGCTTCCCCTTCGGCGCGTTCGGCGCCGACGGCCCCTCGCGGCGGCACCTGACGCCCGTCGCGATCGAGCGCGCGAAGGCCTGCCTCGGGCGCGCGTTCGACCCCGCGCGCGTGACGATCATCGGCGACACCCCCCACGACATCGACTGCGCCAAGGCCCACGGCTGCCGCGCCCTCGGCGTGGGAACCGGGCCCTACTCGACCGAGCGCCTCCTCGCGGCCGGCGCGGACCTCGCGGTGGCCGATCTTGCCGACCTCGCCGCCGTGCGGGGCTGGATCCTCGGCTGATCCCGACGCGCGCCGTGGAAAACCCGTCCGTTGGCGGCCTCGGGATGCAACCCGCGGAGGATTGCGCCACAATCACCGCCGATGTCGACCTTCACGGCCTTCTGCAGCGACTTCTATGTCAACCAGAAGCTTGGGCTCAAGCTCGACCTTCCCGAGCGGCGCGAGACGGTGCTCGACCTCTTCGACCGCGTACGCCGCGCGTTCCCGCGCCTCTCGACCTTCCAACGCTACGAGGGCGAGGTCGCGCTTGAATCCGACAGCGCCGAACGCGAGTGGCAATGGGTGGCGCTCCGGCAGACCACGATCCGCTCGGGCCATGTGAACCCGGCGACGCTCGCCGACTGCTACAACTTTCACAAGGCGCTGCTCGAGGTCGCGCCCTACTTCCTCTCGATCTCGCCGCTCGACATCGACATGCTCGAGGTCGTGTTCGGCTTCGACTTCGAGACGGAGCACGACCGCGACGGAATCGTCTTCGACGCGCTGCTGGCGAACACCCCGCTCGCCAACCTCTACGACGGCGACTTCGAGCGGGTGATCGAGGCCCAGCCCGCGCTCGGCATCTCGATCGGCGAGCGCGGCGACCTGCAGGCGTCCTTCGAGGTCCGGACACGCCCGCGCGTCCCGGTCGCGGGCGAGCGCGGCGGCGACCCGATCTCGGTCTTCCTCACCGTGCGCAAGTTCGGCCCGCTCGGCTCGCTCGACGATCTGAAGGGTGCGTTCGGCGCCGTCGTCGGTCATGCGGAGCACCTGGCGGAAACCAGGGTCATTCCGCATCTTGTGATGCCGATCCACGAGACGCTGCAGGCCCGCGGCTGAATGCGCCGCGCAAAGGACCCAACATGCTGCCAACCGCCTTCGTCGCCCTTCTGCTCCCGCTCGCCCCGCTGCAGGACGCGCAGAAGGCGGCTACCCCGCCCCTGACCGCGCCGGTGAAGGCCGTCGAGGATCCGACGCTCGCAGCGGATCTCGCGCTGCTTGCGACGCTCGATGTTCCCTTCGAGGGGGGGCCAAAGACCTTCGCGAACGCGACGGTGGAGGAGATCCTCGCCGCCGTGCGCGCGAGTTGCCGCGTGCAGATCGAAGCCGATCGGCGCGTGTTCGGCGACAGCGGCGGCTGGGAACTGGTGCGGCTCGACTGCAGCGCGAGGACCCCGCGGCAGGCGCTCGACGCGGTGGCTGCGGCGCTCACCGATGTGACGCGCTCGGTCGGCATCGATGTGGCCGCCGGGCTCGTGGTGTTCACCGACATGACCGAGAGCGCAAGGCGCCTCGCGGCGGTGCGGCATTACGACCTCCGGCCGGTCCTGCTGCGCCGCGACCTGCGGGATGTGAGCACCGAGTTTGCGATGGATGACATCCAGAGCCTCCTGCAAGAGTCGATCGATCCGCTCGTCTGGGTGGACAACGGAGGCGAAGGAGCATGGAGCCGCATCCTCGACACGACGCTCGTCGTGAACGCCTCGCCCGTTCGGCATCAGGCGATCGCCAGGTTCCTGGCACAGCTGGAGGCCTCGCTTCCCTCGCCGACGGTCCACTGGCAGGTGCGGGTGGTCGAGCTCTCGAACGAGGTGCCCGCCGAGGACCTGCGCGTCGTTCTCGACTCGGCGGGCCAGCTCGATCTCCTGATCTCGATGGGCGGCGGAAGACTCTTGTCGGCGCCGAAGATCGTGAGCGGGCGGTTCGATCCGGCGTCGATGAAGGTCGGCAGCGACACCGACTCGATCGAGGTGAGCATCGAGCCGCTCGGTAGCCTGGCGTTCGCCGTCGAGATCAAGGAGACGCGCATCGGTACGACACGCTCGCTCATGCTCCGCGCCCTCGATGGAATCCGGTCGGCCGGCATCCTCGAGGGAAACGGCAGACGGCTGCTCGTCGAGATCCAGAACGGCGCAACGCCGACGGGCGAGAAGGCCGCAAAGCCCGCTGCGAACGATTGACTCGAGGCCGCCGGCTCAAAGAACAGCGCGGGCCGTGGGGCCCGCGCTGCGTTCGTCTTGGATCGAGGCGGCTTAGCCGACCTTCTTGAAGTCGAGGTGCTTGGCCACGCTCGCGAGGTCCTTCGCGATCTGCGGCGTCACCTGGATCGTGAAGCTCTCGCCGGCGGCGACGCGCACGAGGCGCGTGCAGCGGGCGCGGACGAGCCACATGCGGCCGGCGCGCGGACGGCGCTCGTTGAGCTCGTTGACGCGGGTCTTCTGCAGCTTCTTGAGCGTGCGCTGCTTGCCGCGCTCGAGGCGCATGAGGCGCTCGACCGTGCGGAAGCCGCCGTCAGTCAGCGGGACAGACTTGATCGTGAAGGTCACAGTGCCGGTGGTCGGGATCGTGCTCATGCGAGGCTCGCTTTGAAGAGTCGAGCAATGTAGCGAAATCCGCCGTCGACGGCAAGCCGCTTCGCAGACGGGGTTTGCCGCGCCTGCGCACATTCTCGGACGCCCTCAGCCCACCGCCCCGTCGCGGTAGAGCAGGTAGATCCCCTGCGTTCCCTTGCGGCCGAAGCCGGCGGCCAGCAGTGCCTCGTAGCGGGCGAGGCAGAGTTCGACGAGGGGCAGCGACAGTCCGAGCTCTCCCGCCTCCTCGCGGGCGATGCGGAGGTCCTTGACCAAGTGCTCGACGAGGAAGCCCGGCTCGAAGTCGCCGTTGAGGACGCGCGGCGCGAGCACCGAGATCGACCATGAGGCCGCAGCGCCGCCGCCCACCGAGGCGAGGACCTTCTGTGGATCGAGCCCCGCCTTCACCGCGAGGTGCACGGCCTCGCACATGCCGATCGTGTTGGCGGCGACGAGCACCTGGTTCACGATCTTGGTGCGCTGGCCGGCGCCCGCGCCACCTTGGTGGACGATCGTCTTGCCGAGCCGCCCGAAGATCGGCTCCGCGTGCGCGAATGCGTCGGCGTCGCCACCCACCATGATCGAGAGCGTGGCGTTGCGCGCACCGATGTCGCCGCCCGAAACGGGCGCGTCGAGCGCGTGGGCGCCGCGTTCACCGGCGGCCGCCGCGATGCGGCGCGAGGCCGAGGGCTTTGAGGTGCCGAAGTCGATGAAGATCTGCCCGCGGCGCGCGGCGGACATCGCGCCCGACGCGCCGAACATCACCTCGTCGAGTTCGGCCGGCATGCCGACATTCGTGCAGACGATGTCGGCGTTTGCAGCGGCCTCGCGCGGCGAGTCGGCCCAAGTCGCTCCCGCCGCCAGCAGCGGTTCACACCGCGCGCGCGTGCGGGAATGGACGACGACCGGGTGACCCGCGCGCAGCAGATGCCCGACCATGGAGGAGCCCATGATGCCGGCGCCGATCCAGCCGATGGCAGGTTGCGTCGAGGGGTTTGAGGTGGTTGGGGACGACATTTCGGCGAGGATAGCGCGAGGTGGGTGTCCAGTGCGGTCGATGCATCGTGTTCCGAGGGTCGGACGACTCCGCACTACTGGAAGTAGTGGCACCCATTTGGGCTGTCGACCAGCGCGTCGAATGCTCGCGCTCCGCGCTCGATTCAACATCGTCGGAGTGCCCAGCGCATCCCGTGGGATTCGAACAGTCGCCGGCGCAGCCGGCGCATGTCCGCAATCCGAAGACGCGGCCCAAGGCCGCGGATTCGCGGCGTGCTCGAACTCGCCAAAGCGAGCCGCCGCAGCGGCGAGCGCTCAAAGACGCCTCCGCGAACAAAAACCCCGCGCTCGCCGAAGGCGACCGCGGGGTTTTTGAGAGCGGAGAGGGTGGGATTCGAACCCACGAGTAGGATGAACCCACTACTAGTTTTCGAGACTAGCTCCTTCAACCGCTCGGACACCTCTCCAATAGGCACGACCCTTGCGGGCTGAGCGGGGTCGGAAGTATCGCCAAAACCCGCCGCCGTGTCCACTCGCCTGCACGGCCTCGGAGCGAAATCCCCGCGCCGAAACCCCGTCCGAACGCGGTCAACTCCGCGTTATCGCGATTGCAGCGCGTCCGAGGCGCCCCCCGCGTCGGGCTTCGGCGGCGTCGTCGGCTTCGCCCCGGTGGTCAGAATCACCACGCCCGCGATGATCAGCCCGACCGCAAGCGCCTTGCGGGCGTCCATCGACTCGCCCAGCACCAGCCAGCCGAGCAGCACGCCGACCGCGGGCGCGATCGAGAACGCGATGGGCTTCACGACCGACACCTCGCCGAGCGAGAGCGCCACATAGAAGAAGATCATCGCAAGCGCCCCCGCGACGAGTCCCGAGCCGAGCACGAGCTTGAGCCATGTCGCGCGGTCGGCATCGGCGAGCGCCGGCTCCACGCGCAGGCCTGCGAGCCCGCGCGTCATCAGCCAGAACACGAAGACGAGAAGCGGAATGGCGACGAGCGAGCGCACCGTGATGGCGCCGATCGGACCGATGCGGCCGCCGTGCAGGGCGCTCCGGGTGCAGACCTCGCCGATCCCCCAGCAGAGACCGGCCGCGATGGCGAAGAGCATGGGCTTCATGCCGGGCATTCTGCCATCGACGCCGCCCGCGCGTACATGGAAACGCAGCGCGCCGGGAGAACCGGCGCGCTGCGGATGTTCACATCGCGATGCAGTCGGGCGCGATCAACCCCACGCGCTGAGGAGCCGCGCAAGGTCCTGTGCGTTCACCACGCCGTCGGCGTTGAAGTCGGCCGCCGCGTTGCTGGTGCCCCACGCGCTGAGGAGCGCCGCGAGGTCCTGCGCGTTCACCAAGCCGTCTCCGTTGATGTCCTCGGGCCGCCCCGCCTCGCAGACATCGGCCTGACCGTTGGCGTTGGCATCGACGCAAGTCGTGCCGGGGCCCTGCCACGATGCGCCGGCCGCAGCGGCCTGCGCCTGTGTCAGCACCAGGCAGAAGCCGGTCGGGAAGCACGCGGCGCCCGTCGGTTCGGGGCACAGGCCCGCGGTGCAGGTGGTGCCGTTGCCTTGGAAGACGCCGCCCTGTTCGGTGCACTGCGCAGGGCTCACGCCCGAGACGCAGCTTCCGTTCGGAAGGCAGCAGGCGCCGATCGGGAAGCAGACATAGCCGCTGCAGGTCTGGCCTGCGGGGCCAGACACTCCGCCGGCGGCGGCGCAGTTCGCGGGCGACAGCGTCAGGCAGCCGCCCGTCGAGGCAAAGCAGCACGGGGCGAGCGCGGCCGAGCAGGTGCTTGCGGTGCAGGTCGTGCCCGGGCCGACGAAGCTGCCGGCCTGCGCGAGGCAGGTCGACTCGTTCAGCACCTGGCAGCTGCCGTTCGGCAGGCAGCAGGCGCCTGGGGTCTGGCAGCTGTACGGCGTCCAGGTGACGCGCATGACCCAGTCGCCCGACGGGCGGCACAGGGTGTTGAGCTGCGCGAAGCTCGCCCATCCGCCGTTCGACGGGCAGCCGAGCGGTCCGCAGTTCAAGCCGAACAGCCAGTTCCTCGACGGCTGCTGGAGACCGCCGACATCGGTGGTCGGGAACGCGTTCGCGTTGGACGGCGGCGCGGTCACGCACGGATTCTGGGTCTGCTGGTTGTGGTCGTCGATCCGGTAGCCGACGCTGAAGGTGTTGCTTCCGTCGTTCTGGATCACCATCTGGTCAGGGTCGTTGGGATCGATGGTGAACTGGATGTTCGTTCCGTTCGTGCCCGGCTGCATGACGAGGTGCGGAAGGTCGACGCCGTTCGACGAGAAGATGTACTTGATCGTTCCCGTCGCAGGCGTACCTTCCCACACGATGACCGACCACTTGGTCGTGGTGGTGACGGTGGCGTTGCTCGTCGCGAAGATCATCTCGCAGAGGTCGATTCGCAGCGGGAAGTCCGCGGCGGTCAGCGTGTACGAGCACGCCGCGATCTCCTGCTCGGCGAATCCGGCCTGCACGATGTACTGGCCGCCTTCGAAGCTTGCGTTCGTGTGGGTCGACACCACGGGCGTGCACTGGCCGGCGACACCGCCGTCGGCGCCTTCTCCGTCGTGCGCGGGGATCGCGATCAGCCACGGCGTGTCCTTCGCGGCGATGATCTCCTCGACGATGCGGCCCTCGCGTGCGGCAGGCAGCGTCGGCCGATCGAGCTTGGCGTCGACCTTCCCCTGCTTGGCGCTGCGGGCCTGCACCTTCACGGTTGGAGGCGCGTCGCTCGAGGAAGCGAGCGCAGGCATGGCGAGCGCGCTCGCCGCACAGAGTGCGAGCACGGGGAGGAATCGCGACGACGAATGCGACATGTCGGTCTCCGATGGCCGGGAGGCGCGCAGGGCCGCTTCAACTGGCCCGCGGAAGAAATGCAGGGAGAGCGATCCGTCGCTCTCCGCGTGGTCGTACGAAGCCTAACCCGTGATTGACGCAGGTAAAGCCGAACGCCCCCCCTGTTTCCGATTCAGACAGTTGGGCGGCGCCGCGCAGGCCCCTGGGTCCGAGACATGCGCCCCTGCGGCCCGGAATCGCTGCGGTGGCCGGTTTCAGGCCTTGGATTTCAGGGCTTGGATTTCAGGCCTTGGATTTCAGGCCTTGAATTTCAGGCCTTGGACCGCGAGGCGCCGCCGAGCACGCCCGCCAGCACCTCAAGCAGTTGGTCGGGCTCGGGAAGCCGGCCCGGGCCGACGGCGCGGCAGGCCTGCCAGCCGGACGCGGGCTCGATCACCTGGAAGCCGTCGCCGCGCAGGGTGTCGAGGTTGCGGGTGGTGGCCGGCTGCCGCCACATCGCTTCGTTCATGCTCGGCGCAAGGACGACGGGCGTGCGCGCGCGGTCGATCGACGCCGCGAGGAGCGACACGATGTCGTCGCAGCGGCCCGTCGCCAGCTTCGCCAGCATGTCCATCGTGCACGGCGCGATGAGATAGAGGTCGAGCGCAGACGCCGCGCGGATGTGCTGAGGATCGGCGGGCGTCGCCGACTCCCACGCGGAGGCGAGGACGGCGCGCCCCGAAAGCGACTGGAATACGAGCGGCGTCACGAACCGCTGCGCGTCGGGCGTCATCGCCACGGTCACTTCGGCGCCGGCCTGCGCGAGCGCGCTGACCACCGAGCAGACCTTGTACGACGCGATGCCCGCGCAAACACCCACGCCGATGCGACGACCGAGCACGACGGGCTTGAGCCGCTCGATTCGCTCGAGACTCGCGGGACTCGCGTGGTCAGGCGTCTCGTCGTGTTCGCCGTGCTGCATGCGATGTTCTCGATGCGGGAACGGGCCGCGCGCGCGCGGGTGCAGGCCGTCAGCGCTTGCGCGACGGAGTGCCGCGCATCTTCTCGATCTGCTCGGGATCGATCTCGAGCGTGATCTTCTCCTGCATGATCTCCTCGATCACGACCTCGAGGTCCGAACGCCCATTGCGCTCGACAAGCGGTCGCGCTCCGTCGATCAGTTCGGCCAGGCGGCGCTGGATCAGGGCGGTCAGCTTGAACCGTCCGCCCAGCTTCTCGACGATGTGGTCGCTCTTCAGTGCTTCGATCATGGATTCAGCCTCAGATCCCCTGCCGCCGCCTCACACGGTCCGCGATGCGGGCCCAAGCCGCGCAGAGGAAGGGAGTTAGTATAGCGCACTTCCAGATGCCGCGCCCCCACGCGGCCACTTCCACGCCGCTGCGATGCACGACGAGCCGTCCACCCCCACCCAGCCCCCGGAAAGCCCCGATGGCCAGCCCGCCGGCGACCGCTGGCTGCGGCTGCAGCGGCAGGTCTCGAGGGCGCTGTCACGCGTCGGGCTGTCGAGGGACCGCAGGCTGCTCCTCTGGGCCGCCTTCACGGGAATGGCGCTCGCGGCCATCGCGCTTGCATTTATCCGACCCATCCAGTGGCTCGAGCACGGCGCCATCGAGTGGGCCCAGGCCAACCCGTCGAAGGTCCCGATCGCGGTGGCGATCGTGCCGGTCCTCGGCGCGCTGCTGTGCGGCGTCATCCAGTCGATCTTCAAGGTCAAGTTGCGCGCCCACGGCGTCTCGAGCGTGCTCTACGCCATCCACCGCAAGCGGGCGCAGATTCCGTCGGTCCTCGCGATCCGCACCTGGCTTGGCTCGACCGCGACCATCTCGAGCGGCGGCTCCGCCGGACCCGAGGGGCCGATCGTCACGATCGGCGCGACGCTCGGCTCGGTCATCGCCCGCTTCCTGCGCGCGGATCCGCAGACGGCGACGACGCTCGTCGGTTGCGGCGCCGCAGCAGGCATCGCCGCGGTGTTCAACGCGCCGATCACGGGGATCTTCTTTGTGCTCGAGGTGCTGCTGCGCGACTTCTCGCTGCGGACATTCACTCCGATCGTGATCGCAGCCGTGTTCGCCGCCGCGACCGTGCAGACATTGATCGGCACGCCCGAGCCGCTGTTCGGCATCGGCGCCGAAGTGTTCGCAGGAACAGGCGAGGGGCTGACGATCGGCACCGCACCGGCGTTCGCGCTCCTCGGAATCGTCTGCGGCATCGCGAGCGTGTTCTTCGTGCGCACGCTGCAGGCTGCGGAGGTCGCCTTCAGCAAGCTTCCGATCTCGCGCTGGATGCTGCCCGCGACGGGCGCGGCGATCCTCGCGCTTCTCGGCGTGCTCCATGTCGCGCTCGCCAAGGACATGGCCAGTTTCGGCGAAGGACTCCTGCCGCCGTTCTACGGCAACGGCTACGCCGTGGCGGAGGCCGTGCTGCAGCCATCGTTCTACGCGCGCGAGACGGCGCTTGTCGTCGCGGCGCTCCTGATCGGCCTCGCGGTCGTCAAGTGCGTGGCGACAAGCCTCACGCTCGGCTCGGGCGGCATCGGCGGCCTGTTCGCACCCGCGCTCCTCGTGGGCGCGCTCGTGGGCGGCGCGTTCGGAAGCCTCGGCGAGTTCATCCCGTTCGTGGCCGATGTCGGACCCGCCCGGCTCGCGCTTGCCGGAATGGCCGGCGTGGTCGCGGGCACCACCCATGCACCGCTCGCGGGCGCGATGCTCGTCTACGAACTCTCGCGCGAGCCGTCGATCCTGCTGCCCGTCATCCTCGTCGCCGCGCTCGGCACGATCGTCGCCCGCCTGCTCGAGCGCCACAGCCTCTACACCGCCGAACTCGCGGCGCTCGGCGTCCGGCTTGGCTCGGCCTCCGACCTGTCGACGCTGCGTCGCATGCGCGTCGGCGATGTGCAGCTCCGCGAGGCCATCACCGTGCGCGGCTCGGCGCCTGCGAACTCGCTCGTCGAGCTCGCGCGCGGGAGCGAGGAGTTCGTCGTGCTCGACGACTCGGGCGCGCTCGAGGGAATGATCGGCGCGCGCGACCTCCGCATCGCGCTCGTGAACCGCGAGGCGCTGCCGCTCCTCCAGGTGCGCGACATCGCGCGGACCGGCGTGCGGTCGATCGACAAGGACCTGCCGCTCGACCATGCGCTCGACCGCATCGAACGCGGGCCGCTGCCGGTGCGCGACGAGAAGGGCCGGATCGTCGGCGTCCTCACGCGCGGGCGCCTCATGCGCGCGTGGCGCCGGCACATGGAGCGCGACCGATGAGCGCGCAGCGGCTGAAGTTCCCACGCTCGCGGCGCCTCCAGGGCAACGGCGTCTTCAAGGGCGTCATGGATGCGCGGGTGCGCGCCGATTGCGCGCCGTTCTCGCTGCACGCCGCGCCCTCCTCCGCGCCCGAGACCCGCGTCGGCATCTCGATCGGCCGACGGGTCGGCTCTGCGGCCGTGCGCAACCGCCGCAAGCGGCTGCTTCGCGAGGCCTTCCGCCTGACGCAGGACTCGCACCCGAAGGATGCGCCCGCGCCGTACGACCTCGTGGTGGTGGTCCGTCCGCACGACGAGCTTCCGCTCGCCGAGTACCAGCGGCTCCTGCTCGCGGCGATCGAGCATGCGCACGCCGTGTGGAGCAAGCGCCACGCGCGCCGCGCCGAACGCGGAGAAGAGTCTCCATGAACGCGGAGCCGCCGCTTCCCAAGCCCACGCTCGCCGCGCGCGGCTTCATCCTCTGCGTGCGCGGCTACCAGAAGGTGCTCGGCCCCGTCCTCGGCGGCCAGTGCCGCTACTCGCCGAGCTGCTCGTTCTACTCGATCGAGGCGTTCGAGCGGCACGGCGCATGGCGCGGACTGGTGCTGACGCTGCGCCGCATCGGCCGCTGCCACCCGTGGGGCGGCCACGGACACGACCCAGTTCCCCGTGATTGAGCGCTGGCCGCTGCGGCGGCTCGCGTCGGGGACGATCACGCCATTGGCGGCTTCCGCACGCGGGCGCCGTTCAAGTCGACTCGCGGACGCGGTTCTTGAGGTGTCCGACGCGCGAGATCTTCACCTCGATCGTGTCGCCGTCCTTGAGGAAGAGCGGCGGCTTGCGGCCTGCACCCACGCCTGCGGGCGTGCCCGTCAGCACGATGGTTCCGGCGAGGAGCGTCATGCCCTTCGAGAGCTCCGCCACGAGGTAGCGCACCCCGAACACCATGAGCCCGGTGCTCGCGTGCTGCACGCGCTCGCCGTTGAGGATCGTCTCGATCTCGAGGTCCTGCGGATCGGGAACCGCCGACGCCGGGACGAGGTCGCTCATCGGGCCGAAGGTGTCGAAACTCTTTCCTCGGCAGAACTGTCCGCCTGAACCGGTCTTCTGCCACCAGCGCGCGCTCACATCGTTCGCCACGCGGTATCCCGCGATGACCGACAGCGCGTCGGCCTCGCTGACATCGCGACAATCGCGCGCGATCTCGAACGCGAGCTCGCCCTCGTAGTCGACCTGCGGGCCGCCGTGGCGGCAGATCGGCGGAATGACGATGGTGTCGCCGTTTCCGCAGGCCGATGCGGGGTTCTTCATGAACACCATCGGCAGTTCGTCGGTCTTGCCGCCCATCTCGGCGGCGTGGTCGGCGTAGTTTCGTCCGATGGCGAGGATCGCGGGAGGAATGCGCATGGCGCGAGTGTACCGCGCGACGCGCCGCTACTTGCGCTCGGCCTCGCTGCGGTTCATCTCCTCGGCCTGCTGGGCGCGCCGCTTGGCGCGCTCGGCGAGCACGCGACGGGCCTCGTCGAGTCCCGGCGGTTCCGGCAGCATCTCCTTGAAGTCCATGCCGGTCGCCGAGAGGCGGCTCGCACGGTACTCGCTCTCGAGCTGCGGCTTCACGCGGTCGTAGACCATCGCGCGCAGGTCCTCGGGGGCCTTGCGGAAGATGACGAGGCGGTCGAGCAGCGGCTGCGAGGTGTCCTGCAGCACGCTGGTGAGCACCGCGGGAATCGACTCGTCGAGCTGGCCGATGAGGTCCTTCATGCGGCCCTCGCCGAACTTGTTCACGAAGTCGTTGTAGCGGACCTCGCGGAAGAACCGCGTGAGGTCGCGCGCGAAATCGAGCGCTTCCTTCAGCACATCCTCGTTGTCGAGCAGCAGGCCCTCGCGGAAGCCGCGCTGGAGCACCGCGTACACATCGCTGCGCGCGACCTCGGGCTGCATCTCGTACTCGCCGTAGGTGACGCGCTGCACGAACTGCTCGAGCGGCAGCGAGTAGTCGCTGTTCGGGATGATCGCGCCCGAACCGTACAGCTTGTCGAGACGGTCGAGGATCTCCTGCGCGCCCACGATGTCGCCCACTCGGTAGAGCTGGCGCACCGCGTCGGTCATGAAGTTCTTGTGGCCGTCCATGAAGGTCTCGCCACCGGCGCCGCGCGTGTCGTAGTGCTTGGTGTAGAGATCCGTGAAGTAGCGGTCGATCGCCTTGATCCAGCGGGGGTCGCTGAGGCGCGTCACATTGTCGCCGCTGAACGGGTCGAAGCCCACGAGACCCGAGCGCGACAGGTTGTGCATCGCCTGGATCTGGGTGCGGTCGTTGTTCACGATGCGGGCCACATCCATCTCGTCGGTGACGCGATGCTCGCCGAGCTGGCTGCCGCGCCGCGCCCAGTAGAGCGCATGCGCCTGCGGGTGGCGCCAGTCGAGCGGCCCCGTGTCGCGCGTGTACTCGTACATGAGCTGCGGATCCATGTTGTACGAATCGAGCAGCACGCGCTTGCGCAGGAAGCTGACGACCGCGGCCGCCGCGGTCTGCCGGTCCTTGTTGCCGAAGGTCGAGTCGAACACGACGACGAGCGATGCGGCCTCGTCGTCGGCGGCGCGCATCCGCAGGAGCCGCGCGTACGGCGACGCCTGGCGCGCGGCCCATTCGCCGTAGAGAATCAGGAACCGCTTGTCGACCGCGAACTCGAACCGCGGGCCGAGCGGCTTGAGGCGCGTCTCGAGTTCCTCGATGAACGCCTTCGTCTCGGGAACCTTCGCGTAGAGCTGCTCGAGCGTGTCGGGCGCGTCCGCGATCGACTTGATCCAGGCCTTCCGCTCGTCCCAGTCGTACGGCGGCGCGCCGAGCACCATCTGCCATTCGCGGGCGAACTCGCGCTTGTAGTAGAGATGCGCGTCGTCGGAGAGGCCGTCGATCTTGTGCGCGAACCAGAACGCGAGTTCCTTGCAGAGCTCGAGGTCGTTCGGGTTGTAGCGGATGCCCCGTTCGCGGACGAGCGAGATGCCTTGGTTGACCCAGGCCCACCGCTCCTCCTCGGTGTTGGTCATCACCGAGATGTTGTAGGCGAGGTTGTGGCCGTGGAACGACCAGACCTCGGGGAAGCGCGGCTGCAGCTTGGTGATGAGGTCCGTGTCGGCCATCACCTCGTACAGCAGGCCCTTCTCCTTCTGGATGGTGACCTTGAGCCACAGATAGTCGACGATGAGCCCGCGCAGCGCGCCGATCGCCGTGCCGATCGCGACGATCGGAGGAGCGCCGTCGACCGACTCGTCGGTGTAGCGGAGCTGGTCGCGGTCCGCGATCTCGAGCATCTTCGGCTGCAGCATGCCGGCCACCGCCACGCTTCCCGCGAGGACGGCCACGGCGCCAAGCTGTACAAGTCGGTCGCGCATGTCAGCCTCCCTGCCCGCTGTAGATGGCGAGTTCCTTGCGCCGGAAGACGAACGATCCGACCACGAGCAGGACGCCGCTCCAGGCGATGCCGATCAGCGCGAAGGTCCGCACCACGACTTCCCATGAGACGAGGCGGCCCTCCACCAGCGGCCCGCTCGCGCGCGCCTCGCCGAAGGCGCGCACCGAGAACTCGGTGCCGCTCGCGATGCCACGGATCACGCTCTCGACCGCCTTCAGGAAACCCGAGTCGGTGCGGATGCGGTACTGGTCGATGCTCGTCGCGAGGTAAGGCGCGAGCGAGCCCGCCGCGAAGATCGTGAAGACCACGAGGCAGGCCACGGGGAAGCTGAGGAACGACGACAGCGTCACCGCCAGCATCGCCACGAACGAGAGCTTCAGCAGGTTCACGATCTGGGCGCGCAGCAGGTTCGGGCCGAAGTCGTCGACCTTGTAGAGGAGCTCGAGACCGTCTGGATCGAATCCGATGCTCGAGTCGCCCGGAATGAACGGCGGCATGCCCTCGGGGGCCTTCGACATGTAGCGGAGGTTCGCGATGCGGATCACGAGCGTTCCATCGGGCTTGATCGCCGACGCGGGCACCGAGATGATGTTGGTCTGCGCGGCGACGAACTGCTTGTCGACCCAGCGCGCATCCGGCGCATCGCCGAGGAAGAAGATCACGGGATAGAGGGCGTGGGGGTCGCTCTCGCCCGCATAGAACTTGTACTTGAGCGTCAGCATCGCGCCGAGTTCGCGCGCGGCACCGAGGCCCGTGAAGGTGTAGCTCTCTTCCTCGCCGGGGCCGATCGAGCGCTGCTCGTTCAGGTACCCCTCGTAGACGACGCGGGCGATGGTCTTCTGGACCTCGAGCTCGGTGCGCCGACCTTCCTCGATGTCGGCGCGGGCGTTCGGGTCGGCCGCGATCAGTTCCTTCACGGCAGCCTCGAGTTCGGCCGGCGGCAGCTCGCGGTAGAGCGGCGAACCGCCCGCTCGTGCCACCAGCACTTCCTCGCGGACGGCCGCGCGGTCGTACATGTCGATCGACGGACGCGCGCGCATCTGGGCGAGGAAGGCGATCATCGCCAGCGTGCAGACCGCGAGGATCGCCGCGTTGAGGATCACGAGGCCGAGCCACTTGCCCGTGAGCCACGAGATCCGCGACACCGGCTTCGTGAGCGTCATCCACGCCTGGCGGTCGCGGATCTCGAACGCGACCGTCGCGCAGGCGAAGAACACCGTGAGCAGCGCGCAGACGAGGTACATCGCATCGAGCGAGCGCGACAGGAAGGTCTGCACCTGATAGCGGAGCGGCGACGACGGATCGATCCACTGCGGCAGCAGCGGGATCGCGACGATCGCGACCGCCGCGAACACGACCGCGATGCGGAGCCTCATGGCCTCGCGGATCACGCCACCCGCGATCGCGAACACCGGCGACGCCCGGTCGAGCAGCATGAGCAGCGCGCGGACCAGGAGGGCGAAGGCAAGGAGCAGCGCCGGGATCGCGGCGAGGCTCACCGACAGGTCGATGCGCCCGAATCCCCTCGCGATGCCTCCGAGCGCCGCGCTTGCAAGCACGACTCCGACGAGCGGAACGGCAAGCCCGGAGAATGCCGCGAAGTTGATGACCGCGAGCGCGATCACGCCGAGGCCGAGCGGGAGAAGCGGCGCGTCGACGAACGACCGCGGAAGCCAGTCGGGCACCTTCGTGCCGACCAGCGTCGCGGTCACGATCCCGATCTGCTCGAGCTTGCCTTCCTCGTTGAAGAGGCCTTGGAAGCGGGCTGCGAACGCCTCGTTTCCGAGGACGAGCCCGCCGTAGTCGAGCGTGCCCTTCTCCGCCAGCTGCTTCGCGACCGGATTGTTCTGCTTGAGGTTGACATCGCGGATGAGCTCGGGCACGCCCTTCATGAGGGCGTCGATCTGCGAAGTCGCGCGGTAGGTGATCACGCTCGCGGTGGCGACGACGAGCGACAGCACGACCGCCACCGCGATCCGGAACCAGCGCGTGGCGCCAAGCGCCGTCAGCATCTCACGCACGGAGTCCGTGAGGCTCACTTCTTCGGTCCTCCGTCAGGTCGGTCGCCACCGCCGAGGAGCGAGTCGATCACGCCCTGGTCCGGGCCTCCACCGCGTGCATCCTTGCGGACCTCCGGCGGCGGCTCCGGCTTGCGCGCCGGGGCCGCAGGCGTCGCCGCCTTCGTCGGATCGACGAGCGCATCGACCATGGCCGTATCGGCGCCGCGAGGTGCAACCGGTGCCCGAGCGGGCTCGCGCAGCACCGACTTGGGCGCAGGATCCGCCGTCGCCTTGACGAGTGCGTCGACCACCGAGCCGCCATCGGCCGGCGTCTCGCCCTGCCCTTGGAGGAACGACGCGATGCGGCCACCCGACTGGGCGCCGCTCGTCGCGAGCTGCTCGGCGCGCGCGCGCTCGACGATGTCGAGGAAGAGCGACTCGAGCGTCTGCCGCGGCGACTGCACCGACTCGATGCCGACCCCCTGCGTGGAGTTCAGCGCCTGCTCGACGGCGCGGATCGCGCCTTCGCTGAGGCGCGGCGTGCGCAGCAGGGTGTGCTGCGTGTCGGCGAGCAGTTCGTCGCTCGTTCCGGCGGCGCGGATCTTGCCTCCGTACAGGATCACCATGCGGTCGCAGACATCCTCGACATCCGCGAGAAGGTGCGAGGTGAGCAGGATGGTCTTGCCCCGGCGGCCGAGTTCGAGGATGAGATCCTTGACCTGCCGCGTGCCGAGCGGGTCGAGACCCGAGGTCGGCTCGTCGAGGATGAGGAGCTCGGGGTCGTTCACAAGCGCCTGCGCGAGGCCGAGACGGCGCGCCATGCCCTTGGAGAACTCGCCGGCGGGACGGTGCGCCACGCCCTCGAGACCGACCATCTCGAGCAGTTCGGCGGTGCGACGCGCGCGCGTGCGGCGGTCGAGGCCGAACAGCTTGCCGTAGTAGTCGAGCGTCTCGGTCGGATTGAGGAAGCGGTAGAGATAGGTCTCCTCGGGGAGGTAGCCGATCTTGCGCTTCACGGCGACATCGCTCGGATCGCGGCCGAAGACCACGAGACGGCCGCGGGTCTTGTGCAGCAGGCCGAGGATCATCTTGATCGTCGTCGACTTGCCCGAGCCGTTCGGCCCGAGAAGGCCGAAGATCTCGTGACGGTCGATGTGGAAGTCGATGCCGTCGACCGCCCGCGCCGTGGAGCGCAGCCAGAAGTCGGTGAAGGTCTTGGTCAGACCGGTCGCGTCGACGATGCGGTCGGTGGAGCCTTGCTGTGCGTTCGCCATGCTTGATCCTCGCATGCGTGCGGCGCATGCCGTTCTTCAGGCCGTCGGTACTCCGGCCCGTGCTGTCTGGTTCACTGCCCGTCGGCCCCTGCTCGTCAGTCCTTCGCGTCGGTCCCTCGCATCAATCCTTCGCGTCACTCCTTGCCGAGCGCGCCGCTCGCGTCGCGCTTCAGCATGCGCCCGGCGCGGTCGATCGTGATCTGCTCCGAGTTCGGCGCGAAGAAGATGCCCGCGTCGCGCGCGGCCTGCTCGGCCTTCTGGCGATCGATCTCCGCCCGGCGCCGGAGCTGCATGATCTCGTTCGAACTCGTGAGCCGCAGCGCGACCGACCCGAGCCCGTTCGGACCCGCATAGACCTCCGCGAGCGGATCCTCGAGCACCTGGCGCACCGCGTCGATCCACAGCTGGCGCACGATCTGCGCGCCAGAATCGCGGAAGCTCGGCGCGAGGCTCTCGAGCCGACGGAGGTCGCGCTCGAGACCCGCACGCAGCGAGGCCTCGGACGCCTTGGCGCGGGCCACGACGCGGGCGACCTCGCCGCCGACATCGTTGGCCTCCATGCGCTGTCCGAGTTCGACGAGCTTCGCCTCGGCCTCCGCGGTCTTGCCCGCGCCGAGGAGTTCCTCGTAGCCGCGGATCAACTGCAGCAGTTCGACATAGACCTCGCCGCCCGCCACCTCGGTAAGCCCCTTGACGGCTTCCTGGCGCGCGCGCTCGACGACGGCCTTCGCGTTCTCGCGGCCGGTCTGCACATCGCGGTAGCGGTTCTCGACGGCGAACGGCGCCATGCGGTCGCTCGTCGCGACGCTCGTGAGGCGGATGCCGACATTCAGGCGGTCGAGCGTGCGCTGGGCGCGCTCCGTGATCGCCGGTCCAAGCAGGTCGCGCGTGTCGGTGAACTCGGCGAGCGTGAGCGAGCTGGCCGCCTCGACCGCGCCCTGCCGCACCGCCGCCTTCACGAAGTCGACCGCGTCGGCGGGATTGACGGCGCGGAGGTACTTCACCGCATCGACGATCTCGTACGACACCTCGATGCGCGCGTGGGCGATGTCGCCGTCCATGGTCAGGAGCGATCCGTCGCCGATGCCGATCGGGCCGGGCCGAAGACCGGAGTCCGGCGTCGCGGAGTCGATCTGCTCCTGCATGGTCTTCTGCCGCGCATCGCCCTGCTGCATCGGCGCAGGCCAGAAGTCCTGCGACATCGGGATGCCCTTCGTGCTCTGCTGGAAGACGATGAGTTCGCCGATCGGATACGGCCAGAAGGGCTGGAAGCCCGGCTCGAGCTGCTCGCTGCCATCCCTGCCTGCGATCGCGCCGAACAGCGTGCGCACGCCCGTGTCGCCCTCGTTCACCGACTTGAAGCCGGAGAGGAGGAACGCACCGAGAAGCACCACGATGCCGAGCTGGAGGATGCGGTAGGACAGCTTGAGCGCGTCACCGAGCGAGTTGGTCGCCGGGTCGAGCGCCTCGCGAAGCGATTCCTCGCCCTGCGCGGAGACATCGAACCGCGCGCTCGCGGAGCGTCGCGGCGCGATCGGCTCGCCCTGCGGCGGCTGCCCGAGTGGATCGGTCGGATCCGTCGTCATCGCTCGCTCTCCGTGGCCGTCGCCGAGGCCGACTGCTTCTTCTCGCCGCTCGGCTGCGGAATGCCGTTGGCGCCGACCGGGGCGTCGAGATCAAGGAGGTGGAACGGCGCGCGCGTGGTGTCGCCGATGTAGGTGGTCGAGCCGCGGAGGCCCGCCTTCAGGGCGTCGAGCCACGCGAGGAAGGTCGCGAGATCCGAATACTCCTTCATCTTCTCGTAGTAGGCGGTCGCCTCTTCGCTTCCCTTGCCCTCGATGCGCGACGCCCACTGGGTCGCGAAGGCGACGATGGTGTCGGCCTGGCTCTTCGCCTGGCTGCGGATCGCCTCGGCCTGCGACGCGGCGCGCGCGGCCTCGAGTTCGCGGAGCGTGTTCTGGACCTCGGCCATGCGCGAGAGCACGCTGACGGTGGTCTTCTGCGGCAGCACGACCTGCGACAGGCCGACCGACACGGGCTCGACGCCCGCGGCGCGCGCGCCGCCGAGACCGGCGAGGATCGCCTTCTCGGCGTCGGCGAGCCGGGCCTTCGGTCCGACGAGCTCGTCGAACTTGAACCCGGAGACTGCCTTGACCGCACCCGCGAGCGTCTGCTCGAGGTCGGAGCCGGCCTCCTGCAGCGAGCCTTCGTAGCTCTGCAGGAAGTTCTGCGCGGACTCGTCGGTCTCGCCGACCTTCCAGAAGAGGTACGCGCGGACGACGACCTGCAGGCCGTCGCTCGTCTGCACCGTCTGGAGCGGGCTCTCGACGATCTGCATGCGGCGGTCGATCTTCGTCACCGTGTCGATGAAGAAGGGGTACTTGAAGTGGAGACCCGCCGACCGCTCGACGCCCGCGGGGACGCCGAAGCGCGTGCGGATCGCGAACTCATGGAAGTTCACGGTGTAGGTCGTGCTGTAGAGGACGAGGACCGCGAGGATTGCGAGTCCAAGTGCGAATGCCGAAGTGCGCTTGTTCATGACTGTCTTCCGTCTGTCTGATGCGGGCGACCGCAGTCGCTCGCGTGCTTGATTCGTTCCGGGGACGCCGCGGGGCCGAGGGCGTCAACCGCCCTCGCCGCCGTCCTTCTTCTCCATGTACTCGCCGAGGTTCAGGCCCGAACTCGGCTCCTGCATCTCGATGTCGAGCTTGATGCGGTCCGCGTCGGGCAGCAGCATGTACTTCACGCGGACGCTCGCGAGCGCCTGACCGAGGACCTCCATGGTCTTGCGCGCCTTGTAGAGCTCGGGGTCGACCTTCCACGCGGAGGCCTGACCGAGGACTTCCTGCGAGATCGCCTGCGCGTCCATCAGCGTCGACCATCGCGCGGCGCGCGCGGCCGAGATCACGCTCGCGGCACGGGCGCGCGAGTCGATCACGATCTGCTCGAGACGCGCCTGAAGCTCGTCGGCCTTGGCGCGCACCGCGGGGTCCTTGCTGCGCGCGAACTCCGACTCGAGCTGCTTGAGCTCGCCGATCCCCTTCACGAGCTCCTCGGCGCGCGCGACATCGCCCACGATCATGCTGAGGTTCGTGTTGACGGTGCTCTGCTCCTTCTCGAGCTGGCGCCGGCCGTTCTGCTTCGCGATCGAGAGCTCCTCGAACTTGCCGCCTTCCGAACCCGGCGGCCGCAGGCGCGGGATGCTCACGCCCACCACCTCGACGCCGCAGTCGAGCGCGTCGTACGCGGCCTGGATCGAGGTCGCGAGGACATCGACGAGCGGCTGGTCGATCGGAGGAGTGAGGACTTGGTCGAGCGAGCGCGTGCTCATCACGCGCGTCACCTCGCGCATGGCGACCGACTTCAGCATGCGCTCGCGCATGTTGAGCTGGTCGCCACGGCCGCGGGCGTCGTTCGAGAAGTCGAGGAACTTCTCGAGCTGGCCGCTGCGGACGCGGTACTGGAGGACGATGTCCGCCTCGACGAGCGAGAACTGGTCGGTCGCCTGTGCCTCGGCCACGGCCTCGCTGAGGCTGAAGCCCTGCGCGTTGGAACGCGCAGGCGTCAGGCGCGCGCCGGCGCCGACGAGGAAGAGATTCGCGTTCTTGTCGAGTTCGCCCGTCTGCGCACCCCAGGTGATGACCTCGCCCGGCTGGACGGGCTGCACGATGCCGAGCGGGAGTTCGCGCACGAGGTTCACGTCGTAGACGAGCGCGCTGTCGACGGGCCACGGCAGCTTCGCCATGGGCCCGCCCTCGTACACCTTGCCGACGCGCTCGCCGAAGCGCAGGCGCACCGCCTGCTCCTGCGGCTGGACCACGACGAGCGTGGTGAGCGCCAGCACGACCACGATGCCGATCACGGCAAGCTTCGCGAAGTTGCGGAGCAGGAGCTGGTAGCCCCACGAGCTCGTGATGTCGAAGCCGAACTGGTAGTTCACGGCCTCGTTGATCGAGCGCACGATCGAATCGGGCGCCGCGAGCAGGCTCAGGACGCGCGAGTCGAAGGCCGGCCGCGGCGTCTCGCCCGCGCGCCGCGGACGGTAGAGGTTGAGGACGAAGTTGAGCAGCGTCTCCGTCGCGACCGCGATCATGAAGAACGCGATGCCGTAGGAGATCGCCTCGAGGACCGGCGTGGCGTCGCCGGGCTTCTCCTCGAGAAGCAGGAAGACCGTTCCGACGCCGAGCGCGGAGCAGACGAGCGCGTTGCCGACCATGACCGCCGCGCCGCCGCGGAGATTGGCCCACGCCTTCTGCACCGCCATGCCGGCGACGAAGCGCGAGAAGATGAACGCGATCAGCGCGGAGCCGAACGCGACCGCGAGCTGCCAGCCCGGAAGCTCGGTGACGCCGAACTTTCCGTAGTCGACGCCGGCGGCGTCCTTGACGCCCATCCACCAGATCACCGCCCACGCGAGTCCCACGAGAAGCCCCGCGTACACCAGGCTCAGCGCCGGCATCAGGATGCGGTGCATCAGGTCGAGGCGCTTGCGCGCGACCCGCGCGTCGTCGGCCGCGAACATGCGGCCCTGGTCGTCGACGCGAGGACCGGAGTCGAACTCGAGCGACTCGAGCCGCTCGAGCTTGTGCTGGTGGAAGATCAGGATCAGGCCGAGCCAGACCACGAGGCCGCTGAACGCCCACGCGGCGGCGATCACGCTCGCGGAGTCGCTGAGCGTCGGTGGCGGCGGCTGGCCCGGCAGGATCCGCGTCGGGTCGCCGAGCATCGGGCCCGTGGTCTTGCCGAAGATGAGGAGAAGGAGTGCGATCGCAAGCTGGACGGCAAATCCAGCGGAGGCGACACGCGTGGCCCTCTGATAGGCGTGGTGATCGATGCGCATCGGTCAGGCGTGCAGAATCAGGCTCGGACGGAACCGGTTGGCCTCGGGCGTCACGAAGTCGGCACCATGGCAACCGGCGGACAGAAATGACCAGCCCCAAGGGCTGGGGCGGTACTGTAAGGTACGCGGGTCGACCGTGTGGAAGTTCGAACTTGTTTCGGGCCCTGCGCGTTCAAACAATCCATTTCTTCCTTCGCGGTCGCACCCGACCGCCGAGACCGAGGCGGTCGCCCGGTCGCCACAAACGCGAGATTCGCGCGTCTGGAACGCTCAAACCCCTTCACGCGGGGCGCGGCCGGAGCCCACGCAACGGCCCCGCCTCGCAGCCGCAGAACCCACCTGTCCGAACGCCCGGTCGCCGCGCGGGTACCCTTCCGAGTCCAGCCCTTCCGAGTCCAGCCATGTCGTTCCTCGAGCAGTTCCTCGCCATCACCCGCAACACCTTCCTCGAGTCGGTCCGGCAGCCGATCCTGCTCGTGGTGGCGGGTGCCGCGACGCTCCTGATCGTGCTCTGCAACCCGTTCAGCGCGTGGACCATGCGCGACGACCAGCGCATGTTCATCGACCTCGGCCTCGCGACGGTGTTCCTGGCGACGGCCGTGCTGTCCGCGTTCATCGCGACCAATGTCCTCGCGCGCGAGATCGACAACCGCACCGTGCTGACGGTCGTCTCGAAGCCCGTGTCACGCCCCGTGTTCATCGTTGGCAAGTTCGTCGGCGTCTCGATCACGATGTCGCTTGCGCTCCTCTATCTCGGCCTCGTCTACATGCTGGTCGAGATGCACGGGACGCTGCAGACGGTGCGCGACCCGCTCCACATGCCGGTGATCACCTTCGGCCTCGCGGCGATCCTCGTCGCGATCGGCGGCGGCGCGTGGATGAACTTCTTCTACAACAAGAACTTCTCGGCGTGGACGATCGGCGTGGGCGTTCCGCTCCTCGCGTTCGCCTACCTGATGGCGCTCTTCTTCGATGCGGAGTGGAATTCCGTCCCGCTCTCGAAGCAGTTCGAGCCCGAGATGTGGAAGGCGCTCTTCCTGATCGGCCTCGCCACGCTGGTGCTCAACGCGGTCGCCATCGCGGCAAGCACCCGGCTTGGGCAGGTGTTCACGCTCGTCGTGGTCGTGGGCGTGTTCCTGCTCGGCCTGCTGTCCGACTGGATGCTGGGATCCCGCCTCGCGTCCGATGCCGAGACCGGCATCCTCGCCAAGGGGTTCTTCTCGGCCTGCCGCGCCGCGCTGCCGAACTTCCAGGTGTTCTGGCTTTCCGACGCCCTGACCCAGAAGAAGTCGATCCCCTTCGACTACATCGGGTTCACCGTCCCCTACACCCTCGCGTTGGTCACGGCGCTGCTTTCGCTCGCCACGGTGCTCTTCCAGCGCCGCGAGGTCGGTTGACCGTCTACGCGCGGCGCCGCCAGCCAAGCACTTCCTCACGGACATGGCGGCGCGTGAGGACGATCAGCAGCACGCATGGCCAGGTCGCGGAAGCGAACGAGATGACGGTGAGCTGGCGCGTCAGCGCGCTGCGCGTCGCCTGGTCGGTCGGGATCGGCTGGAGCGCCGACTCCTCGACGCCCTGCTTGAGACGACCGTCGCGCATGGCTTGGGCCAGGTCCTTGCTCCAACCCACCTGCTGCTCGTAGGCCTTCAAGCCGACCGCGATGTTGGCCGCGACGAGCGCGACACGCGCCACGCTCCACGCGAGGCACAGTTTCGATCCGAGCGCATTCCTTCGCAGAAGCATCGCGCTTCCGGCGACGAGCATCGCTCCGAGCAGCACGAGCAGCACCGACTGGAGCAACACCCAGTTCCGCACGATCGCCGGTGGATCGGGGAGCTCGAAGCCAAACTGCCGCTCGCGCACCTCGGGAAAAAGCATCTGCGCCGCGAACCCGACATGCACGCCGAGCCCGAGCATTCCGATGACCGCCTCGATGGTCGGAAACACCACGCGCCACCGGCCGAGCCGCGGATCGGCCTCCTCGGACGCGGCCGCGTCCGACGCCGCATCGTCCTGCCGAGCGGGCTCCGCGGAGTCGTGCGCGCGCGCGCCGCCCGCGCTCATGCGTGGGTCTGACGCCGCGCTCGGATCGTTCTTCGGATCGGACATGCCTGCATCGCAACCGATTCGGCTGCGATTCGCAAGCCGACCGCGCGGAAGCCGCGGTCAATGCAAAGGGGCGGCCAGCGAGTGGCCGCCCCTTGCGTCGTACGGTTGTGGTCTGCGCGCCGCGAGGCGCGTCGATTCGCGTCAAGGCTCGTCGATTCGCGTCGAGGCGCGTCAGTTGCGCTCGCGCTTCTTCATCTCGCCGAGCTCGCGCTTCATGCGGGCGAGTTCGCGCTTGATCGGCTCCGGA
>JBKCZS010000303.1:0-13294 GCA_046337925.1 bacterium | reverse complement strand
GGGCGCGAGAAGGGGATCGAGCTTCCCATCTGCGAGACGGTCGAGATGATGGTCTTCGAAGGCCTGCCGCCGCGCGAGGCGCTCGCGCAACTGATGCGGCGCGAGACGACGACCGAACGGATCGGCGAGCCGGCGAACTGACGGACGGGGCTACTCGTCTTCGCCGAACCGCGCGGCGACCAGCGCGACGAGCGCGGCGAGCGCCGACTCCTCGTCACCGCCGTCGGCGGAGATCTCGATCACGGTCCCGCAGGTCCCCGCGAGCATCAGCATCTGGAGGATCGACTTGCCGTCCACGGTGTCGCCATCGCCGCACTTGCGGACGGTGATGTCGGAGTCGAAGCGCGAGGCTTCCTCGACGAAGGTCATCGCCGGCCGCGCGTGCAGCCCGAGCTTGTTGACGATGGTCGCCTGCGCCGAACGCATCGAACCTCAGCGGCTGACCTGGCCGGCATCTGCTTCGTCGAGCAGCCTGTTCACATCGTCGATGGACTTCGCCTGCCGCAGAAAGCGGCGGAACTGGTCCTTCGAGAGGTGCGAGAAGATCGCCTGGATCGCCTCGAGGTGCGCCTCGGGCTTCGACTCGGGCGACAGGAGCAGCACCACCGAGAAGACGGGCTGCTTGTCGAGCGAGTTGAAGTCGATGCCGGTCCGGCTGACGCCGATCGCCGCCATCGGCGACGTGAGGGCGGGCGACTTGGTGTGCGGAATGGCGACCCCGTGATTGAGGCCGGTCGAACCCTTGTTCTCCCGCGCGATGATCGCCTTGGCGAACGAGTCGCGCATGTCGGCCGACACCTTGCCGGCCGACACCATCGCGTCGAGCAGCTCGCGGATCGCGTCATCGCGCTTCACCGCGACCATGTTGGGGACGATGGCCTTCTCGACGACGATGTCTCGGAGTTTCATGGGCTGCTCTTCGGCTGTGCGGGCTTCGGCGCTTCCGCGTCAGTGGGGATGCTTGTGGTTGCGGATCTGCTTCTTGTGCTCGACGATCTGGCGGGCCTCTCGGTCGATGGCGAGGTCGATCGCGGCGTAGAGATCGGGATCACGGTAGTTCACGATGAAGTCCTCATGATGCTCCACATCGACGATGAACTCGACATGGTACGCATTCGGCTCCTTCTCGATGATGCAGTCGATCGACTGCACGCGGTCGAAGTAGCGGGTGAGCCGCTCGGTCTTCTTGCGCACATAGGCGTCGATGGCTTCGGTGATCTCGAGATGCTTGCCCTTGATGTTGACTTGCATGGTTCTCCCTTTCGGTCAATGGCCGCACGCACTTCAGGCCGTGCCGACCTGGTTTGAGGGCTTTGTCCCGTTCCTGTCGCCGGGCACGACGACTCCCGCCGACACAAGGTAGCGGAGAGCCTCGTCTATGGTGATGGGAAGTTCGCGAACTTGGTCGCGCGGGACGGTGACGGTCCACCCTGTGAACGGCGTCGGAGAGCTTGGAACGAAGACCGTCACTGAGTCGCCTACGGCCGCCTGCACTTCGCGGGCGGCATCTCCCGTCACCAAGCCCATCGACCAGATGCCGGGGCGGGGATACTCGATCATCACCACTCGGTTGAAACTGAGTTTCTTCCGTTCGCTTCCGAAGAGAAACTCCACCACTTGCTTCAATGCGGGATAGACGCTTCGGATGCCCGGGACCGAGAGCATTCCCGACTCGAAGGCGGCCAGGAGGCGGCGACCGATATAACCGCCTACGAGGCGTCCCAGGATGTAGACGGCGACGATGGCGAGGGCCAGCCCCGCGAGGTCGAGGTACCAGCGCGACTCCCACCACTCGGCGACATTCGCCCGGATGACGCGCGCGCGGGCCGCGCTCTCCGAGGCGTCGAGCCGCAGCCGCTCGGCCCGGGAGATCTCGGCCTGAAGCGCCTCGGGGGTGGCGCGGAACTGCTCGATGTCGGAAGCGCCGGCGACGGTCGCGACGCCGAAGCGGAGGCCGGCGTTGATCGGTGCGGCGATGTTTCCGTCGATGAAGCGGAAGGCCGCGACCAGGATCCAGAGCGTCAGCACGCTCGGCAGGATGACGCCGAGCCCCCGCAGGAAGAACCTCATGCCGCCGCCTGCCCGCTTGGGCGCACCGGCCGATGCGGCGCCCGGAGCCTCACTTCGTTCGATCGAATGCATGCGAGTGAGTGTAGGTCGCGCGAGGATCCCTGTGTCCTCGGGAAACTCCGCTCATCGGCCGAGCGGTCGAGGCGTGACCATCTCGGACCGGTCCGCGCCGTCGCGGCGGAAGCGGACCTCGATCGCTTCGCCGAGCTTCAGGCGGGCGACGGCGAGCATGAGTTCGTCGCGGTTGCGCACGGGGATCCCGGCGACCGAGAAGATCACATCGCCGACCCGAAGTCCTCCCGCGCGCGCCGCCGACCCGATCACGAAGGAGCGGATTCGCGCGCCATCGCCCGCATCCTCGACCGTGATGCCGAGCGACGCGTCGCCGCGGGAGACGCGGTCGTCGATCTCTCCGCGCGCCGTCATCCAGGTCCGCCACCGCGCCTCGACCTTCGGAAGCGGCTCGCCGAAGGCGCGCTCGACCGCCCGGACGCCGGTCGGATCCTCCCGCGAGGTCTCGATCAGCGCCTTGTAGAACGCCTCGAGCCTTCTCTCCCGCGCGAAGAACTCGAAGATCGCACGCACCTGCGGGTAGTGCCGCTCGGCATCCTGCATGAAGCGGTCGCCCGACATCGCGAACAGTTCCCTCCAGTCGCGAGCGGTTCGCGAGACGACCTGCTTGCGCGCGATGTTGAAGCGGATGTTCGGATGGAACTCGACGCTCCCGTCCTCGTTCAGGGTGTAGTCCTCGTAGAGGCTCGCGAGTCCCTCCTGGATCCAGATCGGATGCCGCTGGTTGCGGCGCTCCATGTCGGCGAAGTGCAGGAGATGCACGAACTCGTGCGTCAGGCTCTGCCCCGTGTCGCGCGACACGAGCCGCCGCTCGCGATGGAGGTACATCCCCCGGATCTCCGGCTTGTCGAGGTACTTCGCCGCGTCCTCGGGCCGCACGATCGCGATGAGCGCAGGGTCCTCGGGCGGCTTCTCGAAGTAGGCCTTCAGAAGATGGCGCTCGAGGCGCTCGAGCAGCTCGCGCATGCGCTTGTGCGACGCGTCGTCGAGGTATGTCGCGAACGAGAGTCCCCGCTCGGCCACGAGTTCGTAGCGGTACTGGTCGCCGTGCTCGTCCTTCCAGCGCGCGAGCGGGTCGGGCGCCGCGCGCCGCGCGGGACGCGCGGGGCCGCGCTTCGCGGCCTTCTCGAGAAGACGCTCGCGCGCCTCCATGATCGAGGTGTAGGTGCGGCCGTCGCGGATCGGATCGAGATCCGCGTCGGCTTCCATCTGGTCGAACTCGGCGAAGCCCGCCTTCACGCTCTCGAGAAGCTGCTTCTCCGCTTCCTCGAGCCTTCCGAGCTGCGCGAGCACGCACGCATGGTTGTAGAGGAGGATCGGATCGCGGTCGCCGGACGCCACTCTTCGTGCGATGAGCTGTTCGGCCTTCGCGAAGTCCCGCGACTTGAGCGCGGCGTCGATCGCCGCCTGTCCGGGAACCGGCGGCGTCGCGGAGGACTGGCGCGGAGACGCGGAGGCCGGCTGCGCGGGGAGCGTCGCTCCGAGCAGGGCGAGGCTCGCCGCGAGAAGAGCGGTGGCCACGCGAGCGCTCATCCTGCGAGGCCTGCGCCGGTCGTGGTTCGGGTGATTCGCTCGAGCATCATGGCGATCGCCTGTGGATACGCAGCCAGTTCCTCACGATAGACGCGCTCCGCGAGCGAATCCGCCGTGTCGCCCGCAAGCACCGGGCAGCGCCGTTCGACAAGCGTGGCGCCATGGTCGTACTCCTCGTCGACCTCGTGCACCGTGCAGCCCGATTCGCGCGCTCCCGCCGCGAGCACGGCCTCGTGGACGCGCGTGCCGTACATGCCCTTCCCGCCGAAGCGAGGAAGAAGCGCCGGGTGGATGTTCAGCGTGCGGCCCGCCCACCGGGAACCGACGCGGAAACGGCGCAGGTATCCGGCGAGGCAGACGAGATCGGTTTCGGCCGCCGCAAGGCAGGCGTCGATGCGGTCTGCGAGCGCGTCACCGGGCGGCACGACCGCCACCCGAAGCCCGAGTTCGCGGCAGCGGGAGACGCCGGCGATGTCCTCGCGGTGCGCGACGACGAGTCCCACGCGCGCGGCGAGGCGGCCGTCGCGGCAGGCCTCGTGGATGTTCCGGGCGGTGCGACCTCCGCCCGAGATGAGGATGGCGATGCGGGCTGGCTGGCTCATTCGCGCGCGGCAGGGGGAGTTTCGCGGAACGGGATGGACCTGCCGGTCGGATCCACCGCGACCATGGTCAGCTGCGCCTCGGTGACGCGCGACCAGGTTCCGTCGAGGCGCTCCGAGTCGACGACGACCTGCACGGTCACCGAACTGCGGCCGAGGCGGATGGTGCGCGTCTTGAACTCGACCACCTCTCCGACGACGACGGGCGCCTTGAAGTCGACGCGGTCGACGCTCGCCGTCACCCAGCGGTGCAGTCCATGGCGGCGCGCCTCGACATAGCCCGCCTGGTCGATGTGCGCGAGGATGATGCCGCCGAAGATGGTGCCTTGGTGGTTCGTGTCGCGCGGCATCATCAGCACGCGCAGCGCGAGATGCGGCTCTGCAACCGGCGGAAAGTCGGACATGATGTCATGGTATCGAGCCTCGATCTCGCCGATGGCCGCGCGAATCGGCGTCGCACCCGAGTTCTTTCCAAGTTTCGTATGCGTCTATTCATCCGATTTCTCGCAATGGCCTGCAGACGATGCCTATGCTCTTGACAAGTTGGGCGAATTTTAGGAGTTTCATCGTTCCTGAATCGGCCCAGGACTTTGGCGAAGCGATCGCTCGATGAGCGCTGCGTCTGTCGCGGGTTCGATCAACCTCCAAGGAAAAGTGCCGCATTCCATCTGGATGCGGTCGTACGAAGACGCGGATGCCGGCGCAGCGCGCGGGTATCGCCTCTTCGGGTCCGATCGAGACCGTATCCCTGCGGTCCGTTCGGCGTTCTCCCCTGAAACTCTGGCACGGCCTGTCGGCCGCCGCGCCCGTCGTGTGGTGTGACATGCCCGAAACCCAGACCGACTCTCCCAACATGCAACTTTCCCGCACGCCACTCTGGCAAGCCGTTCGCCTGCCCCTCCGACTTCGGATCCTCGAGACGGCGCGCCGCCTCGGGGAAACCTCGGTGACGGAACTCGCCCAGGCGGTCGGCTTGAACCGAACCGCGCTCTACTTCCACCTCCGACACCTCGAGAAGGCGGGTCTGCTGGTCTCACGCGCCGGCGCGCCGACTCCGGGGCGCAGGGGCAAGCGGCCGCGCTACTACCGCTGCACGGTCGGCGATATCTCCCTCGAGGTCGAGGGAGACTCCAAGCGCGACCAGCAGAGGCTTGCCGAGTTCTACCGTCCGTGGCTGACCGAGAGCCGCGCCGCCGCGCTCGACCGCCGCGCCGGCGGGGTGCCGGGCCGCCGCATCAGCCTCCACTGGGAGAACTTCACCGACGAGGAATCCGGACGCCTCCGCGCGCTTTGCAACGAGATCGACGAGATCGCGCGCCGCGCCCGCGGCCGTGCCAACACCACGCGCAAGGCGCCGTCGGCGACCCATCACATCGGCGTCATCTTCACGCCGGTCGAGGGCCAGGTCATGCCCGGTCCCGAGATCAAGGTCAAGGAAGCCAAGTCGAAGAAGTGACGCCCGTCCGCCGGCACGCGTGCGGTGCCGGCATCGCGCGACGAACATCCGCAGCCGCTTCGCGCATTCAGCGCGTGGCGGCTGCGGTCGTCTTCGCGGAAGCGGTGCGCGCGGTCTCGCGCGCGGGCGCTGCGAGCATCGGCTTCAGCCAGCGTCCGGTCCAGCTCGCCTTGTCGCGGGCGACCTGCTCGGGCGTGCCCGTCGCCACCACCGTGCCGCCGCGGTCGCCGCCCTCGGGACCGAGGTCGACGATCCAGTCGGCGCACTTGACGACATCGAGGTTGTGCTCGATCACGACGAGCGTGTGCCCCTTGTCGGCGAGACGCTCGAGCACCGTCAGCAGGCGCGCGACATCGGCGAAGTGCAGGCCCGTCGTCGGCTCGTCGAGCACATAGAGGGTCGGCGCGTCGGTCGCATTTCCGAGCTCGGTCGCGAGCTTCACGCGCTGCGCCTCGCCGCCCGAGAGAGTCGTCGACGCCTGCCCGAGCTGGATGTATCCGAGGCCGACATCGCGCAGGCACTCGAGCATGCGGTTGATCTTCGGATGCGCGTCGAAGAAGGTGAGCGCGTCCTCGACGGTCGCGTCGAGGACATCGGCGATCGTCCTGCCGCGGTACTTGATCTCGAGCGTCTCGCGCGAGTAGCGCTTGCCCTTGCAGACCTCGCAGTCGACGAACACATCGGGGAGGAAGTGCATCTCGATGCGCTTCACGCCCTGGCCCTGGCAGGCCTCGCAGCGTCCGCCCTTCACATTGAACGAGAAGCGCCCCGGCTCGTAGCCGCGGATCTTCGACTCGGGGACGAGCGACCAGATGCGGCGGATCTCGTCGAAGATCCCCGTGTAGGTCGCGGGGTTCGAGCGCGGCGTGCGGCCGATCGGCGACTGGTCCACCTCGACGACGCGGGCGATCTTGCCGAAGCCCGTGACGCGAGTGTGCGCGCCCGGATTGACATTCTCGCCGAGCACATGCTTGCGCGCGGCCTGAAGCAGGATGTCGTTGACGAGCGTCGACTTGCCCGAGCCCGAGACGCCCGTCACGCACACGAGCCCGCCGAGCGGGAACGCGACATCGATGTCCTGCAGGTTGTTCGCGGCCGCACCCTTGACGACGATCGCGTTCGACTCGCTCACCGCGCGGCGCTTCTTCGGCACCTCGACCTTGCGCCGGCCCGAGAGATACTCGCCGGTGAGGCTCGTCGGGTGCGCCGCGATCTGCGCGAGATTTCCCTCGGCGACAAGCGCGCCTCCGTGCCGGCCGGGCCCGGGGCCGATGTCGACGAGCCAGTCGGCCGCGCGCATCAGGTCCTCGTCGTGCTCGACGACGAGGACCGTGTTGCCGATGTCGGAAAGCCGCCGCAGCGTCGCGATGAGGCGGTCGTTGTCGCGCTGGTGCAGGCCGATCGTCGGTTCGTCGAGCACATAGCAGACGCCGACGAGGCCGCTTCCGACCTGCGTCGCGAGGCGGATACGCTGCGCCTCGCCGCCGGAGAGCGTCGAGCTCGTGCGGTCGAGCGAGAGGTAGTCGAGCCCGACCGATGCGAGGAACCCGAGGCGCGCCTCGACCTCCTTGAGGATCGGCGCGGCGATCTGCCGCGATTCCTTCGAGAGGTCGATCGACTGGACGAAGGCGAGCGCGCGCGACACGGTCATCGCCGCCACATCGCTGATCGACAGCGCGAGCGTGCCGCTCTTGAGCTTGACCGCGAGCGACTCGGTGCGCAGGCGCCGTCCGCTGCACGCGGGGCAGGGCGCCTGGCTCATGTAGGCCATGAGGCGCTCCTTCACATTCTCGCTCTCCGTCTCGGTGGCGCGGCGCTTGAGGTGCGGCAGCACGCCTTCCCACTCGAACGCGAGCTTCACGCCCTCGGCCGACGAACCCCACATCAGCGCCGTGCGCGTCTTCGCGGATAGATCCGCGTACGGCGTGTCGAGGTCGACCTTCGCAAGCGCCGCGAAGCTGCGCAGCGCGCGCGCGTAGTAGATGTTCATGCGCCGCCCGTTTCGCCGCCACGGCTGGATCGCCTCGCGCAGCGACTTCGTCATGTCGGGCACGCACAGCGCCTCGTCGAACTCGTTCACGGTGCCGAGGCCCGCGCACGCGGGGCAGGCGCCCTGCGGAGAGTTGAAGCTGAAGAGCCTCGGCTCGAGCTCGTCGAGCGCGCACTCGGGGTGGTCGGGGCAGGCGAACTTCTCGCTGAAGCGGTGCTCGACCCAGCCGTCCTTCGCGCCGGGTTCCTTGCCCGCCGCATCCTCGACGAGCACCACCAGCGAGCCCTCGGCGAGCTTCAGGGCCGTCTCGACGCTCTCCGCGATGCGTTGGCGCGCCGGCTCCTCGAGCATGATGCGGTCGACGACCGCATCGATGTCGTTCATCTCGTAGCGGCCGAAGCCGAGCGGATTCTCGCCGCCATTCTTCAGGACCTCGCGCAGGTCGACCACGGCGCCGTTCGCGCGCGCGCGCACGAGGCCCTGCTTCTGGAGCCCCTCGAGCACCTCGCGGTGAAAGCCCTTCTTCGCGCGCACGACGGGCGCGCACAGCATGGCGCGCTTGCCGGCGAACCTCGTCACCAGCGTCTCGACGATCTGGCTCGGATTCGACGCAGTGATCTCCTTGCCGCAGACATGCACCGACTTCGACTTGCCCTTGCCGGTCTCCTTCGCGTGCCAGCAGGTCGGCGTGCCGCAGCGCGCGTAGAGGAGGCGCAGGTAGTCCCAGATCTCCGTCGTGGTCGCCACGATCGAGCGCGGGCTGTGTCCGCCCGAGCGCTGCTCGATCGCGATGGTCGGCGGCAGGCCCTCGATCGCCTCGACATTCGGCTTCTGCATCTGGTCGAGGAACTGGCGCGCGTACGCGGAGAGCGACTCCATGTACTTGCGCTGCCCCTCGGCGAAGATGGTGTCGAACGCAAGCGAACTCTTGCCCGAACCGGACACGCCCGTGATCACGACGAGCTTGTCGCGGGGGATCTCGACCGAGAGGTTCTTGAGGTTGTGCTCGCGCGCACCTCGTACACGAATCGACTTCTCGGGCGTGGCCATGGGGGTTCGATGATAGGGGAGCGGCGCGTCCGACCCTCGTTCCGCGGCCGCGGAAGCGTTGGAATAGGACCTTCATGCCGGCGTCCATGGCGGCGACAGCGGGAATTTGAACGCTTTTTGCGTCTGCTTGCCGTGAACGGCCGAATATCACAGTAGGAATTGTTGCTCCGATGTCTCCGGCCACTCCGACCCCCGGAATCAATCCCATCCCGACCGCGACCCCGAAAGGACCGGCGGCGGTGTCGATTCCGGGCGTTGCTGCCAAGTCTGCGGCCGGCACCGCCGGTTCCGCGGCAGCCACGACCGATGGCCCCACGGTGACGGTGCCGAGTCTCAATGCAGGCAAGCTCGTCCCCGGTTCGGAAGAGTGGCGCGCGCTGGAACGGCGCGCGTCTTCGTTTCGGATCTGAGTCGATTCAGAGCGCGCGCGCCATCACGGGATCCTGGAAGGTCTCGCCGCCCCATTCCCAGGGCTTGGTGCCGACCACCTGCATGCCGAACCGGCGGTAGAACGCCATCGCGCGCTGGTTGCGCTCGTACACGCCAAGCCACAGCGTGCGTGCGTCGCGCCGGGCCGCCTCGTCGAGCGCTGCGCGCATGAGCGCGGCGCCAACGCCGTGGCCGATCCATGCCCTGTCGAGATAGAGCCGCACGAGTTCGATCGGCCGCGGGCCGCCGACGCAGGTCGGCGCGTGCGACTCGGCGAGGTGCGCATAGCCGGCGAGAAGTCCGCCGTCCGCTTCCGCGACGAGCACCGTCGATTGCGGGTCGGCCAGGATCGACTTGATGCGTTCCACCGTGAAGTGGCGCGCGCAGTACTCCGCGATCACGCCATGATCGTCGGTGTCGCGGTAGGCGTCGAAGAACGAACGGCTCGCAAGCTTCGCGAGTGCGGCGCCGTCGTCGTCGTCAGCGTTCCTGATCGAGGGAGGTCGCGGGGCGGTCAAGCGGACCAGTTTACGAGCAGAACCGCGAGATCCTTGCCGTCCACCTGTCCATCGCGGTTGATGTCGGCGCGGCAACCGGCGCAGGGCCCCCAGGCGTTCAGCAGAATCGCGAGGTCGAATGCATCGACATCGCCGTCGCAATCGAGGTCGGGCGTCGGTCCTGGCTCGACATACGAGAACGACGGAGCGGGCGTCACCCACGCGACCGAGTTCAGGAACATCGCGAGCCGCGGCTCGCTGGGCATCCACGACGATGCGCAGCCGTTGAGCGTCGCGTCGCCGCACCATTCCTCGTCGTTGACGATGATCAGCCGTCCGGCGCCGCGCGTGAACGATGCGGCGAGGTTGCCGCTCGAAGCGATGCACGGCTGTCCTCCCTTTCCGAGCGAGGCGAACACGCGGTGGAAGGACCATCCGAGCGTGCCGCTCACGACTCCGAACGGGCCGGAGGTCATGGCGTTGCCGGGCAGCACCAGGCCGTTGCCCTCGCCGATACCGCCGTCGGCGGCCCCGACGAGCGCAGCGAGTTCCGAGCCGGCGTCGTTTGCGAAGGCGAACACTCCGCCACCTGCGTTGAGGAAACTGCCGATCGCCGCGACCTCGCAGTCGGAGAGCGCGGGCTGGACGGGAGACACGAACAGGATGTCGATGCCTTGAAGCGCTTCGTTGGTGATCAGCGGCATCGGCGGGGCGAATGCGATGTCTCGTCGAACGACGCCGCCCTTGCCGAAGTTCGCGTTGCTCTCGAGCGCGCCGCGGACGGTTGCGAAGAAGTTGCCGTCGAGGAATGCGTACGAGATCGTGCCGCAGCTCGCGCTTCGGTCCTGTGAAAGGGTGCCGATCACGATGGCATCGCCCGCCTGCGCCGAGGACGCGAAGGTCAGGAGCGGAAGGAGCGCGAGGATCCGAAGCGGGGAGATGGACGGGGTCTTGTGCATGTGGTCACTCGGGTGCTCCGGACGACTCGAGCACTCCAAGCCAAGACCGTACTGCGACTCCGCGGCCGCGCAAGCGAGATCGGTGGATTCGCTGCGCTAGCCGCGGGCAGGTCGCCCGACAGAGGCACAGAAATGCGTTCTCGGCGCTTCCCGCGACCGCAACCGGAGGACTCGGGCGATCGGCGAACCCCATCCGCGCTGGTCCGTATCCGCCCGCAAGGAGCGCCGCCGGCCACATGCCCCGCACCGCGTGGAGCGAGGGCAGGTCCTTCGACGGAACCGGGCCGAGACGCGCTCGAAAGGGGAGCAACCATGCAGATTCGTGTCTTCGACGGACAGATCAAGACGAGCGAGGCGGAGCTCGCCTACATCGTCGATCGAATCGGAACCATCGTCGGCCGCGCGTTCGGCACAGCGGCGGAGGTCGAGGTCAGGCTCAGCGACATCAACGGTCCTCGCGGAGGTTTCGACAAGCGCTGCGCGATCCTGGTGAGCGGTCCGCGCGTCAGGTCGCTGCGGATCGAGAAGCGAGCGAAGTCCTACTACGACGCGATCGATGCCGCGGCCGCGACGCTGCGGAGGGCGCTCTCGAAGTCGCTCGAGCGCGCCGGACTCAGCGTCGTCGACGGCCGAATCCGACGAAGCCCGCGGCGCCGATGAGCGCGAGCGCGCCCGGTGCGGGGATGGCGGCAGGTTGCGGAAACGCGGTGCGGAACTCCCAGACGAGGGCCTGAAACCTGTTCCCGAGCGGTACGCTGGAACGGGGCTCCCAGAGCCAAATGGAGGAGAGTGCCGATGAGCCACGACATGGGACCGGAAGAGGAGATGCCAGAGGATGAACTCGAGGATGGACTCGAGGATGAACTCGAGGACGATGTCGACGATGACGCCGAGAGCGACGAGCAGGAGGAAGATCGGTACGAGCGCGAGCCCGACCCGCCGGAGATTGGCGACACGGTCGACGGACGCGTCCTCGTGTGCCGAGGCGACGATGTTCCGGACCAGTTCATGGGCTGGCTCGAGTGGATCGTCGACGACTACAACCGACTCGAGCGGGTCGCGGGCCGGCATGGGTCGCTCTACTCGGACATCGACTTCAACGCGGGCCTCGTGTCGTTCCTCGAGGAGCATGGAGTCTCGGTCGATTCAAGCCACTGGGAAGGGGCCTGCATCAGCGGCATCTTCCAAGAGGGATATGTCGAGAAGGACAACATCAAGGAGGTCGAGCGCCGGATGACGGAGGCGCTCGCCGAGGCGGAGAAGATGTTCCGCGACGCGTTCCTTGCCGAGCTTCAGCAGAAGTTCAGCCAGACCGTCGAGGACATGGATGTCGAGGAACTCTCGAGTCTCGCCAAGCTGGAATCCCTCAATGTCGTGAAGGAACTCGAGGGGCTTCGCAGGGAGATCGCCACGCTCAAGGCGGACAACGAGGAGATGAAGAAGATCTTCAGCCTCCGCGCGAAGCGCAAGGATTCCTGACCCCGTGAGGAATCCTGACCCCGTGAGGGCCGTGCGAGGGCGTCACTTCGCGCGCGCGCTGAGAAGCTCCACCACGGCTTCCGCGACGCCGGTCGCGGACGCGGGGTTCTGGCCGGTCACGACCCGTTCGGACACCGCGACCTTCTTCTCGAAGTTCGGCGCCTCGACGAAGCGGGCGCCGCGGGCGCGCAGCTTCGACTCCAGCGCGAAGGGCACGATCTTCTCGAGCTCGACCGCGACCTCCTCCTCGTCGGTGAAGGCCGAGACTTCCTTGCCCGCGACGAGATACATGCCGCTCGAGAGTCGCGCGTTCACCAGCGCCGCCGGCCCGTGACAGACCGCGGCAACCACGCCGCCACGCTCGTAGACCGTGCGGATGAGTTCCTGCACGCCCGCGTCGTTCGGGAAGTCCCACATCGTGCCGTGCCCGCCCGAGAAGAACACCGCGTCGTAGGGGACCGACATCGCCTTCGCGATCGAGGTCGTCGACTTGGTGCGCGCGACGAGCGCCTCGTCGTCGAGGAACGCGGCGTTGATCGGGTCGCTGCGGTCGACGCCGTCCATCGGCGCCTCGCCGCCCTTCGGCGAGAGGAAGTCGATCTCGTAGCCGGCCTTGTGGAACACCTCGTAGGGGTGCGAGGCTTCCGACAGATAGAAGCCGGTCGGCTTACCCGTGTCGCCGAGCTGGCCATGGTTCGTGAGCACGATCGCGATGCGCTTGGGGGCCTTCGACTCCGGCGCTTCCGAGCCCCTCTCAGGACTCGCGGCGCAGCTGGAGAGTCCGAGGACGGCGAGTGCGGAGAGGGCGATCGCCGAGAGGCGGGGGAGGATCGTTCGTTCCATGGGGCCGCGATTGTAGACGCGAAGGTCGGCGCAGCAGGCGAGGGCGCGGCCGTGGTAGGTTTCCCCCATGCGGACCGATGCCACCAGCCGTCGACCATCGCCTGCCATCGGGTACGCCCGCATCGCCGCGGGCGTGGTCGCCGGCATCGTGGTGGGCGCCTGTGCGAACATAGGCGTCATCTACGCCGGGATGGAGGTGTTCCCGCCGCCCGAGGGCACCGATGTCAACAGCCTCGAGAGCATCAACGCCAACATCGGGCGCTACTCGGTGCCGCAGCTGATGGTTCCGTTCGCAGCGCACGCGATCGGCACGCTGG
>JBKCZS010000302.1:0-3088 GCA_046337925.1 bacterium | reverse complement strand
GCCATGCCCGACGGCTGGATCTACCAGGGCGAACGCAAGGAGCAGCTGGCCGAGGTCGGACTGGATCCTGCGTCGATCGCGGCGAAGGCGCGCGAGATCGTGACGAAGTCGAAGTCCGAGCCGTCGCGCGCCCGCGCGATGCCGATGGCCTGACGCGCTTCCCGACGGATCGCGGCGTTCAGCGCCGGCGGCGGCTGGGCCTCTTTTGCGGCTGACTTTTTCAGCGGCTGATTTTCTCACGGAGGCACGGAGGACACAGAGATCCTGATTCTCACGCTCTTTGAGAGGTGCCTCTTGGAGAGAGGTGTCGCCATAGATGGCGATCGCCGCGTTCGTCTGCTTCTTTAGACCGCCCTCTCCGTGTTCTCCGTGTCTCCGTGAGAAAACGACCCCCGGGGGCCGCAGCCGCGCCCGCTCCATCACGCGTCCTAGCACCAGAGGGCGCGGCCGCAGCCGCGACCGCTCATTAATGCCGCACGTCGCGCGCGCGACCGGAGACCATTCGGTCGACCGGCATGAGGATCAGGCTCACGCGCTCGGCGAACAGGCGGCCGAGGCGCTCGATTGCGGCGATCGACGAGGCAGCCACCGGGCCGCTCGCCTTCGCAGCCTCTGCGATCTCCTTGGCGTCCCACTCGGGGTGCCAGTCGATGCCGACGACCCACGGGCCAAGGCCCCAGGCCGCGAACTTCGCGCCCGGCGTCGAGCCGAACACGCGCGCGCCCTCGGGGAGCTTCGTCACGCACTCGTCGTTCCAGACGGGCTGCTCGCTTGTCCAGCGCTGGCCCGCGAAGAGCGGCTCCTCGCGACCGACGGCGTTGAGCTTCACCGAAACAATGCCGCGCTCGCTGGCCGCGCCGACCTCGCCGCCGAGCGACCGCGCCAGAAGGCGCGCGCCGGAGCCGATGCCGAGCACGGGGATCTCGCGCTTCACGCCCTCGCGCACGAACGCCTCGATCGAGCCCGCCGAAGCGCCCGTCGACGAGCCGCCGCCCGAGACGACGATGCCGTGCACCTCGTCGAGATCGAGGGGCATCGTCTCGGCCTTGCTGGCCTCGACCTGACGGACCTGCTGCCCGAATTCGCGCAGCGTGCGGCCGAGGAGCCCCGGGGCGCCGTCGGCATCGAGTTCAAAGTAGAGAATCGCCATGGTGCAGTCTCTCGATCGGAGTTTCGGAGGCGCAACGGATCAGCTGACGCCGACAGGCTTCGAGGCCGAGACCTTCGGACCAGCGGCCTTGACGGCGTCGGACATCTTGAACTTCGACTCGTTCTCGCGGAACTTCATCGCAAGTTCGGTCGCCTTCGCGTCGTACGCGGCCTTGTCGGCCCAGGTGTTGCGCGGGTTGAGCACATCGCTCGGAACGCCCTCGACCGAGGTCGGCATCGAGAGCCCGAAGATCGGGTGCTGCTCGAACGACGCCTTCGCAAGCGACCCGTCGAGGATGCGCGTGACGAAGGTACGGGTGTAGGCGAGCTTGAAGCGGTGACCGACGCCGTACGGGCCGCCCGTCCAACCGGTGTTCAGGAGCCACACATTGGCGCCGTGCTTCTTGATGCGCTCGGCGAGCATCTCCGCGTAGACCATCGGGGCGCGCGGGAGGAACGGCCCGCCGAAGCACGGCGAGAAGTTCGGCTGCGGCTCCTTCACGCCCGCCTCGGTGCCGGCGAGCTTCGAGGTGTAGCCGTTGAGGAAGTAGTACATCGCCTGCTCGGGCGAGAGCTTCGACACGGGCGGCAGCACGCCGAACGCGTCGGCCGAGAGGAAGACGACATTCTTCGGATGACCCGCGACCGACGGGATCTTGGCGTTCGCGATGTACGACACCGGGTAGGTGACGCGGGTGTTCTCCGCCTTCTTCGCGCTGTCGTAGTCGGGGACGCGCGTGACGGGGTCCATCACGACATTCTCGAGGACCGAGCCGAAGCGGATCGCGTTCCAGATCTCGGGCTCGCCTTCCTTCGAGAGCTTGATGCACTTCGCGTAGCAGCCGCCCTCGACATTGAAGACGCCCGAATCCGACCAGCCGTGCTCGTCGTCGCCGACGAGGTCGCGGTTCGGGTCGGCCGAGAGCGTGGTCTTGCCCGTGCCCGAAAGCCCGAAGAAGAGCGCCACATTCGACGGATCCTTGCGGTCGACATTGCACGAGCAGTGCATCGGGAAGACGCCCATGTCCGGCAGGTCGTAGTTCATCGCGTAGAAGATCGACTTCTTCATCTCGCCCGCGTACTCGGTGCCGACGATGATGACGGTCTTCTTCTCGAGGCTCTGGGCGATGCCGATGTGGGTCTTGAGGCCGAACTCAGCGGGGTTCGTGATCTTCATGCCGCAGGCGTTGATGATCGTCCAGTCGGCCTTGAAGGCTCCCATCTCCGCCTCGGGGACATTGATGAAGAGGGTCTTCGCGAACAGCGAGTGCCACGCCTTCTCGGTGAAGACGCTGACCTTGAGGCGGAACTTCGGGTCGGCGCCGGCGTAGCCGTCGAAGCGGAAGATGTCGCCCTTGCCCGAGAGGTGCTTGAGGGCCGCGGCCTTCAGCTTCTCGAAGTTGTCGGGCGAGATCGCCTGGTTGACCTTGCCCCAGTTGATGTTGCCGTGGATCCCCGCGGTGTCCTCGAGGAACTTGTCGTCGGGACTGCGGCCGGTGCGCTCGCCGGTGTCGCACTGGAGGGCGCCGTTCGCGGCCAGCTGGCCCTCGCCGCGGGCGAGCGCGAGCTCGATGAGGCGGGCGGTCGCGAGGTTCGCATGGATCTTGGCGGAACCGAAGTCGACGGGGAGGGTGGGGATTGCCATGTCGGTATTGGGTTGAGGGTCAGGTAGGCTCGGACACGGTCCCGATCCGCCATTTGGGGCGTCGCGGGGCCTTCCTTCTCGACCGAAACCGCCCGCGGACTACAGCGGCCGAATCGGTTTCGGAAGGGTCCGATGGTAGCACAACCCCCCGCCCCTCAGCAGACGCAGCCATTGACCTAAAACCCCGAGTCCGCTATTGTTTGCGCCTCACGGAGACCATAGCTCAGTTGGTAGAGCACCGGATTGTGGTTTCGGCTGTCGCGGGTTCGATCCCCGTTGGTCTCCCTTCGTTTG
>JBKCZS010000301.1:0-8542 GCA_046337925.1 bacterium | reverse complement strand
TTCCTATACCGCCGCGTCGACCGTGCTGCTCGCAGTCTGCCGCGCACTGGCCGCGATCATCCCGATGGCCGCGTTCGCAGCCGACGCACAGACGATCGCTTCGAGCGGCATCCTCGCGCACCCGGCGGTGCTTGCGGTCTGGACGCTGCTTCTCTCGATCCTCGCCCGCGGCGAGGTCGCTGCGCCGCGCGCGCCCTTTCCCCCCTGCCCCTCATGCGGCCATCCGATGCTCACCGGCGCGCGAGCGTGCAGCGAGTGCGGCAAGCAGCCGAATCCCGCGGTCGCGGAGACGCGCGCGAGCCAGCGCACGCTTGCCCTCGACTTGTCGCGTCTCCTGGTGATCCCGGCGTTCGCGGCCGCCTTCATCGTGTTCCTTCCGAGCGGACCCGTCACATTCGAGGACTTCAGCCGACCGAAGGGCACGGTGCTTGCCATGCTCGTCTCGGTCGGGCTCTCGATCTTCCTGATCATCGAGGCGCGGCGGCGAGCGCGCGGCCGCATCGGCACGCCGCAGTTCGTGGGCTTCCTGATCGCGGTGCTCGCGGGTATCGACTCCATCGCGCTCGTGAGCATCGAAGAGCCGCTCGCGCTCGCCTGCGCAGGTTGCTTCATCGCAACGCTCGCGCTCCAGCGCCGCATCGCCGGCAGCTGACGCGCGCATCGCGCCGCGCAGAAAATCTCGCCGTAAAAACTACGGACTTCGGCGAAGCGCGATTTCACGCGCCCATGATGCATGCATCGCGCAACGCATCGTGCGCTGCGCAGCAACCCAGCCGGGCCATGCCCGGGGAAAGGAATCGCCATGCCACTTCGCACGGTCGGTGGTGTTCTCGCACGCGCACTCGCGTCGCCACGGAAGAGCCTCCTGGCGCTCGCAGCCGCAAGCACGGTCGGTCTCGGAGGCGCCGCGCTCATGCCCGGCTGCGAGACCGTGGGCGGCCTCGTCGCGACGGCCGTCCATGTCTGCGTGCCGCTCATCAGGTCGCTGCTGAACCTTCCAGTTCCCGATCTGCCGGCGGGATACTCGTCCTGCGGCGCGCCCATCGTCTGGGAGGAGCACGGCAACGCCATCGCGTTCTGCCTCTACTGCTCGCCGCTCGAACCGTCGAGGATGTACCTGCAGCTCAACTGCAGCGGCGACTACTTCCCGCTCGAAGTCCGCCGCCTCGAGCCGCTCGCGCGGCAGACGGTCGACGAAGGCCTCCATCTCGAGAAGCTCAGCTGCGAGGAGCGCCTGCTCATGCGCGCGCGCTCGACCTACGACGAGTGGAGCGGCCGCGCCACCGCCGCCTTCGACTGCCCGAACGACCGCGTGTTTCCCGATGCGTCCGGCTATCCGACGCTGGCCGTGTCGGTCGACGGCGCGCGCGTGCAGAAAGGCCGCGACTTCGCGGTCAGGTTCGGGCAGGCCGTCGAGTTCGCCGGCACGCTCGACGAGGTCGCGCACTATGCGATGACCGCGGGGCTTCGTGAGCTCTCGTTCCGCGCGGATGGCGCGCTCTACGAGGTGAAGATGAACAGCGAGGTATCCGCGGTGATGATCTTCAAGGACGGCGCGTGCGTCGACTCGCGCTTCCTGTTCGCACCGACGCCGTGACCCGCCTCGCACGCCAACGCCCCGTGGGAGAAGAGACGGACGGGATCGCGGCCGCGTCTTCCGAGAACGGCCGCAAGAATCAATCTCCTCCATGGCGCCTCCGCGCGCATCGACTCGACGCGCGCGGAGGCCGCTTCGCCGTACCATCCGTGCGTGGTCCGCCCCGCCGCCGCCAACCCCGCTTGCCTCCTCAACCCCGTCTGCGTCCTCAACATCGTCGCGCTCTCGCCCAACCTGATCGGCGATGCGACGCCGAGGATCAAGGAGTTCGCACGGAAGTCGGGCGGCGTGCGCACGCTCGTTCCACCGCTCCCGGCGGTCACCTGCACGGCGCAGTCCACCATGCTCACGGGCCTTGCTCCGAGCGGCCACGGCATCGTCGGCAACGGCTGGCATGACCGATCGCTCGGCGAGGTGCAGTTCTGGAAGCAGTCGAACGGCCTCGTCCACGGCGAGAAGGTGTGGGAGACGGCGCGTCGCATCGATTCGTCGTTCACCTGCGCCAACCTCTGCTGGTGGTACGCCATGCACGCGTCGACCGACGCCATGCTGACGCCGCGTCCCATCTACAAGGCCGACGGGCGCAAGATCCCCGACTGCCTCACGACGCCGGCGGGGCTGCGCGATGAACTCCAGAGGAAGAACGGGCAGTTCCCGCTCTTCCGCTACTGGGGGCCGATGGCAGGGATCGAGTCGACCGACTGGGTCGCGCTCGCGGCGATGCATGTCCTCGAGACCATGCGGCCGGCGCTGTCGCTCGTCTACCTGCCGCACCTCGACTACGCGCTGCAGAAGGTCGGGCCGGGGCATCCCTCGATCCGGCAGGAACTCCGCGAGATCGACCGCGTGGTGGGCGGGCTGCTCGACCGGTGCGGGAAGCTCGGCATCCAGCCGCTCATCGTCAGCGAGTACGGGATCGTTCCCGTGCGCGACGCGGTGTGGCTCAACCGCGCGCTCCGCGACGCGGGCTACCTCGCCGTGCGCGTCGAGGATGGCCGCGAGATCCTCGACCTCGAGCACTCGCGCGCCTTCGCGGTGGCCGACCACCAGATCGCGCATGTCTCCGTGCGCGATGCGGCCGATGTCGCGGCGATCGAGCGGATCCTCGCGAAGATCGACGGCGTCGAGCGCACGCTCTCGGGCGACGCGCGCCGCGCGGCCGGGCTCGACCACGCGCGCGCGGGCGACATCGTCTGCGTGAGCACCGCCGACCGCTGGTTCGCGTACGGCTGGTGGATGGACGACGCGAAGGCCCCCGACTACGCGCGCACCGTCGACATCCACCGTAAGCCCGGCTACGACCCGTGCGAGCTCTTCTACGACCCGACGCTGCTGTGGCCTGCCGGCCGCGCCATGGCCAAGCTCGCGCTGCGCAAGCTCGGCTTCCGCACGCTCCTCGATGTGATCCCGCTCGATGCGTCGCTCGTCCGCGGCTCGCACGGCCGCGCCGCGCAGGCGCCGGGCTTCGACCCCGTCCTCATCGGCGAACTGCCCGAACCCTTCCTCGAGCAGACGCTGCCGATGGGCTGCGTGCGCGATGCGATCCTCGCGGCCACGCTCGGCGCGCATCGCGCGGACGCCGTCGCGGGCGAATTCTCCCACGCGACGCGCGAACTCCTCCGCGGGGGCCGGCGCTGATGCGCGTGTTCTGGTCGCTGCTCCTCGTGCTGGCAGCGATCGGCGCCTGGTTCGCGTTCTCGCAGCCGGCCGAGCGCCCGAAGCCGCCGCAGGTCGACGCGTCCGCGATCGAGGCACCGGCGCCCACCCCGGCGACGCCGACCGCGACACCAGCGGACGCGAGCGACACGCCGGCCGCGTCACCGTCGGCACCTGCCGCCGATCTCCTCGGCGACGCGCTCGCATCGGCCCTCTTCCCCGCCACGGCGACCAACGCGCCCACACGGCCGCCCGTCGCCACCGACACGCGCTCGCCCGCGGAGATCACCCGCCGGATCGACGCGCGCACCCTCGAACTCGACGGCCGCTTCCGCGTGATCGGGAACGGCAGCCCCGACGACCCCTACCGCATCTCGTGGGAACTCCTGACCTCGGCGTCGACCTTCATCGATCCGGCGCAGAAGGCGCTGACTCCGCCCCCGTGGGTGCGCGCGCTCGAGGGCAGCTACATCGAGATCTCCGCGTACTACTCGACCGCCGTCCGGGTGCCGAGCACCAAGCACCTCCTCCTCACCTTCAACCGCTGGGACGGCTGCTGCATCGGCCTTCCACCGACCGCCTTCGACGCGATCGACACCACGCTCGCGACGGCCCTCGACATGCGGGGCGAACACCTCTTCCGATACGGCACCTTCCGAGGCCGGCTCGTGGTCGACCCGTTCCTCGCCGGCGCCTATCTCCTCGGTCTCTACCGACTCGAGGATGCGTCGTTCGTGATGCGTTGATTTCGCGCTGATGCCCGCCGCGGATACCCTGTGCCCGTGCTGCGCATCGGTCCCGTCCAACTCGCCTCCAAGATGCTCCTCGCGCCGATCGCGGGGCACACCGACCTCGCGTTCCGCATCCTCTGCCGCGAACAGGGCGGCGTCGGGATCGCCTACACCGACCTCCTGAACTCGCACGCGATCCTCCGCGAGACCCCGCGCACCCTCGACCTCGCCCGCACCAACGAGCTCGACCGCCCCTGCGGCATGCAGCTCTACGGCAACGCCAGCGACCCCCTGCCCGAGGCCGCCCGCTGGGCCGTCGACCACGGCGCGCAGGTCGTCGACATCAACATGGGCTGCCCCGTCGACAAGGTGGCGAAGAAGAATGGCGGCAGCCTGCTCCTGCGCGACTGTGGCAACACGACCCTGCTCGCCGAGCGCATCGTCCGCGCGGTCGAGCAGCACTCGGGCGGCCGCGTCCCCGTCACCGCCAAGATGCGCCTCGGCTGGGACCCCGAGCACATGGTGGCCCCGATCCTCGCGCGCCAGCTCGCCGATGTCGGCATCGCCGCCGTCACCGTCCACGGCCGCTACACCGTGCAGTACTTCTCCGGCAAGGCCGACTGGAACGCGATCCGCCTCGTGGTCGAGGCCGTGCCGCAGATCCCGATCATCGGAAACGGCGATGTCACCGAACCCGAGCACGCCGCCGCGCTCATCGCCACCACCGGCTGCGCGGGCGTGATGGTCGCCCGCGGCGCCATGCGCACGCCGTGGCTCTTCCGCCGCGCCGACGAACTGCTGCGGACGGGTCGCGCCGGGGCCGAGCCGACCGTCGTCGAGAAGATCGCCGTGATCCTCCGCCACCTCGAACTGAGCGCCGAGTACGAGGGCGAGCCGCGCGCCGTCATCCGGATGCGGCAGCACATCGCCTGGTACGGCAAGTCGATGGGCCACATCAAGCCGCTGAAGGAGGCCATCCGGACCTCGACCTCGGTCGCCGCGATGAAGGAAGCCCTCCTCCGCGCCCGCGAGGAGTTCGCCGACCTCGACGCGCCGATGGTGTCCCGCGGCCGCTGGGCGTCGACGGCCGATTCGGCCGATCCGGACTCCGCCGCCGCAAGTCCCGACTGCTTCTAGGACTGCCCGCATCCGCAGAATGTTCGGATTAGAGCAATTTGCCCCTACAGACTTGCCCTTGCATCCGCTTGGGCTACCTTGGGGTCAAAGGGCCGCGCCCCGTGCGCGGAACAAAGGGTTGGCTTTGCCGGCGGGAACCGGTGAAGCCGAATGTTTGAGGGAGGAACACAGGCGCACAGCTTGCGTTCCAGGTTTGGGAGGGAGTTTCAAAGATGAATGCTATCGCTCGCAGGACGCGGCTTGCCGCGGCCGTGGCTGCTGTCGCGTGTTCCGCGTCGGCACTCGCGGACGCTCCACCGATGCAGTTGCTCGTCAACTCGGGGTCGTTCGGGAAGAGCTTCGTGCTCAACCCGAGCTCTACCTCAGGTGGCGGAGTCGGAACCTATGTCGGCTCCGTCAACGGCGGAACCAGCACCTGGAACCTGAACTACAACTTCAGCGCCGCCAGTGGCGCAGATGCGGCCACGCAGTCGGGAACCTTCTCGATCTCGAATCTCTCGGGAGTCGAAAGGACCTACAGCATCCGGCTCACGCTTCCCACGACGGCGAGCGCGACGCTCACGGGGCTGTTCAACGGCTCCTTGGCGGCAACGCTGATCACAAGCGGTGCGGGCTACTTCCGCTCCGTCGAGGCGACGCCGGTGTGGGTGGGCACGACCGACACGGTGAATGTCGGCGCGCTCTTCACGAGCCCGCTGAACATCGTCCGCAATTCGTCGGGCGCCACTTCGATGGGCACCCAGACCTTCGGCGGCTCCGCTCCGTCGGCTCCGGCGCCGGTGTTCGGCTCGAACATCGCCATCAACCTGAACTTCGTGCTCTCTGCCAACGCGACGGTCTCGTTCTCGTCTGCGCTCGGTGGAGTGAGTGTTCCGATTCCTGCCCCCGGCGCCTTGGCGCTCCTGGGCGTTGCCAGCCTTGGCTTGAAGCGTCGCCGCCGACGCTAAGCCTCTTCAGTGTGCAGAACGAGTTTGCATGGGCCGACCAAGTTTTGATTCCCGTTTCGATGCAGTCCGCGTGAGTTGAGTCCAGACATCTTCATTCCTTCTGCGACACCAGATCGGGAAGGGCACATCCCGGGTTGCAGGGCCGATCAGCCAGATGGCTGTTCAGGCAACCCGGCTCCGAAAGCGCTTCGTTCGACGCGCCGACGGGCACTGCGAAGCAGTTCCGCGAACTATCTGTGCCCCTTTCCGCCCGCCGCCCAAAGCACGAAAGTGCTCTTGGGCGGCGATTTTTTTGGCGTCCGCGCGGCCAGCCCCCCTGTTTCCCGCCGCCAGGGGCCCTCCCGACGGCAGGCGACTTGAGCCCACCCGCCCATCGCCGTACGATCTCCGCCCCATGGCACTGCGCTGCAACATCGTCACCCCCACCGAAAGCGTCCTCGAGACCGAAGCGTCGTATGTCGAGTTCCCGGCATGGGACGGCCAGAAGGGTGTCGCGTCGGGTGCAGCTCCGTTCCTCGTCCGCCTCGGCGAAGGTCGCCTTCGCATCGAGAAGTCGGGCGGTGGCGGAGAGACCTTCCTCCTCGACGGCGGTTTCGCCCAGATGAACGGCGGAACGCTCACGATCCTCGCCGACTCCGTGACCGCGACGGGTGCGCTCGCCTCCGGCGACGCAGAGAAGGAACTTGCAGCCGCCACCGCCGACGCCCTCAAGCGCGGCACCGTCGAGGCCCGCAACGAGGCCGAACACCGCCAGCGCCTCGCGTACGCGCGCGTCGCGCTCGCCCGCAGCGGCCGCCGCTGACCGCTCCGCGTGGTAGTCTCCGCCGCATGACCGAGCACGAAGCGAACGCGATCGCCGATGCGGCGACCGCGTCGGAAGACGCCGCCCAGACCGCGACGACAGGCATGGAAGCCGAAGCGAACCAGCCATCGCCCGAGACTCCCGACGCAGAAGTCACCGAGACTCCGTCGCCGAAGCGACGCCGCAAGTCCGCGGAAGAACATCCGTCGCTCTTCTCGATCAATCTCGACGACCCGGAGCTGCCGTCGGCATCGATGCCGTTCGTGCTGCGCGTCGAGGCCGCGATCCTGCTCGCCGACCGCCCGATCTCCGATGGTCGCATCGCCGAAGTGCTCGGCCTCGTGCCTGCGTCGAACCGCGGTGCCGGCGAGGAAGCGGCGGAACCACGCGACTCGGCCGCGCTCGCCGCGCGCAGGCGCGAAGCGCTCCGCCTCATCGGCGAGGCCGTCGACCAGCTGAACGCGCAGTACGCGGAGACAAACCGCGCCTTCCGCATCGAGAGCGTGTCGGGCGGACGCCAGATGCTCACGATCGCGGCATACGGCCCCGTCCTCGCGCGCATGAAGGGCGCGCGCGCGCAGGCGCGTCTCTCGCAGCCGGCGCTCGAGACGCTGGCGATCATCGCGTACCGCCAGCCGATCCTGCGCGCGCAGCTCGAGGCGATCCGCGGCGTCGCGTGCGGCGAGGTGCTCAAGAGCCTCATCGACCGTCGCCTCGTGAAGATCACCGGCCGCGCCGAGGAAGTCGGTCGCCCGATGCTCTACGGCACGACGCCGGAGTTCCTCCGCGTGTTCGGCATCGCGAGCCTCTCCGATCTGCCCCAGGCCAAAGACCTGAGGTAGTGGACTTGAAGGAGTGGGCGCCGGCGCCCCCGAATGCGGAGCGCAGCGGAGCGAAGCGCGAGCATGTTGGCGACGACTTCGCCAGTCGTATCGTGTGGCATCACCTCTGGTGATGGCGTCATCGCACGCGCCGTGTGCGCCACGACTGCAGTCTGAACGCTGTTGCGCTACACCTGGTTCCGCGCCCACGAGCGCGGAGCGCAGCGCAGCGCGAGCGGGTTCGCGCGAAGGGCGACACATGTGCCGTGTGGCATCACTTTGAGTGATGGCGGAATCGAACGCGAGCAGCGCCCACGACTGCAGGCTCGAAGCGCACCACTCGCGCGGCGCGCACGTCCTGGCCGCCATCACTCAAAGTGATGCCACACGATACGTCCGCAACCTCCAGCACCCACCGCTCAGGCTGCGCTGCGCTCCGCCTTCGTCTGCGCCTGCGCCGCCCCTGCGCCGACGAGCGCGGAGCGAAGCGAAGCGCGAGCAAGTTGGCGCGAAGGACGACACATGTGCCGTGTGGCATCACTTTGAGTGATGGCGGAATCGAACCCGAGCAGCGCCCACGCCTGCAGGCTGGAAGCGCACCACACGCGCGGCGCGCTCGTCCTGGCCGCCATCACTCAAAGTGATGCCACACGACACCTCCGCCACCTCCACCACCCACCGCTCAGGCTTCGCTGCGCTCCGCCTTCGTCCGCGCCTGCGCCGTCCCTGCGCCCACGAGCGCGGAGCGAAGCGAAGCGCGAGCAAGTTGGCGCAAAGGACGACACATGTGCCGTGGGGGGGGCCGTGTTGGGGTGGGGGGGTGGGGCGCGCGCGGGGGCCCCGGCGGCCGG
>JBKCZS010000300.1:0-5851 GCA_046337925.1 bacterium | reverse complement strand
TGGGGTCTGCGCACCTCGAAGCCCTGTTCCATTCATGCACATGACGACCTACTTCTCGTTCGAGACGATGCTGGCGCTCACCGCTGCTGCGATGTTCGGCGTGAGCGTCATCGCGGTCGTGATCGCTCCGATGCTCGGCGTCCTCCGTGTGAAGATGATCGGCCGCGTCATCGTGTTCTCGATCGTCGGCTTCATCCCCAGTTGCACGCTCGGGTCGGTCGCGATCGATTACCTCGCCATGGGCCGTTCGCATCACGCGACGGCCGATGGGATCTGGGATCGGCGAGTTCGCTTCTACTTGCCCGCAGCGGCGCGCGACATCACGCTCGACAAGACGGGCACAAGCTTCAAGGCCTGCTTCGTCATCGACCCCTTGGCGCTCGAGGCGCATCTTGACGCGGCGTATGCGGCGATCGGCGAGCCGCGGCAACGCGATCCTGAAGACGAGTGGGACGCGCTGTACGCGGGCGATCCAGATGCCGATGAACGTCGTCGCGAGCGACTCCAGCGTGAGCTGTCGGAGGTGCTGCCGCTCGCGCCGGATGAGTTCGACTCCAGGACTCTCGGGCGATTCAAGCGGTTCTGTTCGCCGCGCGAGGGCGATGGCGGAGGCTGCCGCTTCTGGATCGATCCAGTCACGGGGCGCTGCTTCGCTCGCGCCGGATACTGGTGAGCGTGGCCGATCCGAGGACGGAGCCCGGGGGTCGCCGCACTATCCGTGCGCTTGCCACTCGAGCACGTCGAGTTCAGGCAGGTTGTCGCTCAGTCCCGCAACCTCGAGCCGCCGCAGCATGTTCAGGCACTGCGCGCGGTGATGCATGCCGTGGGTCGTCACGTGCGCCAGCATGGCGCCGAGGGTGAACCGATAGTGCGTGCCGCCAAGCGTCACGTCGAGTGCGGTCTCGAGACCGCGTTCGCGCGCGCTCGCGGCGCTGGCTGCCAGAGCCGCCTCTGCGACGTCGAGAAGCGCCCTCAGCTGCGCGGGACTTCGCCTCGTTCCGTCCTCGATCGACGGACGCAACGTGCGTGGCGGGCCATCGATGCGATCGGCCCATCGCAGCATCGCGCCCACGATGTGCGTGAGCGTGTCGTGCAGAGAGCCCGGGCCGATGTCGAAGCGCCGGTGCCACTGCGAGTCATCGAGACTTTCGTAGACGCGGAGCAGTTCGTTCGTGGCCCAGGCGTCGTGCGCGAGGAGGATGTCGAGGGTGTCGCTCACAGGTTCCAGACCCGCCCTTGGACGAACTCCACGGAGTTGCGAGCCGGATCGCGGACATAGATCGACTTTCCGCCGAGCGACCAGTCCACCTCTCGTTCGATCGGCACGCCCAGTCTGTCCAGATGCGCGCGCCACGCGCCGAGGTCGTCCACGGAGAACGCGATGTGTCCTTCGCCGGTCGTGCCGTGGCTCGGGACCGTCTCGTGCTGGGGGACCGTCTTAGCCGGGTCGAAGACGATGAGCACCGATTGGGCGTCAAGCCGGAAGGCGACGCCGCGGTCTCCCATGCGCACGGTCACCGGCAGCCCGACGACATCCGAGTAGAACGCGGCCGCCGCATCGAGGTCGGAGCCATAGAGGATCGTCTCATAGATGCGCGCGATCGCCGGCGCGGCGGGTGGCTGCGCCGCCGTCACCCGCGCAATCAGCAGGCCGTCATAGCCCTTCGCTCCGACGGTCTGCAGGCCAGCGGCCTCGAGGCGCGGATGCCGCGCGATCATCGCCATCATCGCGCGCACGCCATCCACACCGGCATCGCCGGTGTCGGGTTCGATCACGCGCCCGCGCCGGACCACGTTGTCGACGATGATGAGCGTGCCAGGGTGCGACAGCTCGACCGCGCGTTCGAGATAGCGCGGGCAGTTCTCCTTGTCCGCGTCGATGAAGATCAGGTCGAACGGCGCCTCGCCGCGCGCGATCATCGCGTCGAGCGAAGAGACGGCCGGCCCGACGATCACGTCGACCTGATCCGACAGGCCTGCATGCGCGAGGTTTCCGCGCGCAATCTCCGCTCGCGCGGGGTCGAGCTCGAGCGTCACAAGACGGCCGCCGGCAGGCAGCGCGCGTGCAAGCCAGATCGCGCTGTACCCAGCCAGCGTTCCGACCTCGAGGATGCGGCGCGCCCCGATCGAGCGGGTGAAAACCTGCAGGAAGCGCCCCTGCGCAGCCGCAACGGCGATCTCGGGCAGGCCCGCCTTCGTCGCAGCGGCCGTCGCGTGGTTCAGCGCATCGTCCGCTGGCGCAAGCCAATCCTCAAAGGCACGGTCGACGGCGTTCCAGAGTTCAGGCGTGGGCGACGGATTCGACATCGCCGCACTATAGGGCAGACCTTCTCGCGCGGATCTCGCAGCGGACGAGGGCCGTCTGCGGCCGGTCGGGGCGCCTCAGCGTCGCCGACGCGCACCCGCGAGACCGAACAAGCCGAGCGCGGCGATGGCGCCCGGCGCAGGCACCGTCACGCCGAAGGTGACCTGGCTCGCGTCGGCGTGGCTCGCTTCCGCGTTGTAGAGCGAGATCTTGATGTTGCGTCCGCTCGCGCCGATCGGCGTCGCGCCGTTCGTCCAGCCGTTCGTGATGAAGTTCGATCCGCCGCCGTAGAGGTTCTGCATCGCGGTCAGGTCGAAGAACATCTGCAGTCCGCCGCCCACCGCGCCATTGCGGAACGCGCGGAACGCGAAGTCGTAGCTGACGCCCGAGCCGTATCCGCCCACGAGATTCGAATAGGTGCCCGTGCCGCCCTGCGCGCTGCCGTTGCTGTTCAGAACCGCGAGATTCGACGGCCCCGCGTTCGGGTCGATCCACGCGCTGAAGTCGCCCGTCTTGCCCCACTGGGAGACGCTGACGCGGCCATCGGCCGCTCCGAGCGCGGACGCCGCCTGGAAACCAGTCCCCGAGAGATCGAATCCAACGAAGTTCTGGCTCACGGCGCTCGCGCCGCCGTTCATCCGAAGGCCGATGCCGAGGATGGTGTTTCCGTTCGCGAACGCGCCCGTGGAGAAGGCGCCAGACGCGAATCCAACAGGCGTGTTGTTTCCACGAACCTGCGTGCCGCCCGTGACGGCGTCGTTGTTGAAGGTGAAGACGGTCGTGTAGAGCTCGTAGCTGCGGGTCGTGCTCTGCGCGCCCCAGATGCCTACATCGCGCGAGTTGCCGCGGTGGTTCCAGCCGCCCCACGATGCGCCGCCGTTGATATCGATCGAGGCGAGCGCCGAGGTGCCGGTCAGCGCCAGCGTCGAGAGTGCTGTGAGTAGGTTCGAGCGCATTGGACGACCTTTCCTGAGTCTTCGGCGCGCGTGAGTGACTTCCAGCGAGCGCGCCCCTCGCTCCACTCAAAGTGTGACTTCTTGGCGGCCGTGGGCAAGTCGCCACCCGAATTCCAGGCGCCGCGGCCCTGCGCAGACGGTACAGACCGCATGTTTGACCGTGGTCACAGCCCGTGCGAGGGGTTCGTACGGTTCCGCCGAACGCAGAAGGGCCGAAACTCTCGCGAGTTCCGGCCCTGGAGCGATGTCAAGGGACTTGGCCTGTCGAGCGGCGTTCCCGCGAGGTCACGGGTTGCGTGCAACGCGGAAGCCCGTGCTGTTTCCGAAGTCGTAGGCTTGCATCTCGTAGCGGCGCGAGACGCGGTTGAAGCCGTCCTCGTAGTTGAAGAAGCTGCCGCGCGCGATGCGCGACTGGCCCGTGGCGGGTCCGGTCGGGTTCGTCTTCGCACCGCGGGTGTAGTCGCCGTACCAGTCGTTCACCCACTCCCACGCGTTGCCGATCATGTCGTGGAAGCCGAGTACATTCGCGGCCTTGGTGCCCACGGGCTGCTTGCGCCCGTCGGAGTTCCCGAGGTGCCACGCGATCGCGTCGAGTTCGCCGTAGCGAGGCGCCTGGACGCCCGCGCGGCATGCGAACTCCCACTCCGCTTCGGTCGGAAGACGCAAGCCGATCTTGCTGCAGAAGTCTGAGGTCTTCGTGAACCCGGCCATGATCGGGAGTCCTGCACGGGAATCAAGCGCGGGATCCGGCTGATCGCCGACCGGGATGGTGGTGAAGGTCACGGTCCCGTCGGGGCCGGCGACCGCCGTCTGGCGGGTGGCGATCTTGTTTCCCTGCTGATCGACGAGCTCGACGCCGCCGCTCACCACGATCGTCGCACCGCCGCCGACCTCGATCTCGGCGCCTTCGACGCCCGGCTGCAAGCGCTCCGATCCGGTCTGCGCGCCCGCGCCCATCACCTTCGTCCATTGCTCGCGCGTCACCTCGTAGCGTCCGAGGTAGTAGGGCTCTGTCAGCGTCACGCTGTGCGCGGGCACTTCGTTCGCGAGCGCTTCCGCGTCGCCCGTGGTCTTGCCCATCATGAACTGCCCCGGCGGGACGAGAAGCATCTCGATGCCCGAAGCCTTGTCGCGCACGCGCCACGGGAGACCGGTCTTCGCGATGGCGTCGCGCAGCGCGGCATCGGTGACGACCTTGGCGTCGACATCCTTCTCGATGACCTCGCACCAATCGAGCGAGGCGGCGGCGCGCGGCGCGGGCGCCGCAGGGGCCGTGGGCGCCGTGGGAGCTGCGGGAGCCGCAGGCGCAGCCGTCGCGGTCACGGCGATGGCGGCCGCAGGCAGCTTCGCAGCGTCCTTCGCCGGCGCGGCGTTCATGCCGATCGTCCGCGCGGCCGGCATCATGTTCGCGAGCGGAGCGTCGAGCGTGGTCGCGGCCGGAGAGTTCTTCATGAACATCGCGTACCACACGCGGTCGAGTTCGTCGGCGCGGGCGCGCAGGCGCTCGCGCAGCACGACGCGCTGATCGGCGGAACGGTCGTCCATGGTGAGCATGACGCCCGTGCGGTTCAACGGAACCACTTCCTCGAGCATGCGCAGTCCGGTCTGGTAGAGCGCGATCGCGCCGGCATCATCGAGCGACTCGGCCTGCTCGAGCATCCCCTTGAGCAGGAAGCGCGCGTTGAACTGCGCGTCGCCGCCCATCGTGAACTCCTTGATGTCCTTCTCGCGGTAGGCCTGCGAGGCGATCGTCTTGTTCTCGAACTGCGGCGGAACGATCACGCGGTCGACGATGTGGACCACCGTGCCGCCGACAGGAATGTCGCCGGCCACGATGCGCGCCTTGAACGGCTCTTCCGCCGCACGGTCGGAACTCGACCGGAGGCGATAGACGAACACGCTGCCGTTCGGGAGGATGTCGAGCACGAAGCGGTCGTTGTTCTCCGAGATCATCGTCGGACCGCGCTCGCCGTCGTCGAAGTCGAAGCTCCAGGTCTGGAGCCGCGGAAGCGCGTGCCAGTCGAGGACGGCGCGCAGCAGGTCGCGGTTCTTCGGATCGAGCAGGGCGGTGCGCTCGGCCTCGGAAAGCCGCGCGAACGCGTCGTTCGTCGGGATGAAGAGCGTCCAGTTGCCGTCCGGCTCGGGCTTGGCCCAGTCCTGGTCGGCGCCGCTCGCCTCGACGGCGGCGACGAAGGTCGAGAAGCGACCGTCGGGCACCTCGCGCAGCGCCTTGATGAGATCGACGGGCGCGGACTCCTTCATGGCGATTCCCATCGCGTCCTCGGAACGCAGCGGCTTCGGCAGCACGACGCGGTCGATCGCATGGATCACGCCGTTCGTGCAGCGGATGTCGTCGTTGACCACATTCGCATCGCCGTAGCGGAAGCCGCGCCGGTCGGCCGCGATCTTCTCGCGTCCGCCGCCCGCGGTGCGTGCCATCTGCGGGTCCTCGATGTTCGCGACCTCCATCGAGGGAATGCGCCCCGGCACCACATGGTGCGCAAGGATCGCGCGCAGCTTGTCCTTGTTCTCGGGAAGGAGCAGCGATTCGAGCGTTCCCTTCGGAAGCGCCGCGAACGCCTCGTCGGTC
>JBKCZS010000299.1:0-3223 GCA_046337925.1 bacterium | reverse complement strand
GCCTGCTCGATGATCATCGCCATCGGGCTCGCCTCGTAGAGGTAGCGGAGCTTGCCCTCTGGGTTCTTTTTCGTCGGCGGATACATGAAGACGCCGCCAGTGAGCAGCGTGCGGTGCACATCGGCGACCATCGACCCGATGTAGCGCGACGAGTAGCCGTTCTGGTGCGCCCAGTCGAGGTAGCGGCGGTAGCCGTCGGGAAAGCTCTCGCGGTACGCCTCATTGACGGAATAGACCTTGTTGGTGTCGGGGATGCGCAGCTTGTCCTTCACGAGGAGGAACGAGCCGATGTACGGGTCGAGCTCGAAGAGCGCGACGCCGTTGCCCGTGGTGAGCACGAAGATCGTGGACGAGCCGTAGAGCACATAGCCCGCGGCGACCTGGCGCGTGCCGGGCTGGCAGACGGTCTCCTGCGCGTCGTGGATGTTCGGGTCGTTGCGCAGGATCGAGAAGATCGTGCCGACGCCGACACCCGTGTCGAGGTTCGAGCTGCCGTCGAGCGGATCGAACATGACGCAGTACTTGCCGCCCTCGTTGCCGCGGCGGAGGATCGTCGGCTCGTCGTGTTCTTCGCTTGCAAGGACGGCGACCGACGCGCGCGTGCCGAGGCAGCGGATGATCGCCTTGTTCGCGATCACATCGAGCTTCTGCTGCTCCTCGCCCTGGACGTTCGTCTCGCCGATCTTGCCGATCGCACCCGAGAGTCGCGCGCGGCGGACCTGGTTGGCGATCGACTTCGCGGCGAGCGAGATCGCGCTGATGATCCAGGTGAAGTCGCCGCTCGCGGTCGGGAACTTCGCCTCCTCGAGCAGGATGTGGCTCTGGAGGCTCATCAGGTTCTCGGAGAGGTCGTTGCTGTTGGGCATGCGCGGCTCGGATTGGTGAAGGGGCTGGGCGGCGGTGAAAATAGCCTCTTTCGCGGGGTCAGGCGTACCCCTTCTCCCCGCTATCATCGTCGCCCCGCGCAATTGCGCGAGAATCCGTCCGCTGCGGACGCGACCCGAAGACCGAAGCGACTTTCCTGAAGGATCCACCATGACCTCCCGCCCCGCCGCCTACATCGTCGCCGCCCGCCGCACCCCGATCGGGAAGTTCATGGGCGGCCTCGCCCGCGTCCCCGCCCCGACGCTCGGGTCGTATGTCGCGAAGGCCTTGTTCGCGGAGGTCCCTGGCGCCGCCGCGCATGTGGACGAGTGCATCATGGGCTGCGTGCTGCAGGCGGGCGTCGGGCAGAACCCCGCGCGCCAGGTCGCGATTCAGTCGGGCCTGCCCGAGACGATCAGCGCGGTCACGGTGAACAAGGTCTGCGGTTCGGGTCTCGAGGCGGTCATGCAGGCCGCGCGCTCGATCCGGGCGGGTGACAACCATGTCGTGCTCGCAGGCGGCGTCGAGAACATGGATCTCGCCCCGCACATGATGCACATGAGGAATGGCGTCAAGTACGGCGCCGGCACCATGCAGGATCACATGGCGGCCGACGGCCTCACCTGCGCCTTCGAGAAGTGGGCGATGGGCTGCGCGTGCGACTACATCACCGCGAAGCACGGCGTGACGCGCGAGGAGCAGGACCGCTTCGCCGCGCAGAGCCACCAGCGCGCTGCAGCGGCGACGGCGGCGGGACACTTCAAGGCGGAGATCGTCGCGCTGTCGCCGGAGCAGTGCATGGCGAAGGTCGGCGTCGACGCCGACGAGGGCATCCGCGGCGACACCACCGGCGAGGGTCTCGCGAAGCTGAAGCCTGCGTTCGGCAAGGAAGGCACCGCGACCGCGGGCAACGCGAGCCAGATCTCTGACGGCGCGGCCGCCGTCCTCGTGATGAGCGAGGAAGGCCTCAAGAAGACGGGCGCGAAGCCGCTCGCGAAGATCGTCGATTCGCACACCGCCGGCACTGCGCCGAAAGACCTCTTCTTCGCGCCGAAGCTCGGCATCGAGGCGATCCTCGCGAAGAACGGCCTCACGGTCGCCGACATCGACCTCTTCGAGATCAACGAGGCGTTCGCGGGCCAGGTGCTCGTCGACATCAAGCCGCTCGGCATCCCCGAGTCGAAGCTGAACATCTGCGGCGGAGGCGTGGCGCTTGGCCACCCGATCGGCGCAAGCGGCGCGCGCGTGCTCGTGACGCTGATTCACCAGCTGAAGCGCACCGGCGGCAAGCGCGGCATCTGCTCGCTCTGTCTCGGCGGCGGCAACGCGGTGACGATGCTGGTCGAGGCTTGAGCGCTCGCAACTTGCTTCGCAACTTGCTCGCTTTGGCGTGAACCGCGCGGGCGGGAGCTGCTAGCGGCCGCGGTTTCGCACGCGTACGCGGACTTCGGGGCACGCTTCGAGGCTGGTGCGCACGGTCAGTTCGATCGACTTCCAGCGGCGCCCGTCCTGGGTCTCCGTCCACTCGAACGCGGTGAGCTCGGCGCCGCTCGGCGATGCTGCGAGCTCGTCGATCGCCTGGAAGTCGATGTTGATCGCGCCGTGGCCTGGCTCGAGCGGGGGCAGGATCGGCGCGACGCGCGGCTCGACTCCGAGGATCTCGTAGGCCTCGGGCAGGAACGCGCCGTCCGCCGACACCCGATCGATGTTGACCGCGAAGTTGCGAGCACGATCGGGCCTGGTGACGACCGCAGGCCGCGCGCGCAACGCCCCCTCGACCGTGTAGTTGACGCGAAGGCGACCAGCGGTCGCGTTGGGGGAGAGGCCCTCGCCCGAGACACGGAAGTCGAGCCGATGGCTCTGCGCGCCGAAGTTCCATGGCTCGGCCACGACGGGCAGCGTGTACACCTCGCCCGGCTCGATCGTGAAGCCGGGTGCCACGGTGGGCGCGACGCAGGCGCAGGTCGAGACCCAGCCGTCGACGCGGAGAGGCTTGTCGCCGTCGTTGGCGAGCGCCACCTCGAAGGTTCGTCGAACGCCGCAGGTCGGGACAGATCCAAGCTCGATCTTCTCGGGCGAAACGCTGAGCCTTGCGAACGGGGCCCCGGTGTCGGCGGGACGGCGTCGCTCGGTGACGGAGTCGATGTCTCCCGCCGCGGAGTCCGGTGACGGCGAGGAGCGCGAGGCCAGCTCCGACCCGGTCCCGCGGCCCTCCCGATTGAGGTAGATGCCAAGACCGATCAGCGCTGCCGCGACGAGGAGTGCGAGAGGGGTGCTGACGCGGCGTGCGGCCATGCACGGATCGTACCTCCCCGACTGGTGCACGGCACGTGCCGTGCAGTGCCAGGCACTGCGCGGC
>JBKCZS010000298.1:0-12514 GCA_046337925.1 bacterium | reverse complement strand
ATCTCGGCCTCGCGCCCGACGGTGATGGCAGCGACGCGGTCCTCCTGCTTCTCCTTGCCCTCGACGAGCTTCTGCGCGAAGTCGCGCGACGACGCGAGGAGCGGGACCGGAATCGATCGGCTGCGGTCGAGCACGAACGCGGTGGTGAGCGCCTCGCCGCGCCGCACGAACGACGGCTGCGCGAGCGCCGCGACCAGCGCGAGGATGACGAGCGAACGGAGCACGAGGCTCGACCACCACTTCCAGCGCTCCTCGCTGTTGCGGCTGCGCCACGCGAGCACCAGCACCGGGACGATCAGCGCGAGGAGCAGCAGGAAGAGCGGGCGTTCAAACTGCATGGATCACTTCAATCAGCGATTGGGAAACCGAAGTAGAGGATTCGCGCGTTGGCATGGTCGCACACCGCGTAGGTCTGGGCGCCGTCGCCACCGAGCCCCGCCGGCTCCAAGGCCCAAGGATACTTCAGTCGGCCCCCCGCCGTTCCCAGTCCGCCGATGACGGCAAGCGATTCGCCAGTGGTCGCGTCGAGCCGCTGCAGCCGATGGTTGCCGTGCTCGGCGACGACCACGGTGCGGCGGCCGGGGCCCTTCGAGTCGGCGCCGTCCGGTCGCCCGAGCGGTTCGCCCGTGGCCGCGACCACCGCCTTGCCGTCGATCTCGAGCACCAGGCCGAAGGGATACGCAAGTTGCCCGGGATCCTTTCCCGCGCGCCCGAACATGCGGCGGAACTCGCCGTCACCCGTGAAGACCTGGATGCGGTGGTTGCCGACATCGGCCACATACAGCTCGTCGCGCTCGGCGTCGTACACGATCACCTGCGGCCGCATGAACTGGCCGGGTTCGATCCCGAACGACCCGAAGCTGTACAGGAAGCGGCGCTCGCGGTCGAAGACCTGCACGCGGTCATTTGAGCCGTACTCGGCCACGAACATCCGTCCGTCGGGGGCGAACGCGATGTCGGTCGGGTAGATGAACTGCCCCGTCGCCATCCCGTACTCGCCGAGCGTCCAGAGGAGTTCGCCGGTCGGCGAGAAGGCCACGATGCGGTGTTCGTGCGTGTCGGCGACGACGAGCGACCCGTCGGGTGCGATCGACGCGCCGACCGGCTTGCCGCGCTTCGCGGTCGGCATCGACCACTCGGCGAGCACCTCGCCGGTCGGCGAGAACCGCTGGACCCGCGCGTCCTTGTCGATCACGAAGGTCTCGCCCGAAGTCGGCGAGATCGCCATCACCCTCGGCCCGTTGAACTGCCCCTTGCCGCGGCCGGTGCCCCCGATCAGGCGCTCGACCGCGACCGGCCGGCCGACGATGGGCGCGTCGAACTCACCCGGGGCGCCGCCCTCGCGGCCCGCGAGGGTTGGTGCGTCGGCGTCGTCGACCCCCGCGAGGCCGCGGTCGGACCGGTCGCAGGCGGTCAGACCCACCGCGAGCGTGGCCGCGAGCGCGAACGCCGTCATGCCGGGCGCGCGCCGCGCCACGGACGCGAGGACCGCGCGCACGCCGATGATCGCGACGGCCGACGCCGCGAGCAGCGCGGCGGCGCCGTAGAGCACCGTCTCGGGCCGCTGGTAGTGGATCGCGTTCAGGATGTCGGTCGCGATCCACTGGAATCCGGGCGGGATCACGCGGCCGCTTGCGGTGAGTTCGCCGAGGCTCCACGCCAGCGCGATCGGAAACGCAGCGACGCCCGCGAGGAGGAGTTCGGCGCGCAGGCCGCGCAGGCGCGCGACGAACGACGCGCCGTCGAGCGCGCGGAGGTCGCGGGCCGAGCGGGCCTCGCGGCCGTCGAGCGCGAGCGCGACGAGCGCCGCGATCGCAAGCGCACGGGCGGCGAGCGTGCAGACGACGACGACGGGCGTGTCGTAGACGAACGCCGTCGCGTGGTGGTTGTAGCCGGCCTCGAGCGCGATCGCGACGACGGTGCCCGGCACGAGCGACGCAAGCGCGCAGAGCGTCGCGGCGCAGAGCCCGAGCCGCCGGAGAGCCGAGCGGCGATCGGAGGCGAGCGCCGCGCGCAGCGCCGCAGCGACGAGCGCCACCACGAGCGCGGCCACCGCCGCGACCACGAGCGCCGAGACGAGCGCGCGCCCGTGGAGGACGAGGAAGTCGCCGAGCCGCGGCGCGTCGAGGAGCGCGCGGGCGAAGAGCGTGACGGGGACGAGCACGATCGCGGCGGGAAGCGCTGCCGCGAGGATCGCGCCGAGACCGGCGGGCGCGGGGCGCGCGGCGCCGCTGCGCTCGCGGAGCCCGCGGACGGCGTCCGACCGCGTCATCCACACGACGAGGGCGATCGCGACGAAGACGAGGAGGATGGCGGGCAGCGCCGTCGCAAGCACGCGGCCCGCGGGTGCGCCGAGCGCGTCCATGCTGCGGAGTTCGAAGCCGAAGGTCGGGATGAGCGCGAGGTCGAAGGCCGTGGTCTCGCCAAGGAGGAACGCCGTCGACGCCACGATGCTCGCAGCGAGAAGCCGCCAGTCGCGGGCCCACGCCGCGCGGAGGCGCGCGCGCCAGCCGAGGCCGTCGATCGCGGCGAGGCGCGTGTCACCGAGCGCTGCGGCCACGCCGCGCGCTACGGCCACGCCGCGCGCCGACAGCACCGCGAACGCGGGCGCCGCGCTCCACGCGACGAGCGCGAGCGCGAGGATCGCGCTTCGCAGCCACGGAACGATGTCCGCGCGTTCTGCGGCGTCGCCGACCAGCGTGCCGGGACCTGCGGAGAGCCAGAGCCCCGCGTAGAGGAGCCACGGCGGAAGCGCGAGCGGCAGGAGGACGGCGAGCGTGAGCGCGACCCGCAGCGCTGCGGGCGAGATGCGCGGCATCGCGCGCGCCGCGAGCCAGCCGACCAGCGCTCCGATCGTCGCGGCGCCGAAACTCCACGCGAGGCTGCGGCCGAGGATCGCGAGGAGACCGCCGCTCTCGACCGCGCCGCTGACGAGCTGGACGGACGCGGCGCGCCCGCCAGGCGAATCCGCGCCCGCGATCGCCTCGCGCGCGAGCGCGAGCGACGGCCACAGCACGATCGCACCCACGAGCATGGCGAGCAGCGCCGCGACCACCGTCGCGAAGAGCCATCCGCCCCGTGCGTCGTTCAACGCGCTCTCCCGAGGAGCTCAAGCGCGCGCACCGCGGTCGCGTCGGCGGTCGCTGCGATGTCGGTGACATCGAACGCAAGCGGGTCGTCGACCTTGAAGCCCGGATCGCACGACGCCGACGGCCCGAGCGGCAGATTGCGCGACGGGGAACGGCACACGATCGCCTCGCACTCGGGCGACACGAGCCACGCCGCGACGCGCTCGGCGTCGGTGCGCGAACCCTCGCGTCCGGCAACCAGCGACACGGTGTTGGGGACGAGCATGGTGCCGCCGCCCGGCACGCTCGCGTCGAGCGAACGCGGCAGCGTCATCTCGACGGCGAGTCCGCGCGCCTGCGCGGCGAACACATCGTCGGTGTCGGTGAGCCCGTACGCGCATTCGCCCGAGACCACCGCCTCGACCGTGGCCGCGTTGCCGCCGGTGAGGACGACAGTTCCGTTGGCGCGCAGGCCTTCGAGCCACTCGTCGAGCGTGGGCGCGTCGAGATCGCGCTTGTGCGCGTTCTGCCAGACGAGTTCGAGCGCGGCGAGATGACCGCGCGTCGTGCCGAAGCGCGGATCGGCGATCGCGATCGCCGCGCGGCTTCCCTTGGCGATGCCCGGCTTTGCGAGCGCACGCCAGTCGGTGATGGCGGGCGTGCCGCGCGAGGGCGCGTAGGCGATCACGCGCGCGCGCGCCGCGAAGGCGAGCCAGCGGCGGTCATCGTCGCGATGCGCCTCGGGCCACGAAGACCACAGCGCTTCGGGAAGCTGCGCGAGCACACCGGCCGATGCGAGGCGCACGGCGGAGAAACCCTCGGAACTCCAGAAGAGATCGGCGCGCGGGCGATCGACCTCGCTGCGCAGGCGGTTCTCGAGTCCCGTGGTCTTCGACGCCTCGGTGTCGAACACAGCGTCGATCTCGATGCCGGTCGCGGCCGTGCAGGCCGCAAGAACCTCGCGGGCGAGCACATCGTCGACCGAGACATAGACGACCACGCGCGGCGCGCCGCCCTTGCGCTCGCACCCGGCAAGCGCGGGCACGAACCCAAGCGCGCCGACGCCGAGCGCGGCCTGCATGAAGCGACGGCGCCCGATTGCTCGGGCTGCCATCGAATCATCCTGTTCAGACAGGTTCGACATCGCGCTCGGCTTCGTCGGTTACTTCGATCCGGCGCCGGAAGCGCCACCCGATGCGCCACCCGATGCGCCGCCCGATGCGCCGGAACCTGCGGAACCGCCGTTGCCGGCCGCGGGCGCGTCGGACTTCTTGCCGAGTTCCTTCTTCAGCGTGCCGAAGTAGTGCTTGTGGGCGTCCTTCAGGTGCGAAGGCACCTGGTCCTCGCCCACCGCCATGCCCGAGCCGCCGTCGACCGCCGTGCCGATCGACTCCTGCGGCATCACGCTCTCGGCCACTTCAGGGTTCGGGTTGTCGATCAGCTGACGCGCGATGATGTCGCCGCCGGCGTTCTCCGTCTTGGCCTTCACGGTCTTCGTGCCGGTCGGAGTCTTGGCCTTGCCGCTGTTGCCGCCTTCGGCGCGACCTGCGCCGCCGCGGCGGTTGCCCTGGCCCATCGACGCCTGCTGGCCCTGGCCCGGCTTGCTGCCCTGGCAGTTGCCGCCCTTGCACATGCCTTCGCCAAGCGACTCGGACTCGCTCTGCGCCATCTGGGAAAGCGCTTCCGCCTCCTCCATCATCTGCTGCGTGATCTCGAGTTCGGAAAGGCTCTGCGCAAGCTCGGAGAGCCCGCCGTCGCCCTGCTGGCCGTTCTGTTCGGACGAACCCTGCTGGCCCTGCTGCTGCTCGCCGCCCTGCTGGCCTTGCTGCTGCTGCTGGCCCTGTTGCCCCTGCTGACCCTGCTGGCCCTGCTGGGCGCCTTGCTGCGCGCCCTGCTGACCTTGCTGCGAGCCACCGTTCTGGCATTCGCCCTGCTGGCCCTGCTGCTGCTGCTGCTGACCCTGCTGGCCTTGCTGCTGGTTCTGTTGCCCCTGCTGCTGGCCTTGCTGGCCCTGCTGGTTCTGATTCTGGTTCTGGTTCTGGTTCTGGTTCTGCTGCTTCTTCTGCTGCTCGCGCTGCTTGTTCGCGGCGTTCTTCGAGGCGTTCGCCATGCGCTTGAGCGCGTCCTGGCTCGCCTTCGATGCCTTGACCGCCTTCTGAAGCTGCTCGCGCTGCTGGTCGGTGAGGTTCTGGTTGTCCTTGATCGCGCGTTCGAGCGCCTCGGGGTTGTTCGCAAGCTGGCCGTCGAGGCCGGCCTTCTCGAGCTCATCGCGCATCGACTGCTGCTGGGCCGCGAGGTTCTCGAGCGACTTCGCCATCTTCTCGAGCGCGTCGGCCGCTGCCGCCTTCTCGGCGTCGCTCATCTCGCCCGACTGCATCTGCTTCGCGAGATCCTCGAGCTTCTGCTTGGCGCTCGCGAAGTCGCCCTTCGCGAGATCCTCGGTGAACTGTCCGAGCGCGCCGTCCTGCTTCTCGAGGTTCGCGAGATCGCGCTTGAGCGCCTCGTTCTTGCGCGCCTCGTCGCTCTTCTTGAGTTCGTCGAGGCGGTTCGAGAGCTCGCTCATGCGGCGGATCGCCTCGCGCCGGGCCTCTTCTTCTCCGGCTTCGCCGCCCACCTTCGCGTCGGCGTTCTTCGCGACCTGCGCGAGCGTGTCGCGGAGTTCCTGCGGCAGCGCCTTGGAGCTCTCGAGTTCCTGGGTGACGCGCTCGAGGGCCTCGGTCGTCGCCTTCTTCTGGGCGACGGTCGTGGCGTCGGCGGGCGCCGCCTCCTCGACGGGCCACTGGTAGGCTGGCACGAACATCTGGATGCAGACGAGCGCGGCGAACGCCGCGGCTCCGCCGAGTCCGCGGTTCGGGAAGACGGCCGGGAACGCGGCGCGCACCTTTGGGCGCATCGCGGAATCCGACGCGATCGACGCGGCGTCGGCGATGGCGGCGCGCGCGTAGACATCGGACGACTTCTCGAACGCGAGCGCGGAGGTGATGCGCTCGTCGAGCTTCAGGCGCTCGTCGAGGAGCAGCGCGATCTTGGCGTCGGTGGCCGCGGTGCCCGCACGCATGAACCACGCGGCGATTGCGGCGATGAGTCCGGCGGCCGCGGCGGAGCCGTAGATGGCGGCCTCGGGCATGGTCACGCCGGGGACAAGCTTGGCCACCGCGACGACGAGCGCGAGCACGACGGCCGCTGCGACGAGACCGGTCGCGACCGCGGCGAAGATCGCCCCCCGGCGAAGGCGGGCGCGTGCAAGCAGGATGAGCGACCTTACTTTGTCCATGGTTTGCTCCTGTCCTCGGTCCCGGCCGGCGCCCGGAAGGCGCCCAGCCGTTGGTGTCCTTCATCGTACCGCGCGGGGCGTGCGCGCTTCAGAAAATACGCAGTTTCTCGGGCAGCGTCCCGAGGCTTTCCCCCGACCTCGCCCGAACCCTTCGCCCGCACCCGTCCGCACGACCCGCGCCCTCGGGTTTCCGTACCCTTTCCGCCATGGATCCCGACGACCATGTCTGCCTGTGCTTCCATGTCTCGCTTCGGAAGATCGCGAACTTCATTGCGCGGGAACAGCCGACCGTTCCGAGCCAGATCTCGGAGTGCCTCGGCGCGGGCACGGGCTGCCAGTGGTGCGTTCCCTTCCTGAAGAAGCTCCACGCGCTGCATCTCGAGGGGAAGCCGATGGACCTGCCCGTCTCGCCCGAGGAGTACGCCAAGCGCCGCGCCCGATACCGCCGGACGGGCGACCGCGACGCCACCGCCGACGCAACCGCACATGAGGCGCCGCCCGAGGGGCCCTCGGCGGGAAACCACGGATAGCGCCGACGCGGTTCAGGAGACCGATCGCGTACTGCGCCGAAGGTCGAGCGCGCGGATCGCGTGGGAGAGATCCGTCATCGGCTCGAGGAAACGCAGCCCCACCACGCGCGAGTCGTGTGCCTTCGAGGCGGCGACGCGCACGACCTCCACGGTCGTCTTGAACGAGGGAATGGTGGCCGCGAACTCGGCGGTGATGACCAGCTGCAGTCCGCAGGAGAGTTGCTCGGCGATCCCAGCCGGAACACGCACGCGGAGCCCGATGTCGGAGAGATCGATGATCGGGGCCTTGCAGATCGGATCGGCAAAGAGCGGCGCATGCAGCTGCGCGACCGGCGCCAGGTCGAATGCGACAGGCACGCGGTGCGAGCTGCGTCGCTGCACATGGGTGAGCGAAGGAGGAAGCGACGCGAGGAATCCGATTCGGCGACGCGCCCCAGCATCGCTTGGCTCGCTCCATCGCGAGAGAATCCTCGTCTCTCCGCGGTGGAAGCCGCGACTGGTCGCGATCGCGATCTGGAAGCGCGCTCCCGGAGCGATCTCTGGGCGAGGCGTCCCGCCGATCCATGCGAGGGAGATCGCATCTGCCTCGACCGCGTCCAGCATGCAGCATTCGGGGTCCGGACAGACATCGATGCCTGACGGACTCAACCCGACGATCGCGGACCGCTGGGCCGCAGCCGAGAGAATCTCGCGGACGGTCCGCTCGTCGGCGTCCTCGAAGCCGAGCAGTTGGGCGTTGTTGTTGAACCAGACGCGCATGGAGGTGGGATCGGGCGCAACGCGCGGGCACTTGACGAACGAATGGCCGTTTCAACCGCTGAAACGCCGCACGACGCGGCGGCACGGCGACTTCAGGCGGCCTCGCGGCCGCGCCGCTTGAGGTCGAGATCTTGGATCGCCTGCGCGATGTCCGCACGCTCGTCGACGAAGCGGAGTCCGAGGATGCGCGCGTCGGGGACGCGCGACGGGAAGACATGCACGACCTCGACGAGACCTTCGAAGCTCGGGATCGAGTTCGAGAAGCGCGCCTCGATCGCGAGGAGCTCGCCGACCACGATCTCGCGCGGGAGCGCGATGCGCATCCGCATGCCGGTGCCAGAGAGATCGAGCACGATTCCGGAGCCGATGTCGCCCTTGAGATCAGGAGTGCGCACGCGCGCGCGCGGCGCCAGGTCGAACGCCACCGGCATGCGCTCGCTCGTGCGTCGCTGCGAGTGAAGCAGCGACTTCGGCATGCGCACTCGGTAGCCGCAGCGGTCGAGCCCGATGTCGTGGCCAGACCAGCGCGAGACCACTTCGGTCTCGCCGGTGTAGTAGCCGCGCGTCGCGGCGATCGCCACGAACACCTTGTCGCCAGGCATGATGTCCTTGAGCCACTCGCCGTCGCCCTGGTGACGGCTGATGACGAGGTCCTCGCCGTCGACGGCGTCGATGACGCCGCAGTCGGGATCGGGCCGCACGAGTGCGGCGTCCTTGGAAAGGCCGACGACTGCGGCGCGCGCGGCTGCCGACTCGACGATCTGACGGACCGAGGATTCCTCGGAGTCTTCTTCACCAAGCAGGGCTGAGAGGTTCTTGAACCAGACTCGCATGGAACGGGGAATCGACGCAAGCACCTCCCCACTTGAGCGGGGTTGGCGAAAGCCAGCCGACTTCACTTGATATTCACTTGCGCAATCTTTGCGCGCGCCGGAGCTCGAGCTGATGGATCGCCTTCCCGAGCTCGGAAACGGCGGTCAGGAACCTCACGCCGAGCATCTTGTACGCGTCGTCGCGCGTGTGCGCGACATGCACCACCTCGATCGCCGTCGAGAACGACGGAAACGACGAGGGGAACGACGCCTGCAGCTCGAGCTGCGAGCCCGTCTCGATCGGCTGGAGCGCGCGGACGCGCATGCGCGCGCCCGACTCCGAGATGTCGAGGATCTCGCCATGGCCGACGGGACATCCGGGGTCGCCGAGGTGGAGAAGCGCACGCGGCGAGAGGTCGAACGCAACCGTGAGTCGGTGATGCTCGCGCCGCTGCACATGCTCGAGGATCCGAGGCAGCGACACGCGGACGCCACCGCGGTGAATGCCGCCGTCGTGGACTTCCCAGGTGCCGAGGACCGTGATCTCGCCAACATCGAAACCAGCGGAGGACGCGATGCAGAGCGTGAGGTGCTCGCCGGTCACGAACCGCTTTCCGCCCGAGCGGGGCGTGACGATCAGGAGCGTCTTGCCTTCGATCGCCTCGATCGAACCGTGCTCGGGCTTCGGGCAGGTCTCGGATGATGCAGGGCCGAAGCCGACGGGTGCGGATCGCTCCGCCGCGGCCTTGATCACCTGCTGCACCTGACGAGCATCGGTGTCGTCACGCACGAACAGGCCTGCAAGATGCTGAAACCACACGTCCATGGTTGAACAATCGTCGCGTTTGCGGACCCGCTTGAACCGAGTTGGACCGATGTCGGAAGCCAGCAGAAAAGACTTGCGCAGCCGCCTGGCGGCATGCCCTCCACCCCCTCGCCGGCGGCCGCGCGGTCGACCGGTGGCCGAGCGGCGTGCGCGGCCTTTTCGGGTCGCGCGGCTTGGCAGGACTGCGCGAACTGTCGCGGCTCTTCCTGCAGGCGCGAGAACCACCACCCCCGAATTGCAGTTGCGACTCAGTCGCAATACCATCCGACCATGGCCTCGGAGCCCCAGGATCGCACCCCCGTCCGACTGCCGCTGAATCAACTTCGGCGCGGCGATCGGGCCGTCATGGCCGGATCGAATCTGTCGGAAGAGGATCGCGCGCTTCTGCAGGCGATGGGGCTCGATGAGGCGAGCACCTTCACCGTATGCCGCGCAGGCAGCGGCGGGCCGTGCATCATCCAGCTCGACGCGACGCGGCTTGGGCTCTCGCCGGAGCTCGCCGCGCGCATCCTGACCCGTCCGTGCGATTGCCCGGACGCAGGTTCCTGCCGCGCGCCGGAAGGCCAGAAGCCGTCCGCGCCTCCGCCGGCGAAGTGAGGGCCCCATGGCCACCCCCGCCACCCAACCCGCTCCTCAAGCCGTCCCCCTCCGCGTCGCGATGGTCGGAAACCCCAATGTGGGCAAGACCTCGCTCTTCAACCGCATGTGCGGGGTTCGTGCGAAGACCGCGAACTTCCCTGGCTCGACCGTCGAGGCGCGCGTCGGAAGCGCGTCGGTCGGCGGCGTCGACCTCGAGCTCGTCGATCTGCCCGGCGTCTACGCGGTCGACCTCGATCTGCCCGAGTCGAAGCTCTGCCGCGACTGCCTCGCCGGGCGGCTCGACGGCTGCATGCCCGACGCGCTGCTCGTCGTGATCGATGCGACGAATCTCGCGCGCGGACTTCGTCTCTTCAAGTCGGTGGCGAGCGTGGCGCGCCCGGTGGCGGTCGCACTCACGATGACGGATCTCGCGCAGTCGCGCGGTCTCTCGATCGATCCCACGCGCCTCTCGGTCGCGCTCGGCGTGCCGTGCGTGGCCGCGAACGGCCGCGCGGGCAGCGGCATCGAGCCGCTCGCCGCCGCGCTCCGCGACGCGCGCGAGGTGAATCCGCAGGTGCTGGCCGCGAGCCTCGCGCCGAACTGGGTCGATGAGACCGTGAACGCCGTGGTAGGCGGACCGAACTCGATCGGTTCGGAGAGCGACAAGTGGACCGACCGGCTGGACGCCGCGTTCACGCATCCTCTGCTCGGCGCGCTGGTGTTCGTCGCCGCGATGGCGCTCGTGTTCCTGGCGATCTTCCGCCTGGCCGAGTGGCCGATGGAACTGATCGAAGGCGCCGCGGGCGTGCTCGGCGGCTGGGTTGCTTCGGCGATGCCCGAGGGTGCGATCAGCGACCTTCTCGTCCAGGGCGTGATCGGCGGCGTGGCGGGAACCGTGGTGTTCCTGCCGCAGATCTGCCTGCTGTTCTTCCTGCTCGCCCTCCTCGAGGACACCGGCTACCTCGCGCGCGCCGCGTTCGTGATGGACCGCGTGATGTGCCGGTTCGGCCTGCCGGGGCAGGCGTTCGTGCCGCTCCTCTCGAGCCACGCCTGCGCGCTGCCCGGCATCATGAGCGCGCGGCTGATTCCCGATCCGAAGGACCGACTGGCGACGATCCTGGTCGCGCCGTTCGTGAGCTGCTCGGCGCGCGTCGGCGTCTATGTGCTCCTCGTCAGCATCCTCTTCCCCGATTCCGCCCTGCTCGCCGGCCTCGCGTTCGCGGGCTGCTACGCGCTCGGCGCGATCGCGGCGCTGCTGACGGCCGTGCTCTTCCGCCGCACGATCCTGAAGGGCAAGAGCCGCCCGATGGTGCTCGAGCTGCCGCCCTACCGGATTCCGAGCCTGCGCTCGGCGTTCCTCACCACCTACGACCGCGCGCTCGTGTTCCTCAAGAACGCGGGCTCCGTCATCCTCGCGATCTGCATCGTGATGTGGTGGATCTCGGCGTACCCGAAGGCCGATGCGCCCGAGGCCGCGGTCGCGCTCGAGGCGCGCGTGCAGGCGGTCGCGACGCAGCTCGAGTCTGCGCCCGACGACGCGACGAAGGAGACCCTCGCCGCCGAAGCCGACGCGCTCAAGGCGGAGGCCGAGGTTCTCACCGCCCGCGCGCAGCAGGAGCAGTCGTTCGCCGGCCGGCTCGGCAACGCGGTCGAGCCCGCCTTCGCGCCGCTCGGGCTCGACGAGCGGCTCACGGTCGCGGTGCTGACGAGCTTCCTCGCCCGCGAGGTCTTCCGCAGCACGATCACCGTGCTCGCCGGAAGCGGCGATTCGGACGACGACATGCGGGTCGCCGAGGAACTCAAGCGCGCGACGCGAAGCGACGGCACGCCCCTCTTCGACCGCGCGACGAGCGCGGGACTCCTCGTCTTCTTCGTGCTGGCGATGCAGTGCCTGCCGACCCTGGCGGTCACGCGCCGGGAGACGGGCTCGTGGAAGTGGCCCGCGCTCCAGTTCGTGTGGATGAGCGGCGTCGCCTACATCGCCGCGTGGATCACGCGCGCGGCCGTGCTGTCGCTCGGGGGCGCCGCGTGATCGCGAGCATCCCGCACCAGGACTGGCAGTTCTGGGTGGTGACCGCCTGCGCCGCGGGCGCGGTGCTGTTCCTCACGAAGGCGCTGTGGAAGCCGCTGCTCGGCCTCGGCCGCAGCAAGAAGGCCAACTGCCCCGGCTGCCCGAACGGCGAGGGCGACAAGCCATCGCGCCCGAAGCATGTCGACCTGACGATCGGCGGCAAGCGCGTCCGGAGTTGATCCGCGGCGCGGCGCCATGGGTGCCGCGGACGAGTTCGATGTCGGGGGGTGCTTGTGAGCCTGCCGAGGGATTTTTTCTCACGGAGACACGGAGGCACGGAGCCCAAGTCCTTCGGGCGGACGCGTCATGCGATGAGAGAGAGAGAGAGAGAGAGAGAGAGAGAGAAGAAGAAAATGGTAAGAGACAGAGAGCTAGATGGGGCGGGATTGATTGCTGCCTAATCCGGACTCTCTTCACTTCTTGTTCCGTCGTCTGGCGTACGCCTGCGGGTGCTCTCCGTGCCTCCGTGTCTCCGTGAGAAAATCCCAACGGAGGACGCACACCGCGGCGCGCGCGGCGTTCAGCGCATGAGCGCGCGGACGAGCTGCCGGTCTTCTTCGGCGGTGATCTTGATGTTGCGCGCGTCGCCTTCGAC
>JBKCZS010000297.1:0-5773 GCA_046337925.1 bacterium | reverse complement strand
AACGAGCATCTCCGCGATGTCGAGGCCGTTCACGCGGAACTCGGGGCCTTCGCCGGAAGTCGCGCGCACGATGTCGCCGGGGCAGCGGGGGACGGGGTCGAAGCCCGCGAAGAGCGGCGCCGCATCGATGCGCTTGCGCGGCGACTTCGGAATCTCGACCGCGCTCGCCTCGAGGGCGTCATGGAAGAGCGTTCCGATCTGATAGGGAGAGACTTCCCCCGCGCTGTATGGCGCATCGTCGGGCCAGGACGGATTCGCCGCCCGGAAGCACGCCGCCGCACCCGAGATGAACGCGGCGGCGAAACTGGTGCCCGATGCCGCTGCAAACTTCGCGGTGCCGCCCGGGTTGACGCCGATGACGCCGACGATCGCTCTTCCCGGAAGGGGAGCGCCCGAGTCGTCGAACTGCGTGACGCCCGGCGCCATGATGTCGACCCACTCACCGGCGCTGCTTGCGGTCCACACGGCGTCCGTGTCGCTCGTCGCGCCCACCAGCACGAGATCGCCCTCGTTCGTCCCGAACGGATTGTTGAGGGAGTTGCCTGCCGACACGACGACGATCGTTCCGTTCTGCCGAAGCGTGGTGAACGCACCCTTGAGAATCGTGGTGGTGCCGAGCGGAACGATGCTGAGATTGACGACATGCACATCCTCGGCGATGCACGCTTCGAGCGCCGCGAGGAGGTCGGACATCTCGCACTCGCCTTCGTCGTTCAGCACCTTGATGTGCAGGTGCCGAGCGCCCGGTGCGGTAAGCCCGAGCAGCGACGCGATGAAGGTGCCGTGGCCGACGCCTTCGTCGGCCGCGCTGTTGCCGGTGTTGTCGATGCCGTCGCCCGCGTCAACCGGACCGCCGCCCTTACCGCCTCCGTTCACGAAGGTGTAGCCGTAGTCGAGCGAGAAGCCCGCTGCACGCGGCGCATTCGGCACGAGACCGGAGTCGACGATCGCGATCTTGACGCCCGAGCCGGTCGCGCGTTGCGCGCAGAAGTCGCTGCGGGTCAGCGTGAGGCCGTACTGATTCTCGAAGTCCGACTCGCCGAGCCCGGTTACCCAGAGGCTGCCCGTCTGGCCGCCGCCGCGATCGATGGTCAGTTCCGAGTTCACTTCGCTCCCAAACTCCAACCCGTCCGGTGTAAGTTCGGCGAGCGCCGCAATCGCGGCTTCGAGCTGGTCTTCCGTGAGCTCCGGCATGAACCGGAAGAGCGCGATCGAGAACGACGGATAGATCTCGATGAGCTCCGTGGGGAACCCGCGCTCCTCGAGACCGGCCACGATGGATGCGCGTGTCTTCGCGTCGCCGCGAACCAGGAATTCCTGCTCGATGCCGTTGCCTCCTTGCCGTGCGAATGCGGGGCCGGTCGCGCACAGCGCCGCCACCACGCATGCCAGGATCCGTCGCAGTGTGCCGTACATGGAATCGCTCCTCGTCATCGCATTCTGTTTCCGACTGTCTGCGACAGCCACTCAATCTGAACTTCAATACGCACCGCGGCAAGCGGGTCCGAGACGAATTCAGGACCTTTGGTCCATACAGGACCCAGATTCCTCCCCACGGCGCGAGAATGTCGTCGCTCCGCCGATCGCGCAGAACGCACCCCAGACGGCCGGATGCGCGCCTTCGTCGCGAATTTCTCGCGCAAGCGGCCCAAGCGAAGCGCACGGGCCGGCGCCCGGCGCGTGCAGGCGCTCCATCATGCGCGCCGTCGATTCGTCGTCGACCGCCCACAGGCTCGCGACCATGCGCCGCGCGCCGGCCGCCGCGAATCCGCGCACGAGGCCCATCCATTCCTCGCCGTCGTGGCGCGCGGAGACCGCGGTCACGCATCCGCTGAGGACGATCTCTCCCGGCGCGCGATCGAGCGCGTGCGCGTCGCGCGCCGTGAACCAGCCGTCGGCGAGGCGAAGGCCCGCGAGGTTCGGCGCGTTCGGCGGGAAGACGCCGTGGCAGGCGACATGCGCGAGCGAGCAGCCCGCGAGCGCCGCGACGAGCGCCGCGCGCGAAGCATCGTTCCCGTCGAGGCGGGTCGTCGTCATGCGCGCGGCGAGCAGCCGCTCGACCGCGGCGCCTTCGCGCGCGATCGCGGGCGCGCGTTCGTCGTGCACCGACACGACCGCCGCCGAGGCCGCATGCGCGTCGGCAGCCGGGCGATCGAGCAGCGCGGCGACCTCGAGCGTCGGCGCGAAGCAGATGTCGTTGAGTTCGGTCGAGAGCAGCGCCGGCGGCGTGCGTGCGAAGAGCGTGGAGCCGAGCGCCACGACGGTGCCTCGCCACCCGTCGAGAATCGCCTCGATCTCGGGCTGCAGCGCACGGCCGAGCGCATGCGCGGCGCGCGCGCCCGCCTCGCGCGCGCGTTCCGTCGCGACGCCGCGCAGCCTGCGCGAGACCTGAAACGCGAAGTCGGACTCGAGGCCCGCGAGCGTGGCGCGGTCGACGGCGATCCGCCGCACCCGCGTCGCGCCGTCGGGCATCCGCGCAAGGAGCGCGACCGCGTCGCCACTCTCCATCGCGACCACGCACGGCGCCGCGAGCGCCCGAGTGCGGCCGACCTTCGGCGAGGGCTCGATGATGCGCCGCTCGAGCGCTCGGTCGAGCTCGGCGCGCCGCGTGTCGCGTTCGGCGCGCGCGGCGCCCTCGGCGACCATCGCGCGTGGCGCGTCCGTGCCGAGTTCCTCGAGAAGGCCCCGCACGCGCTCATGCAGCGTGCCGCTCGCGCGTGCGTCGCCTCCGCGCGCCGGGCGCTCGAGCGCATCGAGGATCGCGAGGCTCCGGCTCCGGTCGAGGACATCGAACGCCTCGCCGAGCGCCTCGGCCGAGCCGTCCTCGAGCAGCGCCGCCGCAAGTTCTGCGGCGATGTCGCCGCGCCGGCTCAGGAACGCGCGCCTCGTGCGCGCGAGGGCGAGCGAGCGATGCGCCGCCTCGACCTCGGCAAGCGCGAACCGCGCGTGCGCGATCGCGGCCGCTGTCCTGCATGCATGCCTGGCGACGGTCGCCGCCGCGGCGTGCGACTCGGCGCGCAGCGATGGGATGCCGAGCGAATCCGCGATCTCCGTCGCCTCGGCCGCGTCGTTCTGCGCGACCGGTGCCGCCGCCGTCACCGACGCCCGCACCGCAAGCGACGCAGCGAGCTCGACGGGCGCCGTCGCGTGCCGCGCCGCATCGACGGCGGCGTTTGCGAACTCGACCGCACGGACGCGGTCGTGGCCACGCACGCAGCGCGCGAGCATCGCAAGCGCCTGCGCCTCCGACGCGCGGTCGCCGATCGCCGCGAAGCGCGCCGCGGCGTCCGACAGCTGCGGCTCGGCCAGCACGGCCTCGTCGGATGCGAGCAGCGCCGAGCCGATCACGAGCCGGGCGCGCGCGCTTTCGGCGGCGAGCGCATGCGTGTCGGCCATCGCGCACGCGTCGCCCGCGTGGTCGCAGGCCTCCGCGAGGAATCCGCTGTACACGAGGAGCGTGGCCTCCTCGATCGCGTTGCGGCAGGCCTCCGCATGCGCGCCGAGCGCCGCGAAGCGCTCGCGTGCGTCGCGGAAGCGCCGCAGCGCGTCCTCGATGTCGCCGGCGCGCGCCGCCGTATCGGCGATGTTTCCGACGACCACCGCGCATGCAAACGCGTGGCCCTGTGCGGCGAGCACGGCGAGCGCCTCTTCGAACCGCGCGCGCGCCGCCGAGAGGTTTCCCGCCTGTACCAGCGCCTCGCCGAGCACATTCAGCGCCTGCCCGCGAATCACGGCGATCTCGTCGCCGTGCGTAAGCACGCGGCCGATGAGCTCGATGGCGCGCTGCGGCTGACCGAGCGCCTTCGCGACATTCGCGAGGTTGAGCTCCGCGCGTGCGACGAGCGCCGGTTGCCCGAGCGCGTTGAACTCGCGCACGGCCTGTTCGCCCGCGCGCATCGCGCCCTTGAGGTCGCCGAGCTTCGCGCGCGGGTGCAGCACGGCGAGGAGGATGCGCGCGGCCTCGACGGGCGCGCGGGTCCGTGCGAACCGCCGTGCCTCCGCGGCGCGGCGGATCGCCTCGCGCACCGCGCCGACATGCGGCAGCGCGTTCACCATCGAGCGCGAGACGAACGCAAAGCTCGCGGGGTCGTCGAGCTCGCGCAGCCGCGCAAGCAGCGCATCGCCCTCGGCAAGCGCGCGCGTCGGGTCTGACAGCGTGAGACGCTCGAACTCCGCGCAGGCTGCGGCACGAGATTCGGCGCCCTCGAGGTTCATCCGAGCGGAACCTCGGCGGCGAGCACCGTCCGCCCGCCGCGATGGATCGCGATCTCGACCATGCGCGCGGGAATCGCATCCGCGGCGATCGCGACGCGCGCGGCGCCGTCGTCGTCGAGCATGCCGCTCGCGACCACCCATCCGCTCTGGCGGTCGAGTACGGCGAATTCCGCGGCGAGCGAGCCGCTCTCCACGGTGTCGAGCTGCATGCGGAGGAGGTACGAGCCATCCGCGTTGCGGCTGCCCTCTGCGTCGAGGCGCAGTCCGTCGGCCGCGAAGCTCGCCATGTGCGAAGCGTGATCGCCGCGCAGCGCCGGCGCCGGCGCGAGTCCTGGCGCAAGCCCCGCCGCAAGCCCGGCCGATGCCTCGTCGATCCGCGCAAGGACGAGCGCCGACACGCGGTCGAGCCACGAGGGCGGCCGCGGCAGCAGGCTCGAGAGCGACTTCGCGCGCTCGAAGAGCGAGGCGGGCGGCGCGTCTGCGGACTCCCGCGCGACGGCCGCCATCACATCGCGGATCTCGCGCAGGATTCCAGCGGTGCGCGCAGACCCAGCGTCGCCGCCGACGGTTTCGCGGATCCGTCGCGATTCCTCCGCACTCGCCTGGCCGAGCACGACGCGCAGGATCTCCTCCGGCGTGGGCAGCTCGGGCGTGTCGTGGCTGGTTGGTTCGTTCGGGTTCGACATGAGTGCTCGGGGAGTGCGTGCACGGTTCAGGAGGCGTGGCGCGGCGGTTCCGTACGGGGATGACCGGCCGATTCCGAAGGAAATCCGAGGCTCGACGGTTCGAAACCAAGCCGTTCGAGCGCCTCGAGCAGCCTGCGCAGGCAGCGGTTGCGGATCGGCCCGACCGAATTCGGGGCAATGCCGAAACGCTGGCCGATCGCCTGGTAGTCCGGTTCGGCCGCGCCGAGGAAGAGTGCCTGGAGGAGATGCTGGCAGCGCTCGTCGATCGATCCGAGGGCGCGCAGCACGAGCGTCCGCCGCTCGACCGCGCTCACCTCGTCGGCGCCGCCCGCCTCGGTCTCCACGGGTCCCGCGACATCAAGGGCGTCGCTCCCGCGCATCGCCCGCGACTGCCGCGACGCGCGCCACGCCGCGCGGCGCACCGAAGTCGCGATCCATCCGGCCAGGCTTTCGCCGTCGCGGAGGGTCGCCAGCGACCGCACGAGCGTCGTGAACACCGACTGCGCGACATCCTCTGCGTCGCTGCGGCTGAGACCCGCGCGGCGCGCCAGCGCGAAGGCGAGCCCGCCGTAGCGGTCGACGATCGCGCTCCACGCCGCGTTGTCGCCGCAGAGCGCGCGGTTCACGAGTTCCGAGTCGGAGCGGTCGTCTGCGGCCACCACGCCAAGGTAGCGAGTTGGCGCGCGAAACGAGCATGGAAGCGGCGCGCCGGGCCGGACGAGCATGAGCCGGCGCACCCCGTCGGGTGCGGTCGCGGAGGGAGAGGCGTGGATGATCGGCTGCATGGGCGTCTCAGGCACGGCGTGGGGGGGGGGGGGGGGGGCGGCGGCGGCGGCGGGGGGGGGGGGGTGGGGGTGGGGGGGGCCCCCGCG
>JBKCZS010000296.1:0-2580 GCA_046337925.1 bacterium | reverse complement strand
TGCGCGTTGCGCTGGGCAGGATCAGCGTCGGCGGCGCGAGGTGAGCAATCCGGCGAGTCCGAGCGCTGCAAACGCGCCCGGCACCGGAACGACGTTGTAGTTCACTTCGAAACCGCCAAAGTTGTCGCCGTAGTGCCCCGTTCCGCCGGCAAAGAAGAACGCGTCGGCGACTCCGAGGACAAGGCGGGTGGCCGAATCGGGCACGAAGAACTCCTGCGTGCTTCCCGTCCCGGTGCCCGTCAATCCGTCGCCGATGAAGAAGACCTGCCGAAGCAGCGGGGAGTAGGCCGAGAGCTCCAGGGCGGCTTCGTCCGGGTAGGCGAAGTTCGCGGGCGCCGATTGGCCCGTAGGATCGTCGGCGTCGAGGAAGAGCCCGACGAGATGACCGCCGCGCGGCGCGGCGAAGCCACTGATCGGGCCGACCGCGAAGATGTCCGTGCTGGAGGTCAGGAATCCGCCGTAGTTCAGGATTCCGCCGTCCGGGCCGTTCGAGGTGGACGGGTCCTCCGTCCACCCCGAGATTCCCGAGTTGTTGAAGGTGATCGAACGCCCCGTGCCCGGCATCAGATCGATGGTGACCGCGACGATTCCTCCGCTTAGGCCGCCAGGATTCGGGGTCGACACGCCGTAGCCGAAGATGTTGCTGCGGGCATCGACGAAGACCGAGGCGCCCTGCGCGATGGAGCCCGTCGCGGCGCAAGTGGCCACGACGACAGCGGCGAGCAGCGCAAGGCGTCGCCCGGACTTGGCCGTTTGCATGGTCATGTCGGGCGAAGACGAACCCACAGCGCGGTCAGACAAGAGATGTGACATGAGGCATCTTTCCTTGAACGAATTGGGCTTCCGCGCACGAAGCGCCAGCGATGGATGAACAACAGATCCAAACAGCGCAGAGAGATCTCGGCGCGGTGCAGGGCAGTACTCGTGCGCGTGAGCATCTGCAGCGCTACGCGAGCAAGAACGCAAGGCGCCGGCGCTGTATTTCACCGCAGTTTTGAAAGTCGCTCTGCCCTCTCCCGTTCGGGGGTGGTGTCGGAGGCGCTTCGGCCCGGTTATCAACTAACGGTGGCGGGAGATGATCGATCGTGAGCCTGCCTCGGTTCCGAGGACAGGTCGACTATGTCCTTTGCCCCTGCAATTGCCATGGCGATTCGTCGTTCATCACGCTCGCGTTCCCGAGCGTCGTGTGCCGTCGGTGCAGGTCGTGAAGGCGCGCGATCTACTCGCTGAGCTCGCGCGGCGAGCCACGCATGCCCCGCGCGGGCAGAGGATCCCAAAGCGCCACACGGAGCCAGTGCCACAGCCTGTCTTGATCGGCAACAACGAGCGGACGGAAGCGGAGCAACGGGGGACTCGTGACCTCGAGCGCTGACGCCGCCGGGTCCGCGCGCGCATCGTGCCCGCGGAAGTCTCGCATCGCGGCCCGCTCATGGCGTCATGCGGTATCCCCTCGAGTCCCAGACGGGTGTCTCAGGAAACTGTGCAGCGCACCATTACTCTGCAACCCCTCACCCCACCCGCGCCACCATCAGCAGGTACCCGTGTCGCACATCCACCTGCTCGAACCCGCAGCTCTGGTACAGGAACCGAGCCGGATTTTCTGGATGAACGGTGAGCGCGACCCGCGCGTGCCCCGCGCGGGCGGCGCAGGCGAGCGCCTCGCGCAGGAGCGGCTTGCCGTGGCCCTTGTGCTGGTAGTCGGGCTCGAGCGCGATGCCCAGCTGCGGACTGACCGCATCGACCGCCGCCGGTCCCGTGCCGGGGGGAACCACGCGCATCCAGCACGCTCCGGCATCGACGCCGTCGACAACCGCGACGACGCCGCAGTCGGCCTCGCGGCCCCAGTCCTCGACAGAGATGCGCACGGCAGGAGACTGAAGGATCTCGACCGGTCGCAGCGGCGCCGGCGGAGGATCCCAAAGCGCCACATGGAGCCAGTGCCACAGTCTGTCTTGATCGGCCGCAACGAGTGGACGGAAGCGGAGCATTGGGGGGTTCATGAGTTTGGATTTGGATGCTGCGGTGTGCGCGGTGGGCGTGGGCGTTTCCTCACCCAGTCGCGCCCAGCCGGCGGATCGCTCGGCGAGGCTTGCTCCTCGCGAGGTCGTAGTTGGCCTGAAGGTTCAGCCAGAGCTGCGGCGTCGTGCCGAGCGCGCGTGCGAAGAGCCACGCGGTCTCCGCCGTCACGCCGCGCTTGCCCCGCGTGACTTCGTTGACGCGCTGCAGCGGCACCCCGATGTGGCTCGCGAACGCGACCTGGGCGATGCCGAGCGGCTTGAGGAACTCTTCGAGGAGTATCTCGCCTGGATGCGTTGGGGTTCGGCTGCTGGGGACCATGGTGTTGTCTCAGTCGCGGGCACTGCCATTGGCGGCGTCAGGGTCACGCCGCAGGATCGATCGAGATTCGTGGGAACGCCGGCATGTCGAGAGAGTAGCACGGGCCTGAGTGAATCCACGCGGTTGGGTTGGGCGCGCGTCGCTGGGTCGGCGTCACCGCACGATCGAGTTGAATCGGGCAGGCCTGCCGTCGATCCCGTCACAGCCGGCAGGTCAGCCGCCAACAAGCCGCTTGCTCATCAC
>JBKCZS010000295.1:0-26847 GCA_046337925.1 bacterium | reverse complement strand
GCTGGTGAGTCCAGCAGCCTTCATCTCGGCGTCGAGCATGTCGAGGTAGTGGCGCAGGCTCTTGAGCGCGTGCGCTCCGAGCGGCACCAGGCGCTCGCGGCGGCCCTTGCCCTTGATGACGATGCACTCGTTCGACTCGTTGAGGTCGCCGCGGTTGATCGCAACGACTTCGCTCACGCGGATGCCCGTCGAGTACAGCGTCTCGAGGATCGCGCGGTCGCGCGCACCGAGGAGATCGGTGTCATCGGGCGCCGAGAGCAGCCGCTCGACCTCGTCGACGGTGATCGCCTTCGGAAGCCGGCGCGCCTGCTTCGGCGTGCGGATCAGGGTCATCGGGTTCGACGCGGTGAAGCCGCGCTTCTCGAGCCACTTGTGGAAGCTGCGCAGCGTGGCGATCTTTCGCGCCATCGTGGCGGGCGAGTAGTTCTGCTCGGCGAGCTTCGACAGGAAGCCGCGGATCTTCTCGACATCGCACGACAGGATCGTCGCGGTGATCGACGCGGGCACGGACTTCTTGGCGATCGACGCGTCGAGCGCCGACTGCTCGGCCTTCAGGTCGACCTTCGTCTTGAGGTCACCCTCGAGGAACTCGACGAACTGGCGCAGATCCAGCCCATAGCACCGCGAGGTGTAGGGGCTGAAGGCGCGCTCATCGATCAGGTACGACAGGAAGCGCTCGACGATGGGAAGGTTGTCGTTCATGGCGGGTGCCTCTCTCGAACTCGCCGACCCTCTTGGGAAGGCTCCTGGCTGGTGGTGCCGGGCGCGGGTGTGCGCTCGTGCTCTGGGTTCCTACTTGGGGTGACTGCCTGATCCGGGACGCAATCGACGCTCGCGCGGCGACCGCTGAGACTGCCTGTTCACTCACCTTTCGGACCGTCCACCTCACGCATGGCCCTGTAAGACCGTGCGATAGAAGGGCTATCGGCCTGATCGCTTCCGCAGTTCACCATTTTTTACTGCACACCTCAAGGTTCGCTCTCGGACCCTTCGAAGGCCCACATGGCCTAGATCCATGTGAATACAGGACTTAGATCCATTTTCCGCCCTCGGGACCGTTGGAATGACCCCCGAGTATAGGCAGCATCCTGCGGGTGCTACTTCGACCCCGGCGCGCGCTCCGCGCGACCGCCCGGAAGCGGGACGCCCAGCCGAGCGGCCTCCTGCTCGAGGAGGTCGCGGACGAGCACATAGGCCCCGAACCTCATGAAGAGGTCGATCCGCTGCTCGTAGACGCGGCTTCCGAGGGCGCTCGAGGCGTCCGCCCGGCCCGCACCGTACACATCGAGTTCGCGGAGCGTCTCGTTGTTGCGACCGTCGAACAGGCGCGAGGCCTGCGAGATCGCGACCAGCGCGCCGTCGATGTCCACGCGGCTGTCGGCCGTCGGCATCGTCACATCCTTGAGGTCGAGCGGCTTTGCGGCGCCCTCGGACGCGGCGGTGATGACCTCGACCGCGGCCCCGAAGCGGAGCGGCTTGTACGGGTCCCAGTCCGTCACCGTGCCGATGAGCACGCCGTCGACCTGCATGGCGCGCATCAGGGTGTAGACCTGGCGCACATCGCTGATCTTCGAGATCCCCAGCTGCTGCATGACCGCGAGCGAGCGGTTGAGCGGGAGGCACCGGAGGCCGTCCACCTGCTCGACCTCCGCCACGAAGCGGTCGGCCACCATGTTGGCGTCGACCGCGGAGACCCCGCTCTCGTTCGCAAACGGGATCACGGCCCAGACGCGCTCGCTGTCGTAAGGCGCCTGCAGCACGGTGGGCATCTTGGGCCCGCTCGAGCAGCCCGTGATCATCGAAACAAGCACCGGAAGCGCCGCCAGGACGAAGATCGGGCGAAGCGCGCGTGCAGCACGACGGCGGAGAGTGGTCACGAACGGTCCCATGGTCGGGATATCGGCGGCAATCGCCGTGCCAGTCCACTCACGCCGATCCTGCGCGGATTCTGACGGAATCGAACGGTTCCGATTCAGTCGTCGAGACCGCCCACCACCTGATCGGCCTTCAGGAAGTCAGGCGCTGCGAAACCCGGTTCGCTGTCCTCGGTCGAGGCGACTGGGGCCTTCGCCCGCTGCGAAACGCTCTTGCTGATCCGGGCATCCGCGACTTCCGCGGCCGTCGCCGTCGCCTTCGCCGGCTCGACCGACAGCGCCCAGATGTTCTCGACGCCGCTGCGGTTCGACACGAAGTAGATCCGGCCGTTGGCGCTCCAGACAGGCTGCATGTTGCGGAACTGGTCGCGGGTCAGGCCCGTGCGGTTCGTGCCGTCCGCGTTGATGACCCAGATGTCCGCGCGCTCGGGCCATTCGATGCCGTCCTCGGGATTGTTCACCGTGGTGAAGACGATCCGGGTCCCGTCGGGCGACCAGTTCGGCTGCAGGATCGCGGCGTTCCGCGCGCTGAGCACTTCGGTCGGGTTGCGGCCCTCGCCCTGCACGATGTCGACCGTCCAGACGCCGTAGAGGCGCGACCCGCGCTGGCGCGCGCGCTGGAAGAGCAGCTTGTCGGAGGCCTCGACCGGCGCCCAGCGCGGCATGAAGCCCTCGCAGACGAAGCTGCGCACGCCCGGCATGGTGGTGTCGACGATCCAGACTTCCCACGCGCCGGTGCGGCCGTTCTGACGGCTGAACGCGAGGCGCTTGCCATCGGGCGCCCAGGTCGGCTGGACTTCCTCGTCGGCGTCGAAGGTGATCTGCGCGGGCGCTCCGCCCGCGATCGGCATCGTGAAGATGTCCCAGTTTCCGTTGCGGTTCGACGCGAAGGCGATCATCGTGCCGTCGGGCGAGATCGACGGCATGAGGTCGTCGCTCGGGTCGTTCGTGAGCTGCGTCACCGTGCGGCCGTCGACCGCCTTCTTGTAGAGGTCGAAGGTCGTGCGGTGCTGCGTCGATGCGTACACCATGAAGGTGCCGCCGCGATCGATGTCGGGAGTGAAGTCGCCGCCTTCGGTGGCGAAGCTGATCTGCGCGAGATTGGTCACGCCCTCGTTCGGGGTGACCTCGTCGGCCACCTTGGACGGCGCGTAGACGCCGGGAAGCGCGACGCTCGACGGCCGCTGCGCACGGGCCGGACGGTCACCAACCACGGTCAGGGGCGCATTGACGGAGTTCTGGACGACGGTGCCATCCGCGGTCACGACCGAGGATCCGGCCGGCTTGACGCCCGACGGCGCGGAATTCCCGACCGACTCGGCCGCAGCGCGCGATGCGGAGACGGTCTGCACGGGGGTCGTGCTCGTGCCCACGGTCTTGCGCGCCGGCACGGCGGTCGCAGGCTCGCCCTTGAAGGCGTCGCCCGAGACGAGCGACTGCATCGTCTCGCACCCGCACAGCGGGGCCGCGAGAAGCGCCGCCACAAGCGCGATTCCGCTGCGGGAGGCGGTTCCTCGACGATCCGAGGATGTCGCGAGCGAGAGGCGAATGCTGCCGATGAGGGTGCTGCCGACCATGGATAGGCTCCTGCGGGACTCCCCGCATCGGCCCCAATCGGCGGTTCCGGGTGCGCGGTTGAGCGCGGATGTGCCGTTTATGCCACGCTCGCAGGCGGAAGGCGGAATCTGCCGTGGCTTCGGCTACAATGTTTCCCTTCGCGATTGCGTAGCTCAGTCGGTAGAGCAGCGGCCTTTTAAGCCGTAGGTCCTGGGTTCAAGTCCCAGCGCAATCACTGGCGCCCCGCGCCGAGCGAGCCGATTGGACGAGTCTCATCCAACGGGACCGCAACTTCTCAGACCCCAGCCTGCCTCGCGGCAGTTCCCCCTGCCCGACGGCCGTATCCCTCGAAGTTCCGCAACATGATTGTTCTCCACGCAGTCTGGACCCGTGAACGGCTCCACCTCTGGGCAGAAGACGCGGGGCTGGCGGCACCGAGCCTCGCCGTCCTCGAAGGCGTCGTCGCGACCCAGGCCGGTGATTCGGTCGGTTCGACCTCCGAGCCCGCCGGCACTTCGTCGTCGACGCCCGTCGCTGCGACGGCGCATCCGTTCGCGGTCGATGCGGCACGCCTGCGCGGCATGCTGGTTTCCGCCGGTCTCCTTGCAGGCGACGACCTCGCTCCCGAAACCGCCCCGCTCCGGCTGTCGCTTCCCGCGACCACGGCCGAACGCGGCATCGTCCCGTTGCCGAGCGATCGCCTCGCGAACGCGCTGGGCGTGAGCGACGAGCCGATCGCGCACCTCGCGATGCTCGAGGTGCCTGCGCTTGCGGTCGAATCGCCGGCGGCGCTGCGCTTCCTGCTCACCGGCGACGACGACGAGCGTCCGCTCGCCGATGGCGTCTTCGGCGGCCACGATCTCCGCTTCTGGCGCGAGCTCGCGGCGCTCGCCGCCGATCTCATCGCCGACCAGCGCATCGTGCCTTCGCTCATTCAGGAGAAGTCGGGCCGCTTCCGCGCCGTGTGGCAGCCGTGGCTCGCCGACGGCGCTCCCGCGCAGCGGCTCACCGCGCTGCTTGCCGCGATTCCCGCGAGCGCCCGCTGCGTCGACGACGAATTCCGCGCGAATCCGTGGGCGATCGTCGAGGCCGCGCTGCTCGGACTCGTCGACAGCGAGGCGCGCCGCGTGCTCGAGGGCGAGAGCTTCGGCGACGCGATCGAGGACCGCGACCCGGCCGCCGATCCGCATGTCGCATGGCTCACCGGCCTGCTCGGCCGCGACGACACCGTGCAAGGCGTCAAGAACTCCGACACGCATCTGATGCGTGGCGCGCGCCAGTGGCTCGCGTCGCTCGATGCGGCGACCGAGTCGCGCTTCGTGAAGCTCGCGTTCGAGCTCGACGAGCCCGATCCGACGAGCTTCGATTCGGGCGACGAGCTCGGCCGCAACGCGCAGTGGACGGTGCAGTTCAAGCTCATCACCAACGACGATCCGCCGGTCGTGATCGACGCCGAGCAGATCTGGGCGCAGGGCAAGGATGGCCTCAAGGGTCTCCTCGCGCGCTTCGGCGGCGAAGGCGAGCCTGCGGGCGATGTGCTCCTCGCCGAACTCGCGCGCGCCGCGCGCATCTGGCCGCGCGTCGAGCGCGCGCTCGAGCAGTCGGCTCCGACCGAGCTCACGCTCTCGACGAGCGAGGCGTACGCGTTCCTGCGCGACTTCCGTCCGATCCTCATGGAGTCGGGCTTCGTCGTCCTCTCGCCGAGCTGGTGGGGTCAGCCGGCAAGCCGGCTTGGCGCGCGCCTCCTCATCGATTCAGGCAACGGTCAGATTCCCGCGAGCGGCGGCTCGGGCCCCGATGGCGAGGGAAGCCACCTCGGACTCCACAGCCTCGTCAACTACTCGTGGCAGATCGCACTCGGCGACCAGACGCTGTCGATCGACGCGTTCCAGCGCCTCGCGGGGCAAGGTTCGCCACTTCTGCGCGTGAACGGCCAGTGGGTCGAGATCCGGCCCGACGACCTCCACGGCGCGGTGCGCTTCCTCAAGGAGCACCCGGGCGGGCAGATGACGGTGATGCAGGCGATCCGCCTCGGAAACGGCCTCGACGGCCCCGAGACCGGCCTCCCGATCCTCGGCCTCGACGCGAACGGCTGGGTGAGCGAGCTCCTCGGCTTCAAGGGCGACGAGCGATTCGCGACCGTCGACCAGCCCGAGCGCTTCCAGGGCACGCTGCGTCCGTATCAGCAGCAAGGCCTCTCGTGGCTCGCGTTCCTCGACCGCTTCGGCCTCGGCGGCTGCCTCGCCGACGACATGGGCCTCGGCAAGACCGTGCAGCTGATCGCGCTTCTCCAGCATGAGCGCCAGCGCGCGCAAGGCCGCGTGGTCGGGCCGACGCTCCTCGTCTGCCCGATGTCGGTCGTCGGCAACTGGAACCGCGAGCTCCACCGCTTCGCGCCCGAGCTCGTCGTGCATGTCCACCACGGCCTCGAGCGTCCGACCGGCGAGAAGTTCGTCGAGACGGCGCTGTCCTCGGACATCATCGTGACGACCTACGCGCTCGTCGTGCGCGACAAGGACAGCCTCGAGCGCGTCCACTGGCGTCGCGTGGTGCTCGACGAAGCGCAGCACATCAAGAACCCGCCCACGAAGCAGACGGCGTCGATCCGGTCGCTCCGCACGAGCCACCGCATCGCGCTCACGGGTACGCCCGTCGAGAACCGCCTGAGCGAGCTCTGGTCGATCCTCGAGTTCTGCACGCCGGGCTACCTCGGCACGCAGGGCGACTTCCGCAAGCGCTTCGCATCGCCGATCGAGCGCCACAAGGACCGCCGTCAGGCCGACCGTCTCAAGAACCTCGTGCGGCCGTTCGTGCTTCGTCGCCTCAAGACCGATCCGACCGTCATCAGCGACCTGCCGCCGCTCGTCGAGACGCGCCAGAACGTGCCGCTCACCGCCGAGCAGGCGCAGCTCTACGACTCGGTGGTCAACGACATGCTCAACCGCGTCGACAACGCGGAAGGCATGAAGCGCCGCGGCCTCGTGCTCTCTGCGCTCGTGAAGCTCAAGCAGGTCTGCAACCACCCGGCGCACTTCCTGCGCCAAGGCTCGGACGACGAGGATTCGCAGCCGATGCCGATCCTGAAGCCCGGCGAGAAGCTGTCGGCGCGCTCGGGCAAGGCGATGCGCCTGATGGAGATGGTCGAGGAGCTGATCGCCGCGGGCGACCGCGCGCTCATCTTCACGCAGTACCGCCAGATGGGGCACCTCCTCGTCGCGATGCTGCGGCAGGAACTCGACACCGAGGCGCTCTTCCTCCACGGCGGCACGCCGCAGGCGAAGCGCGAGATGCTCATCGAGCGCTTCCAGTCGAACGATCCGTCGTGCCCGATCTTCGTCCTGTCGCTCAAGGCAGGCGGCGTCGGCTTGAACCTCACCGCTGCGAACCATGTGTTCCACTTCGACCGCTGGTGGAACCCCGCGGTCGAGAACCAGGCGACCGACCGCGCGTTCCGCATCGGCCAGCACCGCACGGTGAATGTGCACAAGATGATCTCGGAAGGCACGCTCGAGGAGCGCATCGACCAGATGATCGAGCAGAAGACGGAGCTCGCGCAGCAGATCATCGGTTCGGGCGAGTCGTGGCTCACCGAGCTGTCGACCGGCCAGCTGCGCGACCTGCTCACGCTGCGTCGCGAGACGCTGGAGGATGAGGAATGAGCAAGGAAGATGTGCCTCCTCCGGCGAAGCCTGCGGGAACCCCCGCGCCCGTGCCCACGCCCGCACCGGCGGCATCGCCGTTTGCGCGCAACACTTCGTTCAACACGGGGCCGGGCGTGCGTCCGATGCGCCGCCCCGACACGCCGCGCCGGCTGAAGAACGGCATCCGCCTGCGCCGCCGCGAAGGCGTCGAGCTGCTCGCGTGGCCCGCCGACGCGTGGAGCGTGCTCCTGCTCTCTGGCGTCGAGGACTCCGTCAAGACCGAGGCGCTCGACTACGCCCGCGCGGGCCAGGCCGCGACGCTCCAGATCACGCCGGCCGGCATCGAGGCTTCGGTGCAGGGCCGCGCATCGCGGCCGTACACGGTGCGCATCGAGCCTGAGACGCTCTCGACCGTCGACTGGGACCGCGTCGTGGCCATCATGGCGCGCGAGGCGGTCTACTCGGCCAAGCTCCTCGCCGGCGAGATGCCGCCGCTCGTCGAGCAGCCCTTCGCATCGCTCGGCAAGAACCTCATCCCGACCGACGCGTCGACGGTCAAGCGCAGCTGCACCTGCGGGCTTCCGAATCCGTGCAAGCACATCGGCTGCGTCGCGGCGCTCGTGCTCGAGCGCCTCGCGGGCGACCCGCTCCTTGCCTTCACGCTGCGCGGCCTCGACGGCCAGCGGCTGCTCGAGCGCCTGCAGGAAGCCCGCGCGATCGCGACGCGCGGCCTCGCGCGTGCGCACTCGACGCCGCCCGTCGTCGAAGGCGCACCCGAACCCGCCCCGCTCGACCGCTCGCTCGAGAACTTCTGGCGACCCGGTCGGCAGATCGACGAGATGCCGTCGGAGACAGAGCCGTTCGCGCCGCACGCGTTGCTGCGTCGCCTCGGCCAGTCGCCGCTGCAAGGGAAGTTCCCGCTCGTCGGACTGCTCGCGTCGATCTACGACTCGGTGGCTGCACGCGGCCGCGAGCTGCGCGAACGCGAGTCGGACGCCGCGGCGGACGAGGCGCGCGACGACGACGCGAAGTGATCGATGGTTGCGCTTGGGCGAAGGCCCGGGGACGGGCGATGTCGGCCGTCGGAGCTTTCTCACGGAGACACGGCGAACACAGAGCGCCTTGGTCGAAGGCGGAGCGCAGCGAAGCCTGAGCGGACGATGTTGAAGGTCGCGCGCGTGTCGTGTGGCACTACCCCTGCGCAGCAGGGGTAGTGGCGGCCGCGGACGCGCGGACAACCTTCAGACTGCAGCCGGAACGCACCCAGCGCGTGCGATGCCGCCATCACCAGAAATGATGCCGCAGCGGCGACCGCTCAAGTACGCGTCGCGATGAGTTCTTCGTAGTCCTCGATCGACGCCCGCACCACCTGCCACGCGTGCGTCACGCTGTAGGTGCCGCGGATCGCGACCTTGTTCTCCTCGCCCGGCATCGTCTTGTACGACGCGAAGTAGTGGACGAGGCGGTCGATGAGCGCCTTCGGCAGGTCCTCGAGATCGACCGCGCGGCCGTACACGGGGTCGCTCGGCAGCACCGCGATGATCTTGTCGTCGGCCTCGCCGCCGTCGATCATCTGGATTCCGCCGAGGACGCGCGCATCCATGATGATCTCCGCGCGATCGACCGGGCGCTCGGTCACCACGCAGATGTCGAGCGGGTCGCCGTCGCCGCGCCCGCTCGTCGGCGACAGCGCGGCCACGCGCGCGCCGCAGTAGGTGCGCGGAATGAACCCATAGAGCGCCGGCGGCACCGAGCTCGATCGCTGCGGCCGGTCGACGCGCATGTAGCCGGACTGCTTGTCGATCTCGTACTTCACGACATCGAACGGCGTGATCTCGATGAACGCGTGCACGACATCGGGCGCCTTCGGCCCGACCGACAGCCCGTGCCACGGATGCGGCCGCCACGCGCTGAACTGAAGCCGCTCGTGCGCCATGCTCAAGGCTTCTCCGTCTTCTTCGCCGGCAGCTTGCGCAGCAGTTCCTCGACCGCCTTCTCAAGCTGCAGGTCGGCGCCCTTCACCTCGTCCTCGGGCGTCTGCGCCACCACGAAGTCGGGCATCGCGCCGTTCTCCTCCATGTCGGTGCCGTCGAAGAGATACCAGCCGCGGAAGGGCATCCGGACCGTCGTGCCGTCGATCAGCGACTCGCCGCCGGTCGAGATGACGCCGCCGGCCGTCTGCTGGCCGACGAGCGGACCGCGGCCGAGCGTCTTGAACGCATGCGAGATGATCTCTGCGTTCGAGAAGCTCTTCTCGTTGCACAGCATCGCCATCGGCATGGTGTAGCGCTGGATGAAGAGGCGGTCCTGCGGATAGCTGTTGATGCGCGACTGGTCGCCCTCGCGCGGAACGACATACGCGTGCGGACGCACATCGATCGACGCGAGCAGGCGGTCGGCCGTCGAGCCGCCGCCGTTGTTGCGGACATCGACGACGAGACCGTCGCGCCCGCTCGCGGCGGCGTAGAGGTCGCGCTCGAAGCGGTCGAGCGAGGCCTGGTCCATGCCAGCGATGTGGATGTAGCCGAGGCGGCCGCCCGAGAGTTCCTCGACCTTGCGCGCGTTGGCGCGCGTCTCCGCGTTGTAGCGCAGCGTGCGCTCCGAAGCGCTCGAGACCGGAACGACCAGCGTGCCGAGCTCCACCGGCTTCGCGTCGGCTGCGGCGGCCGCGCGGCGGAACTCGACGAAGACCTCCTGGCCGATCTTGCCCGCGAGGGCCGCCTCGAGCGACGGAGCCTTGTCCAGCTTCTCGAAGTCGACCGCGACGATGACATCGCCGGCCTCGAGCGGCGGATTCGCGAGCGCCGCCGGCGAGTTCGCAAGCACCTTGGTCACACGGCGGCCGCCCTCGGCCGCGACCGTCTCGACGCCGAGCCTGCCGTGCGCGCGGCGCGAGGAGCCCTCGTCGCCGGGCGAGCGGACGCCGAGATGCGACGCGTCGAGATACCCGATGAACATGTTGGCGACGAAGTCGAACTCGCCCGGCGTGCGGGCTAGCCGCGCCATCTGTGCGAAACGGTCGGTCAGCGCGTTCCAGTCGAGGCCCTTCACCTTCGGGTCGAGATAGAACCTGCGGCCGAGGAGGCGCGAGGTCTCGCGAAGCTTCTGCTCGTTCTGCGCGGCGAGATCGATCACGGTCTCGGCCGAGATGTCGATCGTCTTCGCCTCGCCGGCCGGCGTGATCGTCTGCGCCTGGCCGCTGGCGACGGCGATGAGCCGGTCGCCGGAGAACGAGATGCCCTCGAGGCTCACGGGGCCGCCGAGCTTCTTCGGCTCGCTTCCGTCGTACTTGATGCTGAAGAGCGCGCGCTCCCTGCCGTCGGTCGCGGAGTAGTAGAGGCGATCGCCGTTCGGCGCGAGCTCAAGCGCGGTCTCGTCGCCGAGCGCCGTCGTCACCCGCCGCACCCGCAGGTACGCGTCGTCGAGCTCGAGGCCCTCGAACGGATCGCGGGCGGGCGTGTCCGACTTCGCTTCCTTCGCCGCGTCGTCGGCCTTCTCCTTCGGCTCGAGCGGCTTGCGCTTCTTGTGCGCGTCGGCCGCATCCTTGAAGTACTGGTCGAGATCGCGCGGCGAGAGCCCGTCGAGATCGCGGTCGAGCATCACGATCCACGCGTCGGACTCCTCGTTGGTGCGCTCCGAGAGGAACGCGAGGATCTTGCCGTCGGCCGAGAACCGCGGCGCGCCGTCGTTGTCGGGGTGACGCGTGATGTTGACCGCGGGCTTCGAGCCATCCGCGGGCATGATCCAGATGTCGGCGTTGAAGTCCTGGTCGCTCTCGGCCAGCGCGATCAGCGAGCCGTCGGCCGAGAAGACATAGTCGAGGTCGGGGGACCAGCCCTCCCGCAGCATGCGGATCTCGCCGCTCGCGAGATCGAGGCGCGCCAGATCGCCGAGATTGCGCGTGAAGAGGAGCGCGGAGCCGTCGGGCGACGCGACGGGACGACGGTCGTCGTCGGGGCCGCTCGTCACCGCCTTGATCTCGAAGCGCACCGCGTCGCTCCAGCGCGCGGGATCGAGCTTGGGATTCTTCTTCTCTTCCTTCTTCTGCTCCGGCTTTGCGTCCTTCGATTCGCCGGCGGGCGCCTCGGGCTTCGGCTCGTCCTTCTTGGCCGGTTCCGCTGCTTGGGCGGGCTCTGCGGCCGCAACGGCCGGATCCGCGGTCTTGACGGGCTCGGGCTTCGGCTCTTCAGGCTTCGTCTCTTCAGGCTTCGGGGCTTCGGGCTTCGCCTCGTCGACCTTCGGGGCGGGCTTCGGCTTGCCGCGCTCGCGCGCCTCGCTCCGCGTCTCCGCAACGGTCGCCGCGTAGATCGAGTCGCTTCCATCGCGATCGCTCACGAAGTAGAGCGTGAGGCCGTCGGCGCTCCAGCAGAGGTCGCGCTCGCGCGCCTCGCCCTCCGTCACGCGGCGGGTCGGGCTCTTGTCCTCCATCGAACGGACGAACACATCGCCATAGGCGACGAACGCCATGGTCTTGCCGTCGGGCGACAGCGCCGCACCGCTCACCTCGCGGCCGACCTGCTTGAACTCGCGGTCGATCAGGCCGTCGTCCGCCGCGGTGAACGACAGCTTCTCAGGCTCCGCGCCCGGCTTGGTGAGATCGATCCGCCAGAGGTCGCCGAGCACGCCGAACACGGCGGTGCGTCCATCGGCCGCCACGGCGAGACCGTGGATGTCGGCATCCTTGAAGTCGGTGAGGCGGCTGCCGCTGTCCGCAGCCGCCGCGATCTTCGCGCGGTGCAGGTTCTGCGCGCCGAGTCCGCGATCGGAGATGTAGACGAACTCGTCCGCCGAGATGAAGCGCGGAAGGCCGTCGTTCCCCGCGTACTTCGTGAGCTGGACGAAGGTGCCGGCCGCGGCGTCGAAGAGCCAGACATTGCGGTTGTCCGGGCCCGTGTACCCGCGGCGCGACCACGGAGAACCGCCGCGCTCGAACAGCACGAGTCCGCCGTCCGCCGAGGCGTTGGCCGCGCCGCCGAAGGCGTCGTGCACGCGAACGGGTGTGCCGATGGCGCCCTCGGGCAGGTCGAGCGGCAGCATGTGGGGCCGCGACGAGCGGTACAGGTCGCCCTCGATCGTCGTCTCGATGAACGCAACGGGCTTTCCGCGGAAGGTGCCCACGGAACTCAGTCCGAAGGTCGCGTCGAGGTCGGTCAACTGGCGCAGGTCGGATCCGTCCGGCTTGATCGACCACAGGTTCCTGCGTCCCTCACGGTCGCTCTCGAACACGATGCGCGAGCCATCGGCGGTGAAGCCGCTGCGGGTCTCGTCGGAGGGGTTCGAGGTCAGCCGAACGGCCTCGCCGCCGGCGGCCGGCGCCCGCCACAGGTCGCCCCGCCACGAGAAGACGATCACGGAGCCGTCCGGCGAGAGCGACGGGAAGCGCGGCAGGTCGACGGTGGATGCCTCGACCGATGCGACGACCGCGAGAGGCGCTGCGAGGATGGCGAGGCGGGCGAGGCCTCCGTGGAGGCGTGCAGGGGCTGAAGTCATGGGTCGATGCATCCGTCGGAGGGGGTTCGAGGTCGGGAGCGATCCGCAGCGACCGTTCGCGCAAGGGCGCCGCGAGGCGGTAGGCGGACAGTTTACGCCCGCTCCGCGTTGCCGTTCGTTCCGCCTTTGCAGGGTGCGCAGGCGCGTCCGAAGAAAGCCCACACCTTCGCGCAAGCCTCGGTCTTTATGCGCCGATGCCTTCTAAGGGGCGGGAACCCGAACCATCGGGCCGCGTACCGACTGCATGGACGAGGGAAGCGACATGAGCAGCAACCGCAACATCCGCAATCCGCAGCAACTTCGCTCGCTGATCCAGAACATGGGTCGTTCGATCGACGAGGCGCGTTCGCGTCGGCTCGGGCCGCAGAGTCCGGCCGATCAGCGCCCGGCCCAGCAAGGCGACATGCGGTTCGAGCAGGCCGCGGCCTCCAGCCCGGCGCAGATGGCACCGCGCGCCGACACTGTTGTTCGGCCGATCGACCAAGCCCAGCCCCAGTCGCCGTCGTCGGCAGCGCCTCCCGTGCGCGGCGCGAACGAGATGTTCGACCCGGCGGCTCCGCGTCTCAAGGCGCGACCGAAGCGCGCCAGCTGAGCCCGGTTCCGTCCGACGGAACATCGAACTGTCAACATGCCATCCAAACGATGTCGAACAGACGCGCCTCGGGCGCGTCTGTTCTTTGACAGAGCGCTCTCCGCTATCCTGTTCGGATGGCAGCTTCCATCAATCCGGTCGACGCGGTCCGCCCCGAGAGCCTTGCGTTCCTGAAGGAACTGCTCGACACCCCGAGCCCCTCCGGCTTCGAGCGCGAGGGGCAGAAGGTCTGGCTCGACTTCGTGCGGCCCTTCGCGAAGAAGACCTGGAACGACGCCTACAACAACTGCTTCGCGTCGTTCGGCCCCGAGGGAGCGGGCATCCCCACCCTCGCGATCTGCGGCCACGCCGACGAGATCGGCCTGATGGTCAACCACTTCGACGACAAGGGCTTCGTCTACTGCAAGGCGATCGGCGGCATCGATCCGAGCTCGATCGTCGGCAAGCGCGTGCGCTTCAAGTCGTCTGTGCCAGGCGTGACGGCGCCGGTCGTGGGCCTGATCGGAGCAACCGCGATCCACCTGCAGGACAAGTCGCAGGAAGGAAAGGTGCGCAAGCTCCACGAGCTCTTCATCGACATCGGCGCCGGCAGCACGGATGAAGCGAAGGCGAAGCTCGCGATCGGAGATCCCGGCGTCTTTCTCGACGGATTCATGCAGCTGAACGACGACATCGTCGTCGCGCGCGCGCTCGACAACCGGATCGGCACCTGGATCGCGGCCGAGGCGCTCCGCCTCGTCGCGCAGCGTGGCGCGGCGCTCAAGGTGCGCGTCGTCGCGGTGTCGACGGTGCAGGAGGAAGTCGGCCTCAAGGGCGCGCAGATGGTCGCGCGGTCGCTCGCGCCCGATGTCGCGCTCGTCACCGATGTCGGCCATGCGACCGACAGCCCAGGCATCAGCCACGCGCAGCACGGCCACTTCAAGCTCGCGGGCGGCCCGAAGCTTGCGATCGGCGGCGCCATGCAGCCGGAAGTCGTCGCGCGGCTTGCGGAAGTCGCCGCATCGCTCTCGATCCCGCTGCAGCGGGCCGCGACCCCGGGCGGATCAGGCACCGACACCGACGCGCTCTTCGTCGCCGGCGGCATCCCCTGCGGCCTCGTGTCGCTTCCGATCCGCTACATGCACACCACCGTCGAGATGACAAGCCTGCGCGACCTCAACCGGATCGCGCATCTCTTCGCAGGCTTCGCGCTTGCCATGCAGGCGGGCGAGCGGTTCGCGCCCACGCTGTAGGTCCGGCAGGTCAGTCCTTCGGCCGCGGCGATCGCGTCCTCGGCCCCTGCTGCCGTCCGGTCGGCTTTGCGCCCTTCAGCCGGTAGGCGACCGCGGGCGGGAAGTTGCCGAGCACGAGCTCGGTGTTGCCGTCATGCTTGCGCCGAAGCGACTTGCCGATCGCATCGATCCGGCGCATCCGCGCGCGGCCGTCGCCGTTCACGACAGGTGCCTTCACGGCACGGATCCCCACATACTCGAAGTAGACGATCTCCCCTTCGGGCTTCAGCAGCGCGAACATGCGGCGGAAGATCCTTCGCATCAACGGCGGCGGGAAGTTGTTGAAGGGCAGACCGCAGACGATCACGTCGTACGGACCCGCGAGCTCCGCTTCCTCGATGGGAGCGCAGTGGAGCCGCACGGCGACATCGGGATGGGCCGCGCGGTACTTCGCGAGGATCTCGCGCTCGAGTTTCTGGCAGAAGGACTTGTTGATCTCCACGAGATCGAACTGGTCGCCCGCGCGGAGTTTCCGCAGGATCGCGCGCGTGAAGGGCCCGGTCCCCGGGCCGACCTCGAGAATGCGACGAGGTCCCGAGATGCCCCCGATCGTCTTGGTCATCGTCCGCGCCAGGATCGGCGAGGATGGCCAGACGGAACCCGTGCGTCGAAAGTCGCGAAGAGCCTGGGTCAGGAATTCGAACACCGTTCTTGATGGTACCCGAGGTGCCGCCACCGCGAGCGGAATCGCCGCCGCGAGGGGTCGATTTCGCCGTACATTCACCTCTCCACGACTCACCCCCATCGACCTTCGCCATGGCACTCGTCAACGAAAACTACCTCAAGCTCGCGGCCGGCTACCTCTTCCCCGAGATCGCGCGCCGCGTCTCCGTGTTCTCCAAGGAGCACCCCGAACTCGCAGGCGAGATCATCCGCTGCGGGATCGGCGATGTCACCGAGCCGCTGCCGTCGTCGGCGATTCGCGCGATGGATGCCGCGAATGAAGAGCTGGCGAACCGCGCGACCTTCAAGGGCTACGGCCCCGGCACCGGCTACGACTCCGTGCGCGCGGCGATCGCGCAGGGCGACTTCCGCGCGCGCGGCCTCGAGGTCGCCGACGACGAGATCTTCCTCTCCGACGGCTCGAAGGGCGATTGCGGCAACATCCTCGAGATCCTCGGCGCAGGAAACCGCATCGCCGTGACCGATCCCGTCTACCCCGCGTATGTCGACGCGAATGTGATGTTCGGCAACACCGGCGCCGCGCTCGCGGGCGGTGGCTACGAGGGGATCCTCTACCTTCCCTGCACCGAAGCGAACGGCTTCCTCGCCGATGTGCCGGCGGCGGATGTGCCGGCGCCGGATGTCATCTACCTCTGCTCGCCGAACAACCCGACCGGCACGGTGATGGACCGCGCGCGTGCCGCGGCGTGGGTCGAGTATGCGCGCAAGCACCGCGCGATCATCTTCTGGGACGCCGCCTACGAGGCCTACAACCGCAGCAGCGCGCCGAAGTCGATCTACGAGATCCCGGGCGCCCGCGAGTGCGCGATCGAGTTCCGGAGCTTCTCGAAGTCGGGCGGATTCACCGGCGTGCGCTGCGGATACACCGTGCTGCCGAAGTCGGTGATGGCCTACACGCGCGCGGGCGAGGCCGTGGCGCTGCATCCTCTCTGGACGCGGCGCTGGAACACGCGGTCGAACGGCGTGAGCTACGCCGTGCAGCGCGGTGCGGAGGCGCTCTACACCGAGCAAGGGCAGAAGGAAGTCCGCGCGCTCGTCGACTTCTACATGGAGAACGCGCGCATCCTGCGAGAAGGGTGCTCCCGACTCGGATGGAAGACCTGGGGCGGCGAGCACGCACCGTATGTGTGGTGCAAGGTCCCCGACGGCTCGGACAGCTGGGCGTTCTTCGACAGGCTTCTGCGCAGCGCGCGCGTCGTCACCACGCCGGGCGCCGGCTTCGGCCGCTGCGGCGAGGGCTACTTCCGCATCAGCGCCTTCAACTCCCGCGCGAATGTCGAGGAAGTCGTGCGGCGCCTCGGCGCGCTCTGACCGCGGACGCGCGACCCCGGCCGGGAAGCTGCATGGAAGGCTGCATGAAAGGCTGCATGAAAGGCGGTACGAAACGCCGCACGCCGACCTGAGGGTCGGCGTGCGGCAAGAGAGGAGAAGATGCAGGAAGCGACGGCCCGGCGAATCGTCGCGGCGTGACAACACCTGCTTCCGTCAGCAGTCTTGCCCGCCAGCAGCGGCGTGTGCCGGTCCCGATCCTGTCGTGCCTCACGGCGGAGTCCCTGTCGCCGTGAGCAGGATCAATCGTTCCTACGGATGGGTATACGGAAGCGGGCGGGGGCGGTTCTGCGATTCAGCAGGATTCCGAGCGAAATCACCCTGCGGTCGCGAACGCGTGGCGCAGGCCGCCAGGTCTCGGACATGAAATCCGCAGTGTGCCGGGCGCGACGCGAACGCGCGTCGAGACGCCGCGTATATCAGCATCGACCGACGAAGCGCGACGACCGGCACTCTCTCCCGCCAACAGGCTCCGCGTGCCGTCTGCGGAGCCTGTTCATAAGCGGGAGGCCTTCGCCGCGGCGTGCGTCATGGGGAACATTCCGCACGCACGCCCAAAAGTCGAACAGCCCGCGGCTTCCTGCCACGGGCGTGTTCGGCGCACAGGGTGAGGCTCAATTCACGCCTGCGCGGACAGGATGTTCGGAGTCAGCGATGCTGCACCGCTCGGCTTGGGAGCGGAGTAGAGCTCCTGGAGCTGCATCGGCGAGGTGTAGGCAGGAATGGGCAGGAGTCCGCTGAAGGTCTCGAGCCAACGCTTGGCGAACGGTCCGGGCGCGATCTGGTCCGAAGTCTCGAGCGCGCGCTGGTACTCCTCGGTCAGGCCCTTCAGAAGTTCGTTGCGATGCAGCGCGCCGCTGCCATCCGCATCGAAGCGTGCGAAGACCTTGGTGTTGTCCGGGAGGTTCGCTTCGGTCAGCACGCCGTCGCCGTCGGTGTCGAACGCCTTGAAGATGAGATTCGTCAGCCGCTCAAGCATGTCTGCGGGCGAGGTGTCGGGAGGCATGGCACCGATCGCACCGATGAGCTCCGCAGCATCCACCATTCCGATCGAAGGGCTGGTGGGGTCATCCGCTGGGCTGTCGTTCGAGCCGCCGCCGTTCTCGGGCGATTCGGCGTTGAGCTTCATCGCGAGGTCCATCGCGTCGATCGTGCCGTCGCCGTTCTGGTCGCCGCCGACACGCGAGGACCACTCGTCGCCGGGGCTGTCGGGTCCGCCGCCGCCGTTCTCGGGCGACTCGGCGTTGAGCTTCATCGCAAGATCGATCGCGTCGATCGTGCCGTCGCCGTTCAGGTCGCCGCCAACAAGCGAGGACCACTCGTCGCCGGGGCTGTCGTCTCCGCCGCCCGCCGGCGCGTCCTGCGCCGCGTGCAGCACCATGGCGAGGTCCTGCGCGTCGACGATGCCGTCGACATTCAGATCCGCGATGGCGTTGGAAGTGCCCCAGTTCTCGAGGATGGTGTTCGCATCGACGGGCGGCTGCGAGTTGCCCGCCATCATGATGCCGTTCGGCCCCTGGCTTTCACCGGCCTGCTCGATCGCGCGCTGCATCGCAGACGCGTCGGCGCTCGGCATGCGGCCCTTCTGGGACTGGGCGAACAGCATGGGGTTGAAGCTGGAGTTGCCGTTGATCTTCATGAGGTGGTCCCTTGTGCGGCGGAAATGCCGCAACGAGCAATGGCAACTCCCATGCCTCGCCGTGCAACGCCGTCAGGGCGGCCCTGCCCCGTCGGCGCACGCAGTTCGTGCGCGGACTCCGCAGTTCCTGCCCTCCAACCCCGGAGTCACCATCCTGTCGTGGCGTTACGACCAGCCCTTGGAGGGCTTTCGCTTCGGGAGTAGCGCATCCTCGGCGGTCAGGACGCGGCCATCGTTCCCTCGGTAGCCGAGGCACACGACGAACATCTCGACGCTCTCGGCGCGCGATGCGCGGGGCTTGTACCCCTTCGCCTCCTCGAACATGCGGCTCGCGCGCTTGAGGAGCTCGGGATACTCGCCGCCTTCGAAGACCTTCATGGTGAGGTTTCCGCCCGGCCGCAGCCACTCGACGGCGCGGTCGAGCAGGTCGTGGCACAGTCGCGCGGAGCGCATCGCATCGCCCATCGGGTTGCCCGTGGTGTCGGGCGCCATGTCCGACATGATCACATCGAACGGCCGCCCGCCCATCTCATCGAGCGTGAGTTCGCGGAGATCCGCCTGCAGCAGCCGCACATTCGACGGGTATCCCCCACCGTTGATCTGCGTGAGGTCGACCGCAACCACCTCGCCCTTCGGTCCGACGCGCGTCGCGGCGACCTGCGACCAGCTTCCCGGCGCCGCACCTGCGTCGAGCACGCGGTCGCCGCGGCGGATCAGCCGCTTGCGGTCGTCGATGTCGATGAGCTTGTAGGCCGCGCGCGAGCGGTAGCCCTCTTCCTTCGCGAGGCGGAACCAGTGGTCTTGGACTTCTTTCACGGTCGTACTGTAGCGGAGAGACTCGTGCGACTTCGCCCAAGGGGATGAGAGACCTGACTGGCGTCAGCCGCATCGTGCACGCGCATGCAGCGCCCTGCGTCGGCCTTGCCTCCGGAGGCGACATGCCGCCGCTCAAACAAGCCGCTCAATCCACGATGTACACGCCGACTTCGGTCGGGTCGGGCACGATCGCCACGCGGATGTTCTTCTCGCTCGTGCGCAGCACCACGGGATTCGTGCCGTCGTTCAGCACCGCGAGGAAGCGGTCATGGTCGTTGCCGCTGTCGAGCGCCATCCACTTGCCGAACTCGGCGCGCTGGCGAACCTGGCCGCCGTGCGACTCGCAGTCGAAGATCCCCTTCGACTCGCCGCGCACGCGGTAGTCGATCGAGCCTTCGCTCGTGACGATCGTCATCGGGCCGGTCATCGGCCACGGCGTCATCATGCGCACATCGCCGCGGGTCGTCTCGATGTCGACCGATCCACGGTTCTCGATGACGGTGACATTGCCGTTGGTGGAGCGCACCTTGACGCTGTCGAGCGCGGGCGTCACCACGAGGATCTCCATGTGGTGGAAGTACTTCTCGGGATTCGGCGTGTCGGTGCGGATCACCAGCGTCTCGCCGCCGCCTTCGCGCGCCTCGAGGGTCGCCGTCCAGCTTGCGTCGTCGAGCGCGTCCTTCGACTCGACCCAGCGGCCAAGTCCGTGCGTCGACACGCGGCGCACCTCGACGAAGGTCCGCTCGACCTTGCGGTCGGCGCGGATCGTGACATCGCCCGCGAAGTTGTCGACATCGACGGCGATGGCACCGGCCGTCTTCAGCTCGATGGGTTCGTCGGTGCTGAAGGTTCGCCACGACGCCGCATCGCGCAGCGAGGTGTTGGTGCGGTAGACCTCGTCCTCGAAGGTCCGATGGGGTGCGCACGAGGCGAGCGCGGCCGCGAGCGCGGCGGCGAGCATTCCTCGGCAGGTTCGGGCGGCTAGGCGGGACTCCGGTCGTTGAGACATGTCTTGGGCTCCGAATCGCAATCCGAACCATCGCATCCGCGGTTCGGCTACGGTGTATCGGCTCGTGAGAAGGGTCTCAATCAGCACAGGAACCCGAACCGCACAGGCATGACCGTACGACGGCCGACCACAGACACCCCCCATCGCCTCCGAGGCTGGACGCCGAGGGTGCCGGGCACCGCCTGCATGGCGCTGTCGGCCCTGCTTGCCTTCGCGCCCGCGTTCGGGCAGAGCGATGCTCCCCCTCCGCCAGCGAAGAAGGACCGATATCTCGTCAGGCTGGGGGCTCCCGCTTCCGAGGGCGCCACGCCGCAACTCCTGAACGGTCGTCTGATCCTCTTCTTCCTGCCCGACACCAGGCGCTGGGACGGCATCGCGCCCGCGGGCGGCCCGTTCCTGACGGCCCCGCAGCCGATCGCCTCGATCGCCGTCAAGGACGCGTCGGAGGGGAGCGAGGTCGCGATCGAGGTCGACCCGCTGACGACGGCCTCGGCTGAGTCCACCGCCGTTGCCAGCCTCGCCGAACTCGATGGGGCGTGGAAGGTGCAGGCCGTGTTCGACTCCGACTTCACCGAAGCCGGCCACCTCGGACCGGGCAACCTTGTCTCCGAACCCGTTGCGATCGAGCTCGCGCGCGATGCGACCGACGAAGTCGCCATCGCGCTCGAGACGCGTATCGCGGCGCCGGCCGCCGAGGACGCGGCCGTCCGCGGCGTCGAGCGCTTCGAACGCGCAAGCACGATGCTGGGCGCGGCGCTGCGCCGGTCCGCGTCGATCCGCGCGACCGTCGTCCTTCCCTTCGGCTACGACGACCTCGCCTATCCGCGCCGCATGTGGCCGACCATCTATGTGCTCGGCGACTTCGGTTCAAAGGGCGCGGAGGCCTTCGAGTCGGCGTCGGTGCTCCGCGACCCCGGGGCCCGCGCCGCTGTGCCGCAGGCCGTGTGGGTCTTCCTCGACAGCTCGAGCCCGTGGGGGCATCGCGCGTTCTGCAATTCGGACGCACACGGACCCGTGGCGCGTGCGCTCGTCGAGGAGTTCATTCCCGCGCTCGAGGAGCGGTTCCGCCTGATTTCAGAGCCCGGCGCGCGCGTCCTGCTCGGCCACGGTTTCGGCGGCTGGAACGCGATCCATCTCGCCCTCACGGCGCCCGGCACCTTCGGGTCATGCTTCGCAAGCGCGCCCGACTTCGTCGACTTCAGCGCGGTCGGACGGATCGACCTCTACCGCGACGCGAGCATGTTCACGGCCCGCGACGGCACCGACGCGCCGGCCGTGCGCAGCATCCTCGGCCCGAACGACGACCGTCTCCATCTCACGCTGCGCGAGCAGATGCTCGCCGAGCGCGCGGTCGATCCGATGGGCCGCAGCGGGCAGCGCTGGGCCGCACGCGACGCGATGTGGTCGCCGTGGGACGCCGAGCGCAACGCGCCGCGCGCGATCTGCGACGCGTCGACCGGCGCGCCCGACCCGATCGCAGGCGAGGCGTGGTCGCGGTTCGACATCGCCAAGCGCCTCGAGCGCGAGCCTGCGGCGATCGGTCCGCTGCTCTCCGAGCGCGTGAGCATCCTCGCGAGCACGCGCGACTCCTTCTATCGCAACGAAGCGGTTGCGCGGCTGAAGGCGAAGCTCGACGCATGGCGCGCCGAGGAGACGGCGGCAGGACGCGTTCCCTCCGACCGTGGACGGATCGAAGTGGTCGACGACCTCGACGACGAGTCGCTGCGCCAGCTCGCGGTGCTGCGGTTCCATCGCGACATCGCGGCGGCGTTGCGGGCGACCGGCCACGCCGACCCCATTCGGCTCGACGAGGCGAACCGCGCGAACCGTCCATCGGGCGAATCGCGCCCCGTTCCCGCCCCTCGACCGGGCGGCTGAGCGCGCCATTGGCAACGATTTTTCGCGTCGTCGCCGACGGTTCGACTCCGCTGCGGCATCATGCGCGAATCCCTGCGCGGTACTCCTATGCCCACACTGCTCTCATCGCTCCGTCGCTCGCTCGCCACGATCCTGCTCACCGCCGCGCTCGCCACACCGCTGCTTGGCGCGGCGTCCGAGGCGCAGGCGCAGTTCGGGCCGCGGCTTCCGTCGCCGGTCGCGGCCACCGAGCTCGAGTCGATGCTGAAGGACGCGGGCGTCGATCAGGCCGCGATCGCGCGCGCGCTGCCCCTGCACGAGGCGTACTTCCAGTCGTTCCGCGAGTTCGAGGAGCGCGAGGTCGATGCGTCGCTGAAGCGCGCGGAGACGGGTGCGTTCGGCCAGCCCATGACGGTCGAGGAGGCGCGGCAGAACGCCGATCTCCGCCGGCGCATCTTTGCGCGCGCCGCGCAGATCGACGCACAGTTGGTCGAGCAGCTCGCGGCGACGCTGCCTGCGGATGCGGCCGCGCAGGTCGACGCGCTCCGCAACGCGCTCGCACGCCGGCGCGCGATCGCGGCGATTCCCACGGCCGGCTTCGGCAGGGGCGCGCATGCGTTCGACCTCCGCAGCGCACCGGCGATCGCATCGCTCGACGCCCAGACGCGCGCCACGATCGCGCCGCTCTTCGCGAACTACGAGCAGGAACTCACGCGCCAGCTCGACCGACTCGCGGAGGCGTCGTTCGTGCGCCGCGTGCGTGCGGCCGAAGCGCGCATCGAGCTCGGCGTGGGCGCGGCGCCCGACGCCAGCGGCGAGGGCGATCCCGAGGCGGCTCCGGGCGCGGAGGAGGCGGAGTGGTTCCGCAAGATGCAGGAAGTGCAGCGCATCGCGGGCGAGGAGTCGGCCCAGATCGACGCGCGCATCCGCAAGCTCCATCGCGATACGCTCGAGACCGTGTCGGCCTCGCTGCCGCCGGTGGCGTCCGCGGGCCTGCGTTCCCACCTGGTGCGCGAGGTCTACCCGTCGGCGATGCTTGCGGGCGAGTTCGACGCGGCGCGCAAGGAGGCCGAAGCGCTGCGCGCAAAGGGTTCGCTCGACGAGGCGCGCTGGAGCGAGATCGCCGCGATCGTCGAGGCGCACGACGCTGCGCTGCGCGCGGACCTCGACACGCTGCTCACGAAGCTCGATGCCAAGGCCGCGCAGGGAGCGGGCGAGTTCGTCGTGGTCGGCGAAACGGATCCGGCCGCCGCGGAAGTCGAGTCGGCGCGCGAACGCTGCAACCAGATGATCGTCCGCGACGCCGCGACGCTGCGTGCGGCGCTCGGTCAGACGCCCGCGGAACCAAGGGAAGTCGCCGCAGGCCGCGCCATCGACCTCGGCGAGATGGCCGTGACCGGCGGCGTGCAGATCGCCGTGATGGGTGGCGACGGCGAAGCGATCACGCTCGGGGCCGACGACCTCACCGACGGTGGGATCGTGCTCGGCGGGATGTTCGGCGGCGGAAGCGACGCGGTCGTGAAGCCCATGTCGGGCGACGAACTCGACCGGCTCGCGCAGCGCCTCGGCTTCGACGAGAACACGCGCGTCGTGTTCGACGAGATCGTGGCGCGGTGCGCGGAAGCTCGCAACGAGGCGGAGAAGGCAGACGATGCGAAGAAGCCGCCCGCGCCTGCGCCCGAGGAGGGCGGCGCGATGGCGATCACGCTCACGATCGGCGAAGACGGCGCGTTCGCGGTCGGCGGCACCGGTCCTTCCGACCCACGCGCGCTTGCGCAGGCGGTCGACGCCGCCGAAGAGCGCATGTTCGACGACCTGAAGGCCGTCGCCGACCCGTCGAAGTCCGAGGAAGCGGAGGCCGCGCGGCGCGCCCGCGCACGAACGCGCCTGCTCGTCGGCGAGCGTGGCGCGCAGACGGCGGACATCGTCGCGATCGTCGATGGCGCGGGGCTCGACGCCACGCAGCGCGCGGGCATCGCCGAAGATGTGCGCGGCTGGGACGAGTCGTCGGTCGCGGCGCTGCGCACCATGCGCGAGGAAGTCGTGCGCGCGATGGACGAGCGCGAGGAACTCATGCAGCAGGCGATGAAGACGGAGACCGTCGAGTCGAACGGCGGCAACACCACGATCGGCCGCGCCATGCAGATCGACGCCGAGATCATGTCGCAGCTGCAGCGTCTCGATCAGGCCACCCGCGACGCACGGGACAGGATCATCACCCGGAACCGCGGCGCGATCGACTCGCTCACCGCGAAGCTCGAGTCGAATCCGTCGGCCGCGAAGGCCGTTCGCCGCGGCTTCTACCGCGTGCTCGAGCCCGGGGCGTACCGCGTCGCACGCGACCTCGAGCCCTTCTTCGCGAAGGCGTCGGAGATCGACACGCTCAAGCCCGAGGCGCGCACGAAGATCGACGCGCTGCGCGCCGAGTGGATCGAATCACGCGAGGCGCTGTGCGAGGCTTTCGCAGCCGAGCGCGAGAAGGAACGCGCCGCGCAGCAAGGCGGCGGCGCTGCAGGCGTGGTTGGCCTCGGCTCGATCGGTGCGACCCAGCAGGCGCGCAAGCGGCTCTCGGCCGACCTCGAGCAGCTCGAGACGACGACCTTCCGCAAGCTGCGGGACACGCTCGCCACGGAGGTCGGCGAAGAGAAGGCCGCGTCGATCGGCGAACTGCCCGCGAAGAAGAAGCGCGGGGCGCCGGCGATCCAGTTCGGCGGTTGATGCGCCGCGCGGGTTCAGGCCTCCAGCTTCGTCATCCAGCACGCAGGCACTTCGCCCGCGGTGGCGACGATGCGCGAGCGGATGCCGCCGCGGCCCTTCCACACGGTGATGACCTGCATCCAGGCAGGGCTCATCGACTGCGCGAGATCGTCGCGCAGACGGTTCGTCACCGCTTCGTAGAAGATGCCCGCGTTGCGGAAGCTCTGGTAGTAGAGCTTGAGGCTCTTCAGCTCGACGCAGACGGCGGCCGGCTGGTAGCGCAGGATGATGTGCGCGAAGTCGGGGTGGCCGGTCTTCGGGCAGACCGAGGTGAACTCCTCGCTCACATGCTCGATCACGAAGGGCGTGTCGGTGGGCGAGTCGAAGAACTCAAGAAGCGTCGGGTCGACTGGGCTCGCGTCTGGCATAGACGCCAATGGTAGGCGTTTCCGCCCCGCTCTTGCAGATCAAAGCCGGTACTTGAGGAGCAGCGCCGCGACCTTCGGCTGGTCGGGATTCGCGCGCAGCGAGCGCTGCAGCATCAGCCGCGCCTCGTCGCGCAGCGGGTCGTTCGGGTCCTTGCCGTTCTGGATCCACACATTGAGCGCGTTGACGCCGACGCCGTTGAGCGCGGGCCAGTACTCGGGATCGAGCTCGATCGACTTGCGGTAGGCCTCGTCCGACTTGGCGAAGTCGCTCACTCGGAAGAGCGACCAGCCGAGCCGCTCGAACGCCGCCGCACTCGGCGAGGTGCGCGTGAGCGCTTCGGCCGCGTTCGCGGCCTCCTGGTAGCGCTTCTCCGCCGCATAGGCGTTGACGAGCGCGAGCATCACATCGGCGGGCGGATCGATCAGTTCGCAGGCGATCTCGTACTCGCGGATCGCCTCCTTCCCGCGGCCGGCCTTCGAGTAGGCCCGCGCGAGCGAGAGGTGGGCGTAGCCGTTGGTCGGCTCGAGTCGCGTCGCGCGCTCTGCGAAGGCGACCGCGGCGTCGGCCTGGCCGGTCGCGAGCAGGAGGCGCGCCATCGCGATGTTCGCGTCGAGATCGGCGGGGCGGATGACGAGCGCGCGCTGGAAGGCGCGGATCGCCTGCTTCGCCTGTCCGAGCGCTTCGAGCACGCGGCCGTGGCCGGACGCTGCGCCGAAGTCCTGCGGATCGAGCTTGCCTGCGCGGCTGTAGGCGGATTCGGCGAGCTCGAGATCGCCCTTCTCCTCGAGCACGGAGCCCATGCCGGTGTAGGCGTCGACAAGCGTCGGGTTCTCGTGCAGGAGATCCTTGAAGATGCGGAGCGCGGTGTCGTAGTCCTCGGTCTCGACGGCCTGCTGCGCCTCTTCGAGCCGGATCTCCTCGATCTCGTTGGGCTCGAGCCGCAGCACGATCGACCGCTGCACGGGCGCCGATGCGGCAGCACCCTGACGCTGCCCCGCCGTGCGGGACGGCGCGCACGCCGAGGCGAACGCGAGCGAGGCGACGAAGGCTCCGAGCGCCGCGTGCCGAAGCACGAAGGACGACCCGGGTTTGCGATTGAGGGAGAGTGCCGGACGACGCGACCGCATGGAACTCATGGTTACCTTCTAGACGGATCCGACTCGGCGGGTCGCGATCGTGGTTCGAGATCCAGACGCTGCCGCCAAGGCGAGACACGGTAGCCGCGTGGCATCGAGCCAGCGGCAGACATGCCGTGCCCCTTTCTTCGGGCATCGCGATCATGTTCCTGTAATGCAGGATGCGGATTGGCGGGAGTCATCCGCGACCACGATGAAACAGCGGCTTCAGGTCGATCCGACTCTTCTCAGCGTCGCGGCGCAAGCGCAGCAAGGCGCTCGGCATTCACCGCGTCCCACAGTCGCCCATCGGGCGCATCGCCCTTCTCCGTCTCGAGCACCTTGGGCACCTCGGCCAGTTCAGGCGCTGCCAGCACCGCCTTGAACCATGCGCCGCCGCACTGACCCGCGCCGATGTGCGCGTGGCGGTCCTTGCGCGAGGCAAACGCGGCCTCGGAGTCGTTCACATGGACCGCGATCACATGCGCGAGGCCCGCCTCGCGGTCGAAGCGCTCGAGCGTGGCGCGCGCCTTCGCGGGTGTCGAGACCTCGTATCCGGCCGCGAAGACATGGCAGGTGTCGATGCAGAAGCCGACGCGCTCGGGCGCCTTCACCAGGTCGCGGATGCGGCCGAGGTGGTGGAACGCGTAGCCGAGGTTCGTGCCCGAACCGGTCGTCGTCTCGAGCGCGATCTTCACGCGATAGCCCTTGAGCTCTCCGTGCAGCCGGTCGATCGCCTTTGCGATGCGCTTGAGGCCGGCGAGTTCGTCGGCGCTCGGCTCGCCGTCGAGGTCGTTCGGATCGGCGGGCTTGCGGGCGGGGCCGCCCTGCCCGTTCATGTGTGCAC
>JBKCZS010000294.1:0-24498 GCA_046337925.1 bacterium | reverse complement strand
GTTCGAAGGCATGCGCTTCGAGGTCCTCGCGGAGGCGGGGAGCGATGGCAGCGTCGAGATTCGGAAGCTCTCGATGAAGTTCGACCAGATGGTGGGGCGCGAGAAGGTCGAGGGCACGGAGCTCGAGGTCGGCGCGCCGATCATGAAGTCGCGCGAGTCGACGCATGCGCTCGGGCTCAGGGCCGGGCAGCGCGCACTGCTTTCGACCCCCGCGCTCGACGGCAGCGGCGAGACGCTGCTGGTGGTGCTTGAGGCGGCCGTAGTGGAGAATCCAGGTGAGAAGGCAGTGCCCTACACGAAGGACGGCGGTGGACGGTAGCGGGAAGAGGCGGTCGGGCTGGAACGGAACGTGATCGCGCCGAGTCGACTTGGGTTTCGAGTCTGGTGACGCCCACCCGCAGGCTCGGCCGTGTCGATGGACGTGAAACACCACGGCCCGTGACTGGCCGGCCATGCGGGCACCCCCCTCGAATATGGAGCGGACGCCTCTGCGGCGGCTTCCTCTGGTGTGTCGAACAGCGATCAAGCGCGCTTGGCGAAGTCCGCCATGAAGTCGGCGAGGATCTCGCAGCCCTTCGCGTGGAACGCGTTGTAGATCGACGCGCGCATGCCGCCCGCTTCGCGGTGGCCGAGGAGGCCGAAGAGGCTTTGCTTCTCGGCTTCGGCGACGAACTTCGCGTCGAGCTCGGGCTTCGGCGTCTTGAAGCAGATGTTGAGGTGCGAGCGGCACCACTTCTCGGCGGGCCACGAGTAGAAGCCGCCCGAGCGGTCGACCGCGTCCCAGATGAGGTTCGCCTTGCGGGCGTTCTGCTTGGCGATCGCCTCGGGACCGCCGACGGCGAGCGTCCACTCGGCCATGAGGCCCATCACGCGCACGGCGAAGGTCGGCGGCGTGTTGAGCCGCGAGCCGGCGTTCGCGTGGTCTTCGAAGCGCAGGATCGTGGGGAGCTTCTGCGTGGCGCTCGCGATGAAGTCCTTGCGCGCGACGATGAGGCTCGCGCCCGACGCGCCGAGGTTCTTCTGCCCGGCCGCGAGCACCATCACATGCTTCGTGAAGTCCCACGGGCGCGAGAAGATGTCGCTCGTCGCGTCGCCGATCAGGGGCAGCGTCGTTTCGGGAGGCGCCCAGAAGGTGGTGCCTTCGACCGTGTTGTTCTGGCAGTAGAGGAGGTACTTCGCGCCCTTCGGTTCGGCGAACTCGCCGTTCTTCGGGACGCGCGAATACTTCGCGGCGAGCGCGCGGCCGTCGAACGCGACCGTCACGGGCCGGCAGCGCAGCGCCTCGGTGTAGGCCTTGTACGACCAGATCGAGGTGTCGATGTATGCGGCGGTGTCGTTCTCGCCGAGGAAGTTGAGGGGCAGCAGGCCGAACTGCAGCGTCGCGCCGCCCGGCATGAAGAAGACGGCGTAGTCGCTGCCGACGCCCGCGGCCTTGCGGCACGCGGCCTCGGCCTCGTTGTTGAGGTCTTCGTACAGCGCCCCGCGGTGCGAGAGCTCGAGGAGGCCGATGCCGCCGCCGCGGCAGTCGATCAGCTCCTCGCGGATCTGCTCGAGCACGCTTTCGGGCATGACCGCCGGACCGGCGGAGAAGTTGTAGACGCGTCCCTTGGAGGGGGTCTCCGGGAAGAGGGCGCGGGCGATGGTCTGGGCGGCAGGGGTCATCGTGGTCATGCGAATCCTCGGGCGTTTGCGCCCAAGCCACGATGGTAGCAGCGGGGTGGGTAGCAGCGGCGGGACGAGCGGCGGGGTCACTCCCGCGCGCGTTCGAGCCCGACCAGAAGGCCCGCAGGCAGGGCGATGTCCTCGCCGATCGCGAACACCGTCACGCTCTGCGCAAGGCGCGCGGCACTGCGCGGGACCGCATTGAGCGCCTTGAGAAGCGCCTCGGAGTGGATCGCCACAAACCCCGAGTAGGTCACGCCATCGGGTGTCACGCCGTGGAAGACCGGGCGTTGACGCGCTTCCGCCTCGACGAGGGCCAGCAGGCCGGACTCGTCGGCGACCGCTGCGGCGACCGCGGTCACCTGCGGCCTGCTCTCGAGGCCCGCGCGCGGATAGGTCGTGGTTTCGCCTGCCGACTCCGACGCGACCACCGCGAACCGACGCGTTCCGCCGCCGATGACGCGCAGCACCAGCAGGCGGTCGTGCAGCACGGTGTAGACGCCGCTGACGATGAGTTCCTCGAAGTGCGCGCGGAAGGCGATGTCCGGCAACGACTCGAGCCGCAGGAAGCGCCGCGACTCGATCGTCGGATCCGCCGAAGGCTCGCGCGCGATCACCGTCGCCGCAGCCGTGCCGGTCGGCACGGCAAGATGCCTCACCGCGGTGACATGCATGCACGAAGTTATATCGCCTTCGGAGGGGAATCGAAGCATGAATTGCCGTCAGTATCGGTCGAGACGAGGGCCGTTCTCAAGTCACCCCCGCCCGAATGCCGACCCTCGCGCCACGATGGCGCATGCATGCACAGAGACTCCCGTCCGCAGCCGCAGTTCCGACTGGCGGCGCGCCGACGGCGGTTGGCCCTTCGTGGAGCTGCTTGCCGCCGACTTCAAGGTCGAGCGTCGGCAGAACCCGCGATGGAAGGTGCCCGGCACCGCGTCTGTCCTCGCACTTGGAAGCAGCCTCGGCGCGCTGGTCGAGCTCGACGAACTCGATGGCTCCCCGTGGTGGATCGGCGGAACCGCCGATGCGCCGCTGCAGGCGGGCACCCGCGTGTCGGTCGGATTCAGCGATCCATCGGCACGCCCGGCCCAAGGCCTAGTGATGCGGTGCGAGGTGATGCGGTGCGAGCGCAAGGGCTCGCGCTACCGCATCGCGGTCAAGTTCGACGCCGCGGCCGCGTAATCGCGCTGGCCACGCCCGAGAACTCTCGCGCGCCCCGTTGATTCATCGCATGGGAGCCGGTTTGTCGGTGCTATCTGGACCTGACGGACTGTTTGCACCGCGAATGCGAGGCGTCACTTCAAGTGACCCGCGCCCCGAGTCGATCCTTCGATGTTCGCATCCTTGGCCTCGTCTTCTGAGGGAGGGGACTTGGCCCTAGGGAGGGATTCGAGCAACGCCGTTGTGGGGGAGACCTCCGCAACGGCACTTGGTGTGTGCGCGTGGACCCGCGTGGGAAGGTCCAGGCGTCGATCGAGCCGAACCTCGGGCTGATCGATGCGTCAGGTTCAGTGTCTGAGGGAAAGGAACTCTCGTATGCGTCGTGCAAACCCGAAGCGTCGTGGCTTCACCCTGATCGAAATCCTCATCGTGGTCGTCATTCTCGGCATCCTTGCTGCGATCGTGGTTCCGCAGTTCACCAATGCCTCGCAGGAGGCGACCGCCAGCTCGATCCGCAGCCAGCTTCAGACGCTGCGCGGCCAGATCGAGCTCTACCGGGTGCGCAACGGCGGCACGCTGCCCACCGGCTTCGACGATCTGCTCAGCCCGCCCGCGGGCCAGGCGCCGTATCTCACCCAGGAGCCGGTTGCTCCGAACAACTGGGAATATGTGTTCGGCGACAACACCAACACCGCCGACATCACCGAGACCATCCATGTCACCTGCTCCGCGCTGCCGGATGGCATCACGCAGGCCGACATCGATACCTGGTGATCGGATGCGACTGGTTCTATGACACACACGCCCGACTCGCGGGCCGCGCATCGGATTGAACTCCGGTGCATCCCGAGCGGGAACCGACCCGTGGCCTGACCACGGGGTGGCTGACCCACGACACCACCGGGCCGCATGGATGACTCCATGCGGCCCGATTCGCGCCGCGGCATGGTCCTCGGCGAACTTCTGAAGCAGGCGGAGGCGAGGCGCCCGTCCGGCGCCGGCCGATGCGCGACCGGTCTCTCGAGCGAGGAAACCACGCGAGGAACCCGAGCGAGGAAACCACGCGAGGAAACCAAGCGAGGAAATCATGAGCGATTCAAACGGAAGCGAAAACGACCACGAGCGCGCCTACTTCGCAGGTGCGCCCACCGGGCACGCCTCGTCGAGGCTGGTCGTCGCCTTGGCCGCCGTCGCGGCCTTCGTCTGTGCATGGACGCTCTGGTCGCGCGGTACCGCGTCGCTCGCACGCAGCGCCGATGCCGTTCCGCCGGAGCCGAGCGCGCGCAACATCGAGCGTCAGGAGCAGAACACCGACCGAGCCCGCGCGCTCGATTCGGGCGTGCAGCGCGAGCAGCTCGTGTCGGAGATCAAGCAGCTTCGCTACGAGGTCGCCGGCCTGAAGGACCTGCTTCGCAGCGGACAGATCCGCTCCGAGGTCACGAATCTCAGCGATCTGAAGCCTTCGGACATCAAGATCGACATCGACTACGCGAAGCTGCGCGACGCGCTGCGCCAGCCCTGAGTCCACGCCCACGCGATGCACGCGCTCCGACATGACCCACGACAGGCAGGTCGACACCGCGCGGCGGCGTTCACGCTTGCCGAGGTGCTTGTGACCATCGCGATCCTCGGCCTTGCCGCGCTGTGCGTCCAGCCGATCCTGAGCGGCCGTGGCGACATCGATGCGCAGTCCGCCACGCGACGCCTCATCGCGGACCTTGCGTTCGCGCAGGGCGATGCGATGAATCGCCAGGAGTTCCGTCGGATCCACTTCTTCGAGGACGGATCGGGCTGGTGCGTGCTCGCGCTCGGCGCCGCCGAGCTCGACGCGTCCTTCGATCCCGAGACCGCCGTCCTCGTCCGCGACCCGATCGCCGGCGCGGGGGCCGGCGGCGCGCTGCGGGTCGACTTCGGCCGGGACGGGCTCTACGCGGGCCTCCGGGTCGAGTCCGCTGCAATCGACGGCGTCTCGCGCGACCTGACCTTCGATCCGATGGGCGGCCTGGTCTCGCCCTCCGGCGCTGCGTCGACGGGGGGATCGGTCGTGCTGCGCAGCCCCGACCGCGCCTACCGCATCGACTTCGCGCCGTTCACGGGCAAGGTCCGTGTGACCGACCTCGGTGCGGATGCGCCGGTCGTGCAGTAACTGCGCGCGGACCTTCCCGCAGCATCGTTGCGGGCCGCAGCGTCCGCGAAATTGTCGCAGCGATCAGGACCTCGCCAAAGCGAACCTTCGGAAACGCCGACGAAACCGACTGACGATTCCGTCACGGAGGTCAGAGTATGTCCCGCTCGCGTCTGCCATGGCATCGAAGCATCGGCCCCATCGGGCTCGATCTCTGCGCTGAACAACCACGCGCACTTCAAGTGCGCACCGGACCCGACGCACCGCTCCGCGGCGTCGAGATGCGCGTTGCGGCGGGCTCGACGCTGATCGAGCGCGCCGAATCGGTCGCCAAGCAGCTGCGCCACGCCGGCTTCACGGGCCGCGAGGTCGTGATCGGCCTGCCGCCGAACATCGCGCGCATGTCGGTGGTGCGCGTGCCGGCGATCGCCGGGGCCGATGGCCGCGAGGCCGTCGCGTGGGAGGCCGCCGAGCGCACGGGCATGGCGCGCGAGAACCTCGTCGCCGATGCGCTGCCGACCGGTGCGCCCACCAACTCGCAGGAAGGGCGCGAGGAGCATCTCCTCATCGCCGTCAACGAGCCCGACCTCATCGCCGCGTGCAACCACTTCATCGACGCCGGCTTCGAGCCGATCGCCGTCGAGCCGCGCTTTGCGGCCGTCGCGCGCGCGCTCAGCCGCCGCGCGCGGCGCGACAGCGACATGACCGACATCCGCGCGGTGCTCCATGTCGAGCAGCAGGGCTCGCTCGTGATGGTGCTTCGTGGCGACCGCATCGCGTTCTGCCGCGAGGTTCCGGTGGGTGGCGATGCGCTCGACCAGGCTGTTGCATCCCGTCTTTCGGTCCCCGCGACCAGCGCAGCGATGCTGCGCGCCCAGCGGCTTGCCGCGGCGCGCGGACACGGCGAGCCCGTGGACGCGGTGATGGAGGAGGCGGCGCTCGCCGCCACCCGCGCGACGATCGACTCGCTCGCCGGCGAACTCGCGCTGTGCCTGCGCTACTTCGGCGTCACCTTCCGCGGCGGTCAGCCTGCGCGCATCGTGCTCTCCGGACCGCACGGCGCCGAGCCGCGCATGGGCAGCATCATCGAGGAAACCTGCCGTTCGACGGTCGTGCAGTGCGAGGACGAACTGCCTTCGGCCACGGCGGCGATCGACTTCGCGAGCATCGGAATTCCCCAGGGCGGCGAGATCGCGGACTGGCTCACCTGCTTCGGACTTGCGTGCCGAAGCCGTGCGCTGGCCGCAGTGGAGGCAGCGGCATGAGTCGTCGACAGTTCCATCTTCTTCCGGCAAGCACGGTCTCGCGCATCCGCGCCGGCCGTGCGACCCGTGGCGTCGTGTTCACCTCCGGCGTGATCGCGAGCCTGGCCGTCGCCGTGCTCGGCGCAGCCACCTGGCTCGAGACCCACTCGCGTGCGCAGCTTGCGGCGGCCCAGAAGGAAGGCGCCCCCGTCATCCAGATCGAGCAGGAAGTCGACGCGCTCCGCGCCGTCGAGAAGCAGATCGCCCGCTCGCTCACGCTCCAGCGTTCGCTCGTGAACACGATCCCCGCGAACGGCGTGATCCGCGCCGTCTCCGACTCGCTCCCCAAGGGCGCGCTCATCAAGAGCATCACGATCGAGTACCAGAATGTCCAGGGCACCAACCGCAAGCAGCGGAAGGGGGCCAAGGAGAGCGATGCGCCGACCGCGCGCTCGCTCGTCTGCGTCATCGAGGGCATCGCGCTCGACGACCGCGATGTCGGCGCGATCGTCGACGGCCTCGGCCGGCTTCCGGCCATGTCGAAGGTCACGCTCGAGTCGAGCCGCAGCTACGAGTTCCGCGGCAAGAACGCGCGCGAGTACAAGGTCTCGTTCGTCGCCGATCTCGAGAAGCGCTGGAAGCTGCCGCAGATCACGACGGTCATCGACACGGGGGATACGAAGCCATGATGCGTGCATCCGGATCATCTTTCGCCCTGCTGGGCGCCTCGCTCGCGGCGTTCGGGCTCGTGATCGGCTTCGTCGCCTATCCCGCGCTCCGCAAGGCCGAGGCGCGCGCCATCGAGTGCGGCCGCCTGCTCGGCCGTGCCGCGCAGATCGACTCCGCGACCAAGGAGCGCGATGCGCTGAAGGACCGGGTCCAGCAGGTGCAGCGCGCCTCGCAGACGGTGCTCCGCAGCATTCCGCCCACCACCGACCAGGCGACGCTGATGCGCATGCTCGCGGTCGAGACGAGCCCGCATGTCCTGACGCAGGTCATTAACGCCGGCGAGTCGGTTCCCGCATCGCCGGGGCCGCGCATGCCGTACCGCGCCGTGCCCGTCTCGGTCGAGATGATCGCGACCTTTCCCGAGGTGCTCGAGCTCCTGACGCGTGCGGAAGGAAGCGACCGGCTCGTGCGTGCGATCAAGCTCACGATCGAGAAGCAGCCCAAGAAGGAGAACCGCCGCGAGGCCGACTGGGATTCGCCGTTCGTGAAGGCGACTCTCGAACTCGACGCCGTCTACGGCAGCGCTGCGGAGACCGCAGGCGAGGTGAAGCCATGAAGATCGGCCAACTCGACATCCGCATGCCGAAGCATGCACCCATCGGCAAGGCTCCGCGCAGCCGCAAGATCGCCCTTGCGCTCGTGACCTGCGTGGCGCTCCTCATCTGGGCGAAGCCCATGGGGCTCCTGCTCTGGGCGCGCATCCGCATCCTCACCAACATCCCGAAGACCGCGATCGCCGAGCCGACCGCCGAGCAGGCGTCGAAGCCCGTGCAGCCGAGCGAACTCGATCCGAAGCTCCCCGCCATCGGCGCGGACCTCCGCGATCCGTTCAGCGTCGACAGCAAGGTGTTCCCGCTGCCGAGCGCGGCCGTGACGACGCCACAGCCGGAGTCGACGGTGGTGCATCACGAGACCGCCGACCCTGTCGAAACCACCGAGGAACCGGTCGAGTCGACCGCGCCGTCGCGCTACGAGACGCTGCGCGCGTCCGCAGAGACGGTCCGCGTGAACTCCGCGGGCGCCGGACTCCAGGTCGCCGTCATCGACAACAAGGTCGTCCGCATCGGCGACACGGTCACCTCATCGGATGGAACCGCGTTCACGCTTGTCGGCGTGCTCGAGGCGGCCGTGGTGCTCGGCTACGAGGGCCGCGAGTTCGTGGTGCGCATGCCGCTCATGCCCGAGTCGAAGTCGGTCAGGCCGGCGCCCCGCACCGGTGGAGGCAAGCCATGAAGCCGAACGCTGATTTCGGAACCACTTCCGGTCGCGAACGAGTTGTCAGGGGGAGCAACATCATGCAGAAGCACAGCCCGTCCAACCACCGTGCATTCCTGAGCGTCGGCGCAACGCTGGCGCTCTCGCTGACCGCAGCGGTCGCCGCTGCGCAGGACGCAGCCGAGAAGCCGAAGGTCGACCCGCCGCCGGCGGCGGTGCGCCCCGAGGGCGGCTCGGGCGCGCAGGAGACCTTCACCGTGCAGTTCCAGGACACCAATGTCCTGCAGGCGCTGCAGATGCTGGCCATGCAGGGGAACCGCAACATCGTTCCCTCGAAGGGCGTGACCGGAACGATCTCCGCGAACCTCTACGATGTGACCATCCTCGAGGCGCTCGATGTCGTGCTGCGTGCCAACGACCTCCGCATGGAGGAGGCCGGCAACTTCATCTATGTGTACACCGCGGCCGAGTGGGAAGCGATCGCGACCGCGCGTCTCAAGCGCGTGAGCCGCAACTTCTCGCTCCAGTATCTCAACGCGAAGGACGCGAACGAGTTCATCAAGCCGCTGCTTTCGGATCAGGGCAAGGCGTCGTTCGTCGGCGATGTCGAGAAGGGCTTCCAGCCCTCCGCGACCGACGGCGGCACCGACGGCTGGGCCTTCCAGGGCATGCTCGTCGTCAGCGACTATCCCGACAACATCAAGGCCGTCGAGAAGCTGCTCGCCGAGATCGACACGCCCCCGGCGCAGGTCGTCGTCGAGGCCACCGTCGTCTCGTCGAAGGTGCAGCAGAACGACGGCTTCGGCGTCGACATCTCCGTGATCGGCAGCCTCGACTTCAGCGACCTCACCAACCCGCTCTCGGGTGCGAACGACCTGTTCCTCGGTTCGGACGGCGGCATCCAGCCCCCCGACAACCGCGGCACCTCGGTGAACACCGGCGTCGCGGGCTGGGACCGTCCGTCGACGATGCGCGTCGGCGTGCTCTCGTCGGATGTCGCGGTGTTCCTGCGGCTCCTCGACAGCGTGACCGACACCACCGTGCTTGCGCGCCCGCGCATCATGGCGCTCAACCGGCAGCGCGCGCAGATCCTCATCGGCCGCCGCGTCGGCTACCTCACCTCGACGACCACGCAGACCGCGACCACGCAGACCGTCGAGTTCCTCGACTCGGGCATCAAGCTGATCTTCCGTCCGTTCATCTCGAACGACGGCTCGATCCGCATGGAGCTCGCGCCGAGCATCAGCGATGCGAAGATCGAGACGCTCACCACCACCGACGGCGCCACGCAGTCGGTGCCGAACGAGGACACGAGCGAGATCGTCACCAATGTCCGCGTGAAGGACGGCCAGACGCTCGTGCTCGGCGGACTCTTCAAGGAAGACACCAAGATCGAGCGCCGGCAGGTGCCGGGCCTCGGCGACATCCCGCTCCTCGGCAACGCCTTCAAGGGCTATGACGACGAGTTGAAGCGCGAGGAGATCATCTTCCTCGTGACGCCGACGATCGTGAAGGACCAGATCGCGAAGGTCTGGGCCGACGAGGCCGAGCAGTTCGCCGCGGCCGTCCAGATCGGCTCGCGCGAGGGGCTGCTCCCGTGGTCGCGCGACCGCCTGACCGCGTCGCAGAACCAGAAGGCGTTCGACGCGATCGCGAAGGGCGACAAGAAGCTCGCGCTGCACCATGTCGAGAACTCGCTGCGGCTTTCGGCGAACCAGCCCGAGATCATCCGTCTCCGCGAGGAGCTGAAGGGTTCCGGGTCGGCCGAGAGCGCGAACTACGAGCGCAGCATGATGCGGCGCATGCTCCAGGACACGCTGAAGGTCGGCGCGAATGTGGCGCCGTCGACGGCGCCCGAGAAGGAGCAGGCGTCCGCGGAGGGCACGACGCCCGCCGCCGAACCCGCGCCGGCGCAGGCGAACGCGACCGATCCGTCGCCTGCATCGCCGCAGTGAGTCCTGTCGTTCACCGCACGAATCCCAGCTGAAGTTCCGCGGCCATTCCGTGACCAATCCGCGGCCACTCCCGGCCGCCAGTCCAACGAAACCGGAGTCCCTCATGCCGATCTCGCTTCGCTCCCTTCCCTCGACCGCGCTGTGCGGCATCGCCGCCGCGGTCCTCGCGCTCAGCGCGTGCGCGCCGCGCACGGCCGGCCTCGAGGCGCGCCGGGAGGCCGACGAGCGCTTCCGCCGCACGACCAGCCTCGTGAGCTTCGATCAGGCCAAGCAGGCCTTCGAGTCGGGCGATCTCGACAAGGCCCGCCGCGAGATCGAGTCGGCCATCGCGCGAAGCGACAAGGAAGCGCGCTACTGGACGCTCCTCGGACGGGTCGAGATCGAGGCATCCCGCCTCGAGCGCGCCGTCGAGGCGCTCGGCAAGGCGATCGAGAGCGATCCGGCGCTCGCGGAGCCGCACTACTACCTCGGGATCGTGCAGCAGCGGTGGGGCGAGGCCGACAAGGCCATCGCGTCGTATCTCAAGGCCGCCGAGCTCGACAGCGCGCGGATCGCGTATGTGCTCGCGGCTGCGGAGCTGATGGTCGCCGAGCGCCGTCTCGACGAGGCGCGCGAGCTGATGCTCCCGAAGCTCTCGTACTTCGAGCACAACGCCGCGTTTCACGAGCTGATCGGCGACATCTCGACGCTGAAGAACGACGATCTCGCCGCAGCGCGCAGCTACGAGCGCGCGCTTGCGATCGAGCCGAACGCGCCGCTCGTCGGCGACAAGGCGCTCGCCGCGCTCTTCCGCGCGGGCGAGTGGCAGCGCTGCCTCGAGTTCGCCCGGCGTCTCCGCGAGGCGGCGGTCGCCAAGGCCGATGGCCGCGTCGCGACGATTCCCGCCGATGTCCTGCGTCACGAGGGCCGCTCGCTTGCGATGCTCGGCCGGCACGCCGAGGCTCGCGCGGTGTTCGCCGAGTTCGTGCGCACCTATCCCGAATCGACCGAGGCATGGCGCGATCTCGCCGTCGCCTCGCTCAAGCTGAACGACTTCGACCGCGCGGGTTCCGCGGCGGACCGGCTGATCGCGCTCGACCAGGCCGACGCGACGGGCTTCGCGCTGCGCGGCATGGTGAGCGAGCGGTCGGGCCAGCTCGACGAGGCGGTGCGCTGGTACCGCAGCGCGCTCGAACGCGATCCCGCCGACGCCGATGCGACTGCGGCGCTCGGATTCGCGCTGTGCCGCTCCGGTTCGAAGGACGAGGGCACCCGCTACCTGAAGCAGGCGCTCGAGCTCGATCCGAGCTTCGAACTGGTGGCGCAGACTCTGGCGTCGGAACGGCAGTAGCTCGGCGCATGGAGCTTCGGGGCAGGAACACCGCGGGGACACGAAGGGCGCATCGCGCCAGATGAGAGGAATCGGGATGCAGTCGAACAACGATCAATCAAAGGGCTCTTCGGGCACGGCCGGCAACGGCCGCGCCGGCATCCCATGGATCGCGCTTGCCTCGATTCCGGTCGCAGCCGTCGGCGGCTATCTGATGCCGGGCGACGCAGCCGCGTGGATGGTGGCGGCGGGTTCCGCCGCATTGACCTTCTGCGCGGCCGCATTCTTCGCTCCGGCCGACTCGTCACCCGAATCGGGGGCGACGGGCGCGGGCAGCGAGAAGAGCGGTGCGAACGCGGTGGCCGCGAAGGCGATCGAGCCGCGCGAGGTCGCGAACGATGTCCTCGTCCGCGCGATCGAGGTCCGCAGCACCGAGCGGTCGGCGCTCCTCGACTCCCTCAACGACGCCGTCATCCTCGTCGACTCGCACGGCGAAACGCGTTTCGCCAACCACGCCGCGGGCGTGATGCTCGGCGAAAGCGCCACGCAGGCCGGTACCCGCCATGCGCTCGAGGCCCTGCCTTCCGGCGTGTTCCGCGCGGTCCAGGCCGTCATCGAGTCGAACGGCAGCGAACGCCGCCGCATCGAGACCGAGCTCACCAACTCCGAAGCGACGCCGGTCGTGATCCTCGTCAACCTCGTCGGCCACACCGACCGCATGGCGTCCGTCATCGTGCGCGATGTGCGCACCGAGCGCGAGGCGGACCGCATGAAGAGCGAGTTCGTCGCGAAGGCGAGCCACGAGCTGCGCACGCCGCTCGCGTCGCTGCGCGCCTACGCCGAGATGCTCGCCGACGGCGAGGCCGAGGACGAGAACCAGCGCCGCGAGTTCGCGGGCATCATCCTCTCGGAGACCGGCCGGCTCAGCACGCTCGTCGACCGCATGCTCGACATCGGCCGCATCGAGAGCGGCATGGCGCGCGCGACCTACGAGCAGGTCGACTTCAGCGATCTCGCGGCCAAGTGCGTCGACGAGCAGCAGGGCGAGGCCCAGCGCCGCATGATCGCGCTCAAGCTCACGCGTTCGGATCACGGCGCGCTCGCGTCGGCCGACCGCCCGCTCATGAAGCAGGTGATCCTGAACCTGCTCTCGAACGCGATCAAGTACACGCCGGATGGCGGCGAGGTCTCGGTCGAGGTCGACACCGACAACCTGGCGCGAACGGTCGTCGTCAGCGTGCGCGATAACGGGCTCGGCATCCCGGAGCACGCGATCCCGCGGCTCTTCGGAAAGTTCTACAGGGTCGAGAACCACGAGAAGTTTGCGAAGGGAACGGGCCTCGGCCTCAATCTCTGCCGCAATATTGTCGAAGCCATGCACGGTGGCCAGATCGGTGTCGACTCGAAGGTCGGCGTCGGATCGCGGTTCTGGTTCGCGATTCCGATGGATCAGGCGGCGAGGAAGGCGGCGTAACCCATGGCGGCACCGGACACCAACACCATTCGCATTCTCGTCGCGGACGACGAGGCGTACATCCTCCAGGTCGTCGCGCTGAAGCTCCGCAACGCGGGCTACGATGTCGTGACCGCCTTCGATGGCCAGGAGGCCCTCGGTCTCCTCCAGACCCATGGCGCCGATCTCGTCGTCACCGACCTCCAGATGCCGCACATGACCGGCATCGGCCTTGCCCGCGCGATGTCGGCCGATCCGCGTCTCGCGAACATCCCCGTCATGATGCTCACCGCGCGCGGCCACCTGCTGCGCGAGGGCGAGGCCGACAGCGCGAACATCGCGCGCGTGGTGCACAAGCCGTTCTCGCCGCGCGCGCTCCTCGCCGAGATCGAGTCGCTGCTCTCCGAAAGGCGGCGTGCGGCATGACCGTCTCGAGCGCGGTCCATCCGCTGCAGCAGCTCAGCGCCTCGCTCCGCGACGCCGAGGCTGTGCTCGTGCCGACCGACCTGGCGGCAGGAGATGTCTTCCCGGCGCCGCCGGGCGACATGCTGCACGCGCTCTGCAACTCGCCGGCATCGCGTGCGGCCATCGCACGGACCGTCGCCAACTGGGTTCCGGGCGCCGAGCAGCCGGCCGAGCCGCTCCACGGCCTCTTCATCATGCCCGTCTCGCTGCCGCGCACGCTCGCGGGCGGGCGGTTCGTGGTGGCCACGGTGCTGTCGAACGCGCTCGAGTGCGAGACCATCGAACTCCTCTCGCAGAGCGCGTCGCTCGATGCGCGGCTTGCCCGCAGCATCCTGGCTGCAGGCAACCCGTGGGACCGCCGCACGGCCATGCGCCTCTCGCGCATCGTCACCGCGCTTGCCAACAGCGAGTCCGAGCGCCTCGCGAGCATGGACGCCGGCATCCAGCTGAGCGCCGCGTGGGAAGAACTCCACCTGCTGCACTCGATCTCGGCGGAGATGGCGCTCGGCGCCTCGCCGATGCGTTTCGTGACCAACATCCTCGCAGAGGTCCGCAACACGATCGGTTGCCGCTGGACGGCGCTCCGCGTGAACGGTCCGGCGGCGCAGCTCCTGAATGTCTCGAACGGCGGCATCATCGCCGAGGGAATCGAGCCCGTCGCCGCGCGGCGGATCCTCGACGCCGTCGGCGGGATCGCGAAGTCGTCGGTGGTGGGCGAGGATCTCGTCGTCTCCACCGTCCGTCGCGACGCCGACGCGCTCGGCCTCCTCGCGGCGGGCGACCGCGTCGTCGGCAACGGCGCGATGTCGAGCTTCGAGCGCACGCTCATCGAGACCGCGGCCAGCAACCTGGCGGTCTTCCTCGACAACGCGCGGCTCTACCGCGACCTCGACGCGATGTTCCTCGGCGCGCTTGCGGCGCTCGTCTCCGCGATCGAAGCCAAGGACCCGTACACCCGCGGCCACTCGCAGCGCGTGGCGCTGCTCTCGCGCGACATCGCGGCCGCCGCAGGCATGCCCGAGGCGGTGGTGAAGCAGATCCACATCGCCGGGCTGGTGCACGACATCGGCAAGATCGGCGTGCCGGAGATCGTCCTGCGCAAGCAGGGGCGCCTCGACGACGCCGAGTACGAGCTCATCAAGCAGCATCCCGAGACCGGCTTCCGCATCCTGCGCGACATTCCGCAGTTCGCGCCGATCCTCGACGGCGTGCGCTTCCACCACGAGCGCTTCGACGGCCACGGCTATCCGCACGGAATCTCGGGCGAGGACATCCCGCTGCCCGCGCGCGTCATCGCCATCGCCGACACCTTCGACGCCATGAGCTCGACGCGCACCTACCGCACCGCCCGCGACCGCGGCGATGTGCTCGGAGAGATGGCCCGGCTCGGCGGCACGCAGTTCGATCCGGCCATCCTGAAGCACTTCTTCCGCGTCGACCTCACCGAGTACGACGCGATGAACGCTGCGCACGGCGCAGGCCTCAACGATCCTTGGAGGAAGGCGGCATGAAGATCTCTTGGGAAGAACACGGCCCCGTCGCGCTCGTGATCGCGAGCGGCGAGTTCGCCTCCGATGCGGAGAACAACTTCCGCCGCGCCCTCACCGACCGCTTCGAGCGCGGCACGAAGAGCGTCGTGCTCGACATGGCCAATGTGACGCTGGCCGACAGCGTGGCCCTCGAGTGCCTCCTCTGGCTTTCCGAGGAGACCGCGCGCCTCGGCGGCGCGCTGCGTCTCGTGGCGCCGCAGCAGGCCGTGCGCGAGGCGCTGCGCGTGACGCGCCTCGCAGACCGATTCGAATGCGCGGAGAGCGTCGAGCTCGCCGCGAGAAGCCTGCGTTGACAGTGAGTTCCCGGAGGGACCAAGCATGAGCGCTCTTCCACGGCATCAGGCGATCGTCGACAAGCTCCCGAGGCTCCAGCTCGGGCAGATGCTCGTTTCGCGCCACCTGATCTCGCAGAAGCAGCTCGACGACGCGCTCGAGCATCAGCGCGAGAACGGGCAGCGCGCGCTGCTCGGCGAGACGCTCGTCACGCTCGGATTCGTCAGCGACTACGATGTCATGCAGGTCGTGGCCGAGAGCTACGGCATTCCGTTCGCGAAGGACATCGCGCGCATCGCCGACCCGAAGGCGCTCGAGGTCCTGAGCCGCGACTACCTCCTCGAGCACCTGGTGCTGCCGCTCTTCCTCGTGCGCGATGTGCTCACGGTGGCCGTCGCGGAGCCTGCGAACCTCTACCTCTTCGAGGACATCCGCCACCGCACGGGCAAGACCGTGCAGATCGTCGCCACGACCGCCGCGGAGATCCGCGCCGCGCTCGAGGCGTATGTGCCGGCCGCGAATGTGTTCGTCATCGACGAGCTCGCCAAGGAAGTCGACGAGAACTCGCTCTCGGTCGTCGAGCGCGAGGTCGCCGAGATCGACGACCTCCGCGAGGTCGCGGGCCGTTCGCCCGTCGTCAAGACCGTGAACGCGCTCCTCCTGAGCGCGGTGCACGAGGGCGCCAGCGACATCCACATCGAGCCCGCCGAGCGCCGGCTCCGCATCCGCTTCCGCATCGACGGCCGTCTCTTCGAGAAGTCCGATCCACCGTGGAAGATGGCCGCCGCGATCACGAGCCGCATCAAGATCATGGCGAACCTCGACATCTCCGAGCGCCGCCTGCCGCAGGACGGCGACATCCATGTGCTGCTCGAGGGACGCCCCGTCGACCTCCGCGTGTCGACGATGCCCGGCCGCCACGGCGAGAAGGTCGTCATCCGAATCATCGACAGCCGCGCGTCGCTCGTTCCGCTCGAGCGCCTCGGCATGAGCCCCGAGATCCTGAAGCGCTGGACCGATGTCATCGAGCGTCCGAACGGCATCGCGCTCGTCACGGGACCGACCGGCAGCGGAAAGTCGACCACGCTCTACTCCGTGCTCGCGTCGCTGAACGGCACCGACCACAACATCTCGACCGTCGAGGACCCGATCGAAGCCACGCTTCCCGGTGTCAACCAGTTCCAGGTGAACGAGAAGGCGGGCTTCAACTTCGCGTCGGCGCTGCGCGCGCTGCTGCGCCAGGACCCCGATGTGCTGATGGTCGGCGAAATCCGCGATGCGGAGACCGCAGGCATGGCCGTGCAGGCCGCGCTCACCGGCCACCTCGTGTTCTCGACGCTCCACACGAACGACTCCGTCAGCGCGATCACGCGTCTGGTGAATGTCGGCATCGAGCCGTACCTGGTCGCTGCCGTCATCCGCGGCGTGCTGGCGCAGCGCCTCGTGCGCCGCATCTGCCCGCACTGCCGCGAGAACTTCGAGCCCGAGGCGCACATCCGCGCCGAGATCGAGGCCGTCACCGGACCGATCCCGCACTTCGCGCGCGGCGCCGGTTGCGCCCGCTGCCGCGGCAGCGGCTTCGCGGGCCGGCTCGGCGTGTTCGAGCTGCTCATTCCCGACGAGAACTTCACCGTCGCGGTGTCGCGCGGCGCGACGCTCCAGGAGCTCGCCGCCTCCGCGCGTCAGTCGGGTCTGCGCACGATGCGCATGGATGGATTCGAGAAGATCCGCGACGGTCAGACGACCTTCGAGGAAGTCGTGTTCGCGACCGCGTCGTGAGCAGGGGGAGACCATGGCGACCGTAGGCAAGCAGATCCAGCCCGCAGCAACCGTGAACGACGGCCGCATCGAGGCGCGCGCGACATTCGTCTTCCGCGCGCTCGAGGCGGGTGGGCGCGAGGTGAGCGGCACGATGGCCGCGCTCAACGCGCAGGAAGTCGCACGGCGGCTGCGCAGCGAGGGCAAGACGGTCCTCTCGATCGGTCTCGACACCAACATCTCGGCGAAGGCCAAGACCGAGCGGGTGCAGGCGGCGGGCCAGGGCGTCCGTGTGCGCCGCAGCGATGTCTCCGCGCTCTGCCGCCACCTCGGCACGATGGCGGAGGCAGGCGTTCCGCTTTCGGAGGCGCTCGACTCGGCGGTGACCGAAGGCGTCCGCCCCGACTTCAAGCCGTTCGCCCAGGCGCTCGCCGACGATGTCTCGACCGGCACGCCGCTCTCGGCGTCCTTCGCGCGCCGCGCGCGCAACATGCCGCCGATCGTGGTGGCGCTCGCCCGCGCCGCAGAGTCGACCGGACAGCTGGGGCCGATGCTCCTGCGCGCGGCCGACCACCTCCAGCGCCACGAGCGCACGGTCAAGCAGATCAAGGCCGCCGCGAGCTACCCGATGTTCATGCTCGGCGCGGGCACGATCGTCATCATCGCGCTGCTCGTCTTCGTGCTTCCGAAGTTCGCGAAGATCTACGCCGACCGAGGCGCCGATCTCCCGGCGCTCACCCAGACGCTCCTCACCGTCAGCGACATCGTGCGGTCGAACGCGATCGTGATCTCGGTGCTCGCCCTCGCGGCGGCGGGCCTCCTGGCCTTCGGCTCGAGGAGCAAGGGCATGGCCCGGTTCCTCGACGCCCTCCGCTACGGCCTGCCGGTCATCGGAAAGCTGAGCCGCCTCGCGTTCATCGCGATCTCCTGCCGCACCCTCGCCACGCTGCTCCAGAGCGGCATCCACCTCCTCGACGCGATCGCGATCTGCCGAGGTCTTTCGAACAGCGAGCGCAGCGAACGCTTCTGGGATGGCATCGACGCGCGGCTCCTCGACGGCTGCTCCTTCGTCGACGCGCTCAAGAACCAGCCGTTCCTGCCGCCGACCGTGGTCGCCATGATCGCGGCGGGCGAGCGCTCGGGCCGTCTGCCCGAGGTCCTCGGCCGCGCGGCGGACTTCGCGGAGGAAGACCTCGAGACCGCGCTCAAGGCCGCGACCAGCCTGCTCGAGCCGGTCCTCGTCGTGGCCTTCGGCTCGGTCCTCGGCATCGTCGCGATCGCGCTGCTCCTGCCGCTCTTCAGCGTGTCGAGCGTCGTCGCGAAGTGAGTCAACTCGGCTCCTTCGGGCCCGCCATCGGGAGTGAGAGTGGGAATCCGCCCGCGTGCGGCGCGCTTGCCGCCGCTGCCCGTTCGGTTATGCTCCGCCCGCCGTCATGGAGGACGGCAGGAAGGAAGGGTCATGAACCGCGACTCGAATCGCAAGGATGCGATCGCCCTGTCCCAAGGGGCCAAGCAGCGTGAGTCGGCTGTGCAGCGCGATCCATCGCGCGACCAGCACGATCCCCGGCCAAGCCGGGAAAATGTCGTCTCTGAACTCATCCGGGAACTCACACGGCGCGAGAGGCTCGTGCTGATGTTGCGCTACACCGAGGAACTCACGGTGGCCGAAATCGCAGCGGTGCTCGAGATCGCAGCGACCGAGGTCGAGCGCATGCTCGAGAGCATCACCGAACGCGTGCGCCGCCGCGTGCAGCCGACCTACGGCCGCGCGGTCGCGGGCATGGCGTAGGCTCGCAGCTCCTGCGTCCGCTCAATTCCACGCGCCCAGCAGGATCGCGAGATCCTGCGGGCCGACGGCGCCGTCGCCGTTGAGGTCGGCGGCGCCTGGACCGCCCCACGCGCCCAGGAGCGCCGCGAGATCCTGCGCGTTGATCGAGCCATCGCAGTTGAGGTCGCCCGTCGCACACGAACTGGTCGTGACCGAGATCGAGAGCGTCGCGTCGCCGATGCCCGTGGCGGTCACGATCGGATTCTCGCGGCAGTAGAACGACGGGAAGTTGCCGCCTTGCTGCACGACCTTGGTGAGCGAGGCGACCGAGAGGCGCAGGCGGCCCGCGTCGACCGCGCCGCGCAGGAACTCCTGCACATCGGCGCGCGACACATCGAGCTCGAAGCGCAGGGGCGTTCCGACCGGGATCAGGCTGCCGGGCTTCAGGCCGGTGATCGTGCCCACCGCGAGGGGCGTAGGCGTCCAGCGCTCGCGCACGGAGTTCGACACATCGACCCACTGGCCTGCGGCGTTGCGGCCCATCGCGAAGGCGTTGCGGACGCTCGGGTTGAGCGGGCTCTGGCCCGCGACGGTGTACGGGCTCGTCTCGACCCAGTTCGAGACGCTGAAGCCGTTGCGGAAGCCGGTCGCGTACAGCTCGACGGGCTGACCCGCGTCGGCATCGTCGGCGTACTCGGGGTCGGTCGTCGGAAGGAACGCCGTGTAGGGGTCGACCGTCGGGTCGTACTCCACGATGAAGTCGTTCGCGTAGGTGATCTCGAGCACGCACGCGGTCACCGAGTACGACGACGCGCCGAGCCCCGCGGGGATCTGCGCACCGGTGTTGAATCCCACGATGAACTGGCCGTCGCGGTTGTCGAAGAGCGCGCTGCCTGGCTCGTTGCCGAAGGTCGACGCGGTGATGCGCACGCCCGGGGTCGGGTTGAACGCGTAGTTCCAGCGGTCGAGCGCCGGGCCTTCGTAGTAGGCGGTGTACTGGTCTGCCGATGCGATCGCACAGGGAAGCGTTGCGGCGATCGAAGCGAGAAGTGTGCAGGTGCGAAGGGCGTTCATGGCGATGGGTCGGGGGGTCGGCGGCCGTGCGAATCGTTCGTCCAACAGACGGGGCGAAGAGCGTAGACTGCTACGCCCCGCGCGGCCTCCCGATTGCACCGGAGCCGCGCAAATTTCGAGATGTCCCGAGGCCGCGTGTGGTTTTCGGGCGTATGCACGATCGAGAAGGCCGCGCCCGTGAACTCCGCTTCCGCCGCAACCGCTCCGACGATTCGCGCCGCCTTGCCGCGGGTGCGACGCTGCCCGCTGCGCCGGCTCGCTGAGTTCGCGGGCTTCACGCTCGTCGAGCTGCTGGTGGTGATCGCGATCCTCGTGATCGTGCTCGCGGCGCTCCTGCCCGTGTTCTCGCGTCTGCGCGAGGCGAGCACCCGCGCGCGCGAGCTGGCCGCGGTGCGCTCGCTCATGATCGCGTGGCAGCAGTACGCGCAGGACTCCTCGGGAGCGGTGCTGCCCGGCTACCGCTCGGGCCTTCCCGCCTACGACGCGCAGCGGCGGCCGATCGCGGCGCAGACCATCGGAATCACCGCGAACCGCTGGGTCTGGCGGCTCGCGCCGTACATCGGCCACGACTTCAATGTGCTCTACCTCGGCGAGCACGAGCGCATGCTGCGCGAGCTCGAACTCACCGACTACTCGAACTACCTCTACCAGACGAGCGTGTTTCCGAGCTTCGGCCTCAACAGTGTGTGGGTCGGCGGCGACGAGAACTTCGGCGGCTACAACAGCGCGTTCCTCAACCTCTACAGCAAGTTCTATGTCACGCGGCTGAGCGAGATCGACCGGCCCGCGGGCCTCGTCGTGTTCGGAAGCGCGCGCGGGCAGGACAGCATGCCGAGCGGCGAGATGTCCGACCTCACCGAGGGGTACTTCCGCATCCGCTCGCCGTTCTTCAACAACCGCGTGTGGGCGTCGGAGTACGGCGCGGACGACGCGGCGTCGTACGGAAACCTGAGCGCGCGCAACGGCGGCTCGGTGATCATGGGCTTCGCCGACGGCCACTCGGAGGCGCGCACGCCCGAGACGCTCGACGACATGCGCCTCTGGTCGAACGGCGCCAACTCGAAGGACTGGACGCTCACGCCGGGCGGCGGCTGACGAACGACCGGACGAGATGCGAGCAGGGGACCGCGAGCGCGAGGAGCGCCGCGATCATGCCCGCCGAGTTGACCGCGGTGCGCGTGCGGAAGAGCGTCTCCGCGTGCGCGGCGACGAGGTAGCCGCCCGCGGCGAGCACGCAGCCCGCCGCGAGGCTGATCGCGATCTGCCCACGCACGCTGCGCGCGTGCGGCGCCGCGATGAGCGCCGGGCAGACGAGGAGCGCGAGGACGAGCACGCTTCCGACGGCCGCGAAGCTCGCGACGATCGCGGCGCTCACGACCGCGAGCAGCGCGCGTTCGACGAACCGCGGCGCGCGGCCTGCAAGCCGGGCGTGCGACGGATCGAAGGCGAGCGACGAGAGTTCCTTGCCGAAGAGCGCGCTGAAGGCGATCGCGAGGAGCGCGGCGGCCGCGAGCGTCCAGATCTCGCTGGGCACGCCCGCGTACCACGGAGCGTCGGCGGGGGCCGCGTAGAAGAGCGTCTCGAGCGAGCCGAAGAGCACGCACTCGGGATCGAGATCGACCTGCCGCGCGCCCTGCGTCTCGAGAAGGAGCACGCCCAGCGCGAAGAACGCCGTGAACACGACGCCGAGCGCGGCGCCCGACTCGAGCCGCGTCGCGCGGCGGAGGAGCGTGGCGAGGACCACGGCGGCGGCGCCCGCGAGCGCCGCGCCGATGAACATCGCGGTCACCGACCGCGTGCCGGTGACGAGGAACCCCGCGACGAGCCCCGGCAGCACGGCGTGCGCGATCGCGTCGCCCGTCATCGCCTCCTTGCGGAGCACGAGCCAGTTGCCGAGCGTGCCGCAGGCGAGCGTAGCGAGGAGCGCCGCGGCGATGGCGGGAAGGTCGACGGCGAGCGCGGCGTTCATGCGCGCGCCGCCTTCGCGAGGTGGCCGAGCGGCACGGCGACGAGAAGCGCGGCGGTCGCGGCGAGCGTCATCGCCGCGCCGGTCGGCACGCCGGGCACCGCCCGCGAGGCGAGCGTGCCTACGGCGGCGGTCGCGGCCCCGATGATCGCGGCGACCGCGGTGACGCGTCCGATGCGCCCGCCGAGAAGCCGAGCGGCGGCCGCGGGCGTGATGATCATCGCGACCACGAGCACGATGCCCGCGAGCTGCATGCCCGCGACGACGGTGGCGACGAGCAGCAGCGTGAGCAGGAGGTCGAGTGCGCGCACGGGAAGCCCCGCCGTGCGCGCGAAGCCTTCGTCGAAGGCGACGAGCGTGAGGCCGCGGAAGAAGGCCGCGAGAAGCGCAAGCGTCGCGAGCGCGAGCACGGTGAGCGCGATCACCTCGGCGCGGCTCATCGCGGCGGCGCTTCCGAAGAGGAGCGTCCGCAGCCCGCCTTGCGAGCCGGCGGGGTGGCCCTGCACGATCGAGAAGAGGACGGCGCCGAGGCCGAAGAATCCGGCGAGTACGACCGCGGTCGCCGCGTCGGGGCCGACGCGGCGCAGACGCGCGAGCGCGGGCACGCACCACGCGGCGAGGAGCGCGGTCGATGCGCCGCCGAGGAGAAGGAGCCACGCGGTGCGCCCGCCGAGGCCGAGCGCTTCGCCCGCGAGGAACGCGAGCGCGACGCCGGGCAGCGCGGCGTGGCCGGCCACATCGGCGACGAGCGCGCGGCGGCGCGCGAGGACGAAGGTTCCGACCGCGCCCGCAAGCGCGCCGAAGAGCATGCAGCCCGCGAGGACGCCGAGCGTGTTGGCGCCGATCGCGGCCGTGCTCATGCGCCCGTCTCCGCGTGAAAGCCGTATGCGCGCGCGAGCGTCGCGTCGGTCATCACCTCGGCGACCGCGCCCTGCGCGACGATCGCGTGGCTGAGGAGGATCGCGCTGTCGAAGTGCGTGCGCACGCTGCGGAGATCGTGGTGGACCGCGAGGATCGTTCGGCCGCGGTCGCGCAGGCCGCGCAGCACTTCGGCCAGGTGCGTCTCGGTGAACGCGTCGATGTTCGCGAACGGCTCGTCGAGGAGGAAGAGCTCGGCGTCCTGCGCAAGCGCGCGCGCCACGAGCACGCGCTGCTGCTGGCCGCCGGAGAGTGCGCCGATCTGCGCGCGCGCGGCGTCGGCGAGGCCCACGGCCGCGAGCGCGCCGCGCGCCTTCTCGCGCGTCTCCCGGTTTGCGCGGCGGAAGAGCCCGAGCGACGGATAGAGGCCCATCGCGACGATGTCGAGCGCGCTTGCGGGGAAGTTCCAGTCGATCTGCGAGCGCTGGGGGATGTAGGCGACGCGCTTGCGCACCGACGCGAGATCGGCGCCGAGGAACGCGATGCGGTCGGCGCCGACGAACGGAACGAGGCCGAGCATCGCCTTGATGAGCGTGCTTTTGCCGGCGCCGTTCGGGCCGATGAGGGCGGTCATCGAGCCGCGCGCGAGGGTGAAGGAGATGTCGCGGACGACGGGTTCGTCGCGCAGGTATCCCGCGGACAGCGAGCGGACTTCAAGGGCTGGCGTCGCCGCGCCCGTCAACCGCGGCCTCCGAGCGCGTTCGCGATCGACTTCGCGTTGTGGCGCATCATGCCGGCCCAGGTGCCTTCGGCGGAACCTGCGCGGCCGAGCGAGTCGGAGTAGAGCGCCTCGCCGATCTTCAGCTCGTGGCCCTTGGCGGCGCAGCCGTCGACGACGGCGCGCACGGTGCGGTCCGACACGGTCGTCTCGATGAAGATCGCGGGAATGCGTTCCTCGGAGATCTTTCCGACGAGTTCCTCGATGTCGCCGAGCGAGGGCTCGCTTTCGGTCGAGAGCCCCTGGATCCCGCGCACGGCGAGGCCGTAGCGGCGGCCGAAGTAGCCGAAGGCGTCGTGCGCGGTCACGAGCGTGCGCTGCGCGACGGGAATCGTGTTGATGGCGAGGCTGCAGTCGCGGTCGAGCGCGGCGGCGGCGGTCTCGAACGCGGTGAGGTTGCGGTCGTAGGACTCCTTGCCGTCCGGGTCGATCTTCGCGAGCGCATCGCGCACGGCGGGGGCGGTCTTCGCCCAGAGCACGGGGTCCATCCAGACATGCGGGTCGAAGTGCGACGAGTTCTGCTGATCGGTGAGAAGGTCGGACTTCGGAAGCTTCTCGGCGACGCGCACGACGGGGCGGCCGCTGAGTTCGACGCGCGCGAAGGCGTCGCCGGCGCGGCCTTCGAGCATGAGGCCGTTCATGAAGACCGCGTCGGCCTCGAGCACCTTCATGACCTCGGTGCGCGTGGGGGTCCAGAGGTGCGGGTCGGTGCCCGGAGCGATCAGCACGACGAGGTCGATGCGGTCGCCGCCGATCTCGCGCACGAGGTCGCCGACCATCGGCGTGGTCGCGACGACGAGGGGCTTGTCGCGCGCGGGCCGCGGGTCGCCGGCGGCGGTGGTCGACGGGGTGCCGCCGCCGCAGGCGGCGAGGGTGAGCGCGAGCCCGAACAGGCTGAGGCCGCCGATGAGTGGCGCGGGGAGTCGGTATCGCATGGTCTGTAGCATAGGCTACATCGAGGATCCGTGCCGAGAGGCGCATTCGCGGTGCGCGGGATGGCGCCTGCGTCGCCGCCGGCGTCTCCGAAGGCGAAGCGCAGCGAAGCCTGAGCGGAGGGTGCGGGAGCTCGCCGATCGTATCGTGTGGCATCACTTTGAGTGATGGCGGCCCGGACGAGTGCGCCGCGCGAGCGGTGCGCTTCCAGCCTGCAGT
>JBKCZS010000293.1:0-4661 GCA_046337925.1 bacterium | reverse complement strand
GCTGTCCTGGGTCGAGCCAGAGTCGCGGAGGAGCAGGTCGCTCTACCAGATCGCAAACGCCATCGTGGTCATCGTGCTGATCTTGATTCCCTCTTGCGGCCCGAGACCAGACGGCCGCGTGCGGACGGCCGGCCTCGCGGTCGCAGGGACGCTCGCTGCGCTTGCGCTCGGCTTCTACATCGCCGGGGTGCTCCGCCGTCGGCGCGAGCGTGCGACGAACCTTTCGCTCGAGCGTGTCGCGCTGGAATTCAGGCCCGATGTCGTGGTCGTGCGGCAGCGCGAACTCGACCGGGAGGTGCCATACAGATCGATTGTCAGGTTCGATACGAAGGAAGATCTTCCGAAGCGACGAACTCGCGTCTGGCTCGTGACGAGGGACAGGCTGATGCACGCGGCCACCGACGAACCGATCATGGTGATCGTCGGAACCCTCGAGGAACAACGCGCGACCGCGACCGAGATGCATGCGCGGATCTCGTCGAAGAGGCCCTGATCCACGCCACGACTACCACGATTGCCACGACCGCCACGAGGCTCACCTGCGCACGAGCCGCCCACGCTGCACGCTGCGCGGCGTCCAGCAACGCACCTCGGGGATCGACCGCCCCGCATCTCCGCCGGTCACGGTCGACTCCCCGACACGGATCGTGGCCATCTCGACGACGATCGCGGCATCGGCGCCGCTGCCGACGAGCGTCTCGCGCATCTCGATGCGGCTGTCCATCACCTCGAAGGTCGAGTACAGCGTGCCGTCGAGCACTCGCATCGGGATGACGATGCCGTTCTTCTCATCGACGGCAAATCGCCCCGCGGCGGCATCGATCGCGACGAGTTCGTACGGGCGCACCTGACGGCCGAACTCGCCGTCGTAGGTGATGGTCCACGACCAGCGGCCTTCGGTGATCGGCGCGATCTCGAGCGTCATGGTGACGGGCCCGAACTTCGAGTCGCCGAGCATGGCGAGCGTGCCCGTCCATCGGCCGCACCATTCGGCCGGAAACGCCGGGGCGATTGGCGCAGTCGGAGGTGTCTCCACGCCGCGCTGCGACGGCTGCTGCGTCGCGCAGCCTGCGAAGGCAACCGCCGAGAGCAGCACGCCCGTCCGCGTCATACGAGCGCGGCTCCGTACTGGGCGCGGTATGCCGCGATGCGCGCGCGGTCGGCGTCGGTCAGGCGCGCGCCGAGATGCTCGATCACTTCGTCGATCGTGACGATCGCCGCGGTCGGCATGGCGAACTCGGCGCCGACTTCGGCGAGCGCCGTGCGCGTCGAAAGGTCGCTTGCGCGCTCCTGGCGGTCGACCGAGACGACAAGGCCGGCGAGCTTGATGTCGGCGGCCGCGCGCAGGATCGGCACCGTCTCGCGGATCGAGGTGCCGGCGGTCGTCACATCCTCGACGATGAGCACGCGGTCGCCGTTCTGCAGCTTGCGCCCGACGAGGAGACCGCCCTCGCCGTGATCCTTCGCTTCCTTGCGGTTGAAGCAGAACTCGACCTCGCGGCCACGCTCGGCAAACGCCATCGACACCGCGACGACGAGCGGGATGCCCTTGTACGCGGGGCCAAACAGGCAGTCGAAGCCATCGGGAAACGAGCGCTCGATCGCATCGGCGTACGCGCGGCCGAGCTGCGCAAGCTGCACCCCCGACCGGTACTTGCCCGTGTTCACGAAGTACGGCGTCTTGCGGCCGCTCTTCGTGGTGAAGTCGCCGAAACTAAGTACACCGACCTTGAGCATGAAGTCGATAAAGTCGCGCTGGTAGTCGAGCATGGCGGCGGCGATCATAGTCGATCGTGCAGGGAAAGCCGCAATTCGAAGGATCGCAGCCCGTTCTGCCGACATGCTCGACATGTCCATCCTGCAACCCGCACTTGCCGTCATCCTCGCGGTCGTCTCGTGGATCTCCGGCCCGGCGATGGCGGCCGACGGTCCCGCTTCGCCGCAGGCTTCGCCGCCCCAGCCCGTCGAGTGGGTCACCCGCGCCGTGAAGGCGCCGAGGGTCGCGCATCGCACCTTCGAGAGCGCATCGGCAAAGACGGCGGTCAGCTACCACATCTACACCCCCGCCGCCTACGAGAGCGAACCGGAGCGTCGCTTCCCTGTCGTCTACTGGCTGCACGGCTCGGGCGGCGGACAGGCCGGCATCCCGGCGGTCGCGAAGCACTTCGACGAGGCCATTCAAGCGGGACAGCTTCCGCCATGCCTCGTCGTGTTCGTCAACGGCCTCGAGATGGGCATGTATATCGACTGGTCGAACGGCGCGGCGCCCGTGGAGAGCGTGGTGGTCAAGGACCTGGTGCCGCACATCGATCGGACCTACCGCACGATCGCCGCGCGCGAAGGCCGATTGCTCGACGGATTCAGCATGGGCGGCTACGGCGCCGCGCGCTTCGGCTTCAAGTACCCGGAGATGTTCCGCGCCGTCTCGATCATGGGCGCGGGACCGATGCAGGAGACGCTCACCCACACGCCGCGTGCAAGCAAGGTGCAGGCCGAGGAGCTGCTCGCGCGCGTCTACGGCGGATCGCAGGAGCGGTTCCTCGAGGTCAGCCCGCGCACGCTCGCGAAGACCAACGCCGAGAGCCTCGCACAGGGCTCGCTTGTCCGCATGGTGATCGGCGACCGCGACGAGACCTACGCGAACAATGTCGCGTTCCACGAGCACCTCGAAGCGCTCAAGATCCCGCATGAATGGAAGGTGCTGCGCGGCATCGGACACGACCCGATGGCGGTCATGAAGGGACTCGGCGACGGGAACTGGGCGTTCTACCGCAAGGCGTTCGGCGACACCGCAAGACCGGCCGACACTGCGCAGCCCGCGGCCGACACGGCGCAGCCCGCGGCCGACACGGCGCCGCGGCAGCCCGCGAATGGCGCCAACGGCGACATCAAGCTGAGCGTGAAAGGCGTGGAACGCAGCGCACTCTTCGTGAATGCGCCGACCGATGGAACGAAGCGCCCTGCCGTCATCGTGCTGCATGGCGGCATGGGAAGCGCCGAGCGCATGCGCGCAAGCGCAGGCTTCGACGCGGTGGCTTTTGAAAGCGGCTTCATGGTCGTCTACGCGCAGGGAACCGACTTCGGCGAAGGTCGCCGCGCGTGGAACACCGGCCACCTTCTCCGCCGCCAGGTGCGCGACGCCGAAGACATCGCCTACTTCGACGCGCTGATCGACACGCTCGTCCGCGACCATGGCGCCGATCCGACTCGGATCTACATGACGGGCGCCTCGAACGGCGGCATGATGACCTTCGTCTACGCGGTCGCACGGCCCGAGCGGCTCGCCGCCATCGCTCCGGTCGTCGCGAGCATGTTCACTTTCGAGAGGACCCCGTCGGTCCCGCTTCCGATCCTCATCATCAACGGCGCCAAGGACGACGAGGTGCCGATCGAGGGCGGCATGAGCCGCAATCGACTCGTCAGCGGCGCACAGGCGACGCCGTTCAAGCCCCTGACCGAAGTCGTCGAGTTCTGGGTGCGCGCAAACAAGTCGAAGCCCGAAGGCGCGACCGTGGCGAACGGGACGGTCACGACCACGACCTACGCCGCCGGCAAGAACGGTGCGGCGACCGAGTTCGTGGTCGACAGCGCGGGCGGACACGGCTGGCCAGGCACGCGCGCCCGACGCGACGAAAACGCGCCGATCACGGCGTTCAAGGGCGCGGAGCGCGTGTGGGCGTTCTTCAAGGACAAGACGCGGGATCAGGCGAAACACCACTCGCTCGCGCCTGCGACGAAGTAAAGTCCGCGCGACCCGGGCATCCGATGGAGGCGAGCCGGGCCTGCGGAGCACCTGCTTGCCGTTCATCGTCACCGACCACAGCGTCAAGGAACTCGCGGGGCCGATGGTCGAGATCGACTGTCCGAACTGCGGCGAGCGCCGTTGCCTCGCCGTCAGCTTCGAGCGGCGGACCGACGAGGTCATCCTGCTCGTCTTCCACCGGCAGTCGCGGTCCTATTGGGTGGAGTGCTCGAAGTGCCACGCACAGCAGCGCTCGCGCGTACCTGTCTCGGAACTCGTCGGGCAGACCCCTGAGGATCTCGCGGCGCTGATCTACCCCGACACCTCGCTGCCGGTCAAGACCATCGCCATCGCGGCGCTCATCTGCGCGCCGTTTCCCGCGATCGGACTCGTGCTTCCGGTCGCGGCGCTCATCCTCACGCGGAGGGTGGCGGCGTGGCCACGGACGCTCGCGCGCGTCGCGTTCGCCATCGGCGTCCTCGCGAACATCGCGATCGCGGTCCTCCAGATGCTTGTGCAACCAACGGTGGTGCTGTAGCCGCGCGCATGCCGCTTCGGAACAGACGCGCGCCCCGGCGATGAACCGGGGCGCGCGGGGTTTCCAGCTGCACGGCCGGCTTACGCGAGGTCGAACCGGTCGAGGTTCATCACCTTCGTCCAGGCCGACACGAAGTCGCACACGAACTTGCCGTGCGCGTCGGCCGAGCCGTAGACCTCGCTCAGCGAGCGGAGCTGCGAGTTCGAGCCGAACGCGAGGTCGACTCGGCTCGCCGTCCACTTCGCCTGGCCCGACTTGCGGCAGCGGCCGTTGAACAGTTCCTCGTCCGCCGATGCGGGCGTCCACTCTGTGCCGATGTCGAGCACCTCGATGAAGAAGTCGTTCGTGAGCTTGCCCGGGGTCTTCGTGAAGACGCCGAGC
>JBKCZS010000292.1:0-8524 GCA_046337925.1 bacterium | reverse complement strand
CGATGAGGCCTGCCGGATCGTCGGCGCCGCGGTTGATGCGGAGACCGGTCGAAAGGCGTTGCAGGCGCACGGCCATGCTTTCATTCGATCGCGCGAGCTTGTGCTGCGCGATCAGCGACGAGACATTGGTGTTGATGCGGGACATGGAATCCTCCTTGACTGGAATGCCCGTTTAGGCGGTTTCGCGCCTGGCTGACTGTGCTGCCGCGAGCTTCGCGGCCGCCGGCAGGACCGCCCTGCCGGGCTTCTGCTTGCCACCACGCTGCCCAGCGGGTGGCTGGAACGAACCGAGCTCGCCCCGGAATGCGGCGGCCTGTCGGTTCTCTTCCTTGATCGCGTCGTACACCTCCTTGCGGTGCACCGCGACGGTTGCGGGGGCCTTGATGCCGATCCGCACCTTGTCACCTCGAATGTCGACGATCGTCAGCTCGACTTCGTCGCCGATCATGATCGTTTCATCACGCTGTCGGGAGAGCACCAGCATGTCGTGGGCTCCTTCCTGTACGGGCATCCGTGCCCAATGAAGTTCATCCTTGGAGGGACCGAAGTCCCGCTTCGCCGGCCTGCCGGCACGATTCACGCCTGCTGCGCGACACAGCCGCCGGTCAGGCGATCTTCTGCGCGCTCTGCTCGCCGATCTGGACGAGCTCGTGGCGCGTCGACCACTTCTTCTCCGCGAGCACCAGCTGCATGGCGCGGCGGTTCGCGGTGTTGATGACGATCGGGCCCTGGAGGTTCGCGGTGAGCGACTTCTCGCGCTTGTTCACGATGACGAGCACCTGCGCGTCGCCGGTCTCGTTGAGGCCGAGCTCCTCCATCTGCTCCTTGCGGATGGTCGCCTGGAAGTCGGGGACCCACAGCGCCGGGTCGGTGACCACGAACGCGAGGTCGGGCGTCTCGACCGACTGCAGCCAGAAGAACACGCCGTTCTCGTCGGGCTGGAGGAGCGAGAAGGTCTTGTAGCTCGAGAAGCCCAGCAGTCCCGCGGGGATCTCGATGAGGCGCGACTCGTCGACTTCGACGGGTCCGAAACGGGTGGTCTCGATCAGCATGTCGTGTGCTCCGTTCGGCTTCCATTCCTTGGAGTCCGGCATCCATGCCGGTCGGGCTCCATCCCTGTTCCGTCGAGGAGAGCCGAGCTCCTCGCCGGGGCCCGCTGTCGCGCGGGCCACGCGTCGTTGGTCTATCTGAGGAAATCGAGGATGCTCAGACTCGTCGATCGCGCCGCAACCGCGAGCCCCGCTTCCAGCTGCTGCTGGATCGAGGCAAACTTGGCTGCCGCCGACGCATAGTCGAGATCCTGGATCTCCGAACGCAGTGACTTGTCCTGGATGATGAGGTCTTCCTCGCGGATCGCCGCGTCCTCGACGCGCTGGGTGCGCACGCCGACCTCCGCCCGCGCCTCTGCGGCGCGCACGAGGTCCTCGTCGAGCTTGGCCGCCGCGATCTCGATGCCACGGGTGTCGTTGGCGATGAGGGCGTCGCGCAGCGCGATCATGTGGGAGAAGACGCTGTCGACCGCGACCTTCGCGGCGTCGACGCCGACGAGCGATGCGCCGGTGGTCTGGCCGAGGATGCCGAGATCATCGGCAGCGCCGCTGCCGTTCAGGGCGACGACGCTCGTGACGGCGCCCGGCGCCCCGACGGTGCTGTCGACGAACTCGAAGCCGTTGCCGACCGCGACGAGCTGCGCGGTGAAGTCGGCGGGCAGGATGCCCGCTGCGGCCGCTGCGGCGTTCGTGCGCGTGAGGATGTCCTGTGCCGTCACCGCGCCGTTGATGTCGACGCTGAAGGCGCGGCCATCCTTGAGGGTGACGCGGAAGTCGAGGTTGCCCTGCGGATCGGGCAGACCGGTCAACGGATCAATGACGCCCGAGATCTGGCGCACGCCGCGTCCGTCGTTGAAGTCGGAAAGGAGCGTCGATCCGGTGAACGACCGGATGCCCAGCTGCGATGCGGAGGGATTGCCCGAATACTCTTCGATCGCCATCGAGGCGCCCGAGAGTTCGTTGAGCACATTGAGGCGGGTGCCGTCGTCGGAGATGACGACCCGCACGCCGATGTTCTCGATCTCGACCGCGTTCTGGAAGTCCTGCACCGTCACGAGGCCGTTCAGATCGATGATGCGCGCCTGATTGCCGTTGCGGATCTGGATCTGGCCGAGCGGCATGCTGACGCCGGTCAGCGAATCGAGACGCGTGAGCTGCGTGATGCGCGGGTGGAGGTCGAGGCCCGTGGTGGTGACGCCGCCCGGATAGGTGCCGCGCAGGCCGAGGTCGCCGGCGGTCACCGTCGAGTTCGAGTCGCGCATGATCACCGTGAAGCCTGCGCTCGGGGTCACGGCGACGCGGTCGCCGGTGGTCGCGTCGACGCCGATCACGGCGCCTGGGTCGGTGGCCTGGATCACGGTCGAGATGCGCGAGATCACATCGCCGATCGAGTCGGCGTCGGAGAGGTCGACCTGGGTGATCACGCCGTTGACATCGATCTCGACGGAGCCAGGTCGGACGCCGAGGCCGTTGGCGCCTCCGAGCGCCGAGAGACGGGTCGCGAGCGTGAGCGAGGGATCGAGGTCGCGCTCGCCAGTCACGCGGCTCGAGAGCGCACCGAACGCGCGGTCTGCGCCGATCGTGGCCCGAAGGTCGTCGCCGAAGCCCGTGTCGACGCGATGCCCCTGGCCGCTTCCCGTGTAGCGGAGGCCTGCGAGGAGCGAGACCATCGGCTTCGACGAGGTGCGGTCGCCGGAGAAGTAGTAGACGCCGTTGCGCTCGCGATTCGACATCGAGACGAGCGAGTTCAGCATCGAGTCGATGACGCCGGCCTGCGTGCGGCGGGTCGCTTCGTCGCTGCCGGTGCCGACCTGCGCGAGGCCGATGACCTTGGCCTCCTGCAGCAGTTCGGTGACATCGCCGAGGGTGGTATCGATCGAGTCGAGGATCGAGCCGGCCTCGCCGAGGTTGCGGACCCGCTGTTCGCGGCGCTCGAGGATCTCGTTGAGGGACAGCACCGCCGATGCGCCGATCGAGTTCTCGCTCGGTCGCTGGAAGTTCAGGGCAGACGACATCTGCGCCTGCAATTGCAGCATGCGCTGGCTCGTGCCATTTATGCCCGCAAGCGCAATTCTTGACGCCAGGACATTCGGTACGCGGGAGAGTGAGGCAGGAATAGCCGTCATGGAGATCGCTCCGATGACCCCGATGCAAGGCCCGTGCCAGCCGTTCCCAGACTGGATGAACCCAACCTCCGCGGCTTGCTTCCACGCCCATTGCGGTCACAATGGGGGGATGCCCCTCCCTGAGCCCTGCCGTCCGGTTCTTCCCGCAGCCCTCGCCCTGTGCGCCGCCCTCGCGGCCGGAGGCCCGTCCCTCGCCGGCGGTGAGGTCCTGCTGGTTCCGAACAGCGGCACCGACACGATCTGGGCCGTCAGTCCCGTCGACGGCGCCGTCATCAGCCAGCAGTTCATCCCGAACCCGGGGAACCTGATGGGCCAGCCGATCCAGGCGATCCCGAGCGGGACGGGCACCATCCTCGTGACCGACGAGGTCAGGAAGAGCGTCTTCGAGTTCGCGGCCAACGGAACCTACATCCGCACCCTCGCCGGCCCGAAGCAAGGCGTGCTTGGCGCCTACTCCCTCTGCGTGCGCGACGGCTTCGTCTACTTCACGAGCGGCAGCGGCATCAGCACGAGCCAGGGCGTGATCTACAAGGTCGCCCTCTCGGGCGGACCTGTCACCGTCTTCAGCGACTGGATGACCGTGGGCGCCCCCCGCGGGATCCAGCCCTTCGGGACTGGGTTCCTCGTCGGGAACTCCACCGATGACGACCTCGAGATCGTCTCCGCGACGGGACAGGTCGCCGCCACGCCCTTCCACGACTCGGACGGCGCCCTCAGCATCGACTTCCCCCAGCAGATCAAGAAGCTCGAGAAGGGCCAGATCGTCGGCAGCGCCTGGATGGTGAGCGGATTCAGCGATCCGTCGGGCATCCACCTCTTCTCGGCGAACGGGACTTCGAACGGTTGGTACGGCGCGGGAACCTCCCCCCGCGGCTGCCACATGCTTCCGAACGGCGACATCCTCTTCACGGCGGGAACGCAGATCCGCAGGATCGACATGACTTCGGGAAGTTCGGTGGTCCTGTTCGACGGCGGCTCGAGCTCGAGCTTCCGCTTCATCGATCTGTACGCGCCCCCTGCGCCCTGTGCGGCCGATGTGGACGGCAGCGGCACCGTCGACGGCGCCGACCTCGCGGCCGTGCTTGCGGCCTGGGGCAGCGCGGATCCCGCGGCGGATGTGAACGACTCCGGCACGGTCGACGCGTCGGACCTCGCGGTGATCCTTGCGGCGTGGGGCGCCTGCTGAGTCGGATTCCCTGCGCACCCGATCAAACGAACAGGACCAGCCTTGCGGCTGGTCCTGTGCTTTCGGTTGGTCGTCCGAGGTTCAGCGGCGGCGGCGCGCGGCGAGGCCGGCGAGACCGAGCAGCGCGAGCGCGCCCGGCGCGGGGACCGGACCCTGGGTGACCAGGATGTTGTCGATGCGGTTCGAGCCCGTCGCGGCGGAGGCGACCGCCTCGAAGTTCTGGAAGCGCAGGATCACTTCCGACTGGTTCTCAGCGGCGGCGCCGAGGGCGAGCGTGTACGAGTAGAGCGGGTTGTAGGTCGTGCTCGACCAGGTGCCCGGCGAACCGCCGCCACCCGACTGGAGCACGGTGTACGCGAGCAGTTCCGTGAAGCTCGTCCCGCCGTCCACGCTCATGAGAACGCGGAACTCATCGGGCCCGGTGCTGCTGCGGGCCTGGTCCCAGCCGAGGTTGATGTCGGTGAAGCCGAGCGTCGAGAACTTCGCCTGGAAGTAGTCGTTGGGGCTCCAGTTGTTGGCCGAGAACGCGTACTGGCTGCCGTTGCCCGCGGGCGAGGTGTAGGTGGAGGCGGCGAGCGCCTTCACGGCCTTCAGCTCGCTGCCGAGGAAGTTCGCGCCTTGGTTCGCCACGCCGGCGCCGTTCGGGCCCGGGGGCAGGTAGCTGGTGCCGGTCGGGACATTGCCGGTTCCGGTTGGGAAGGCCGTGGGAATCGTCCAACCGACGATGATGCTTGCGGAAGCCGAGCCGGCGACAGCCGCTGCGACGAAACCTGCGGTCAAAAACGAACGGATCGACATGGGAATCACTCTCCGAAATGAGCTGAGGGGGCACCGCGGAACGCGGTGGAGCCGTGCGGGGCACGGCTCGGAAACACGAACACGCTCCGCACGAGACGGAACGGGTAAGGAGCGCAATCGGACAGCCGACCCTGTCATCGAATGGGGCGAAGTCGGCGATTTCTCCTTGATCAGCTCACGACGACGCCGAGAACCCGCCCGCCCGCGCCTCGCTGCGAAACCGATCGGTGGATAATCCCCATCACGCCCCACCATGGAACCGCGCTACTTCTACATCGACGCCGCCGGCACCCGCAGCGGCCCGTACTCCGAGACCGACCTCGAGCGGCTGGCCGAGATCGGCGGCATCGACTGGGCGGGCTCCATCGAGTTGGAAGGCCTCGGCCGAACCTGGCGCATCACCGAGGTCGGTTGGCTTGCGGATGCGATGGTGCGTGCGCGCCAGCGGCGCCGCGATGTGATCGAAGGGACCGCGCGAGCGGTGGGCGCCGCCCCCGATCAGCGGTCCCCTGATGTGCCGCCCGACGCCGGTCCTGAGACCTCCCCCCCGCCGGGATCGCCGCCACCCGATGCGTCGACGCAGGAACCATGGGCACCGAGGCCTCAGCAGTCGGCGCCTCCGACCTACGCCCCATGGCCACCGCTCTCGTCGGAACCGAACGGCGCGGCGTGCTCGCGCGTGACCTACATCCTGCTCGGGTTGCTTCCCGCCTTCGTCGGCGTGTTCGGGCTCAACAACCTGGTGGCCGGCTACATCCAGCGCGGCGTCGTGCAGCTCGTGCTCTCGATCTTCACGATCGGCGGCACCTTCGGCACCCTCTTCATGACGCCCTGCTGCTGCATCGGCATCCCGCTGTGGGCCGTGCTGTTCGTCTGGATGCTGTTCGAGATCGTGACGGTCGACCGCGACGCCCGCGGGGTTGCGATGCGATGACCGCGTGAAGCGGCGCCGGACCTCTCGCCCGCCGCGCGTCAGAGCGCGAGCAGCTGCTGGATGGTCTCGTCGATGATGGTGATGAACCGCGCCGCGGCCTGGAACTGGCGCTGATAGGCGAGCATGTTGATCGACTCCTCGTCGATCGACACGCCGCTCATCGCCTGCACCTGCGAGTCGAGGCTCTCGCGCACGAGCTTCGTGCTGTCGGCGCGGTTGATCGCCGCCTCCGCGCGCACGCCGAGCGCGGTGGTCTCCGCGGTCCAGAAGCCGCGGATACTTCGCCCGCCGAGCGACTCGATCTGCTGGGTCGAGAGCGCCGCGATCGCAAGCGCACCGCCGTTCGACCCCGCGACATGGTCGCGACCGACCGAGAGAAGCCGCGGGTCGCCGAGGATCTGCGCGTTGACCTCGATCGTCTTCGCGTCGTAGCCGCCGAAGAGGCTGTTGATGCCGAGGCCTGCGAGCACGCCCGAGGTGTCGTTGGCGAAACTCAGCTCGTAGCCCGCGTTTGCGTCAAGACGGAGCGTGTTGTCCGCGGTGATCGACGCGGTCGCCGTGCCTGCGGGAACGGCGGCGTTGATGGCGTTCCGGAGGTCGGTGAGCGTGGCCGTCGCCGGATCGACCGCGATCACCACGGTCGTCCGCAATCCCGTCGCGAGGCTCTTCACATGCATCTCGAAGGCGCCGTTTCGCATCGCGAACGGGATCTCCGTCTGGCCGAGCGGGACCGAGGCGTTCGTGATGCGGTTGAGGCCGGTGACGCTCGTGATGCCGATCTGGCCCTGGCTCTGCGAGTGCACCTTGTTCACCTGGAACATGAGTTCGCGGGTAAGGGTGTCGAGGCTCTCGATCGCCGGCTCCACGGTGTCGGTGCGCTGGCGCAGCAGCGCGCCGATCTGGCCGCCGTCGGGCGTGAGCAGCGTTCCGTCGTTCTTCACGCGGAAACGCGTGGTGAGTTCGCCGCCCACGGTGTCGACGGTGATCTTGACGCCGCGCGCGAGACTGCCCTGGACGAGCGGCTGCGATTCGACCGAGATGTCGATCATGCCGTTCGGCTGCTCGAGCGTGCTGATCGGGAGGAACTGCGCGAGTTCGTTGATGAGGCTGTCGCGGCGGTCGCGCAGCTCGTTCGCGGGTCCGGCGGTGCCGCCGAGTTCGTTGCGTCCGATCTGCACATTGAGATCGGCGATCTGCGTGATCAGGTCGTCCGCGGCGCGCACGGCCGACTCGAGCGACCGGTCGATCTCGACGCGGACATCGACCTGGTCCTTGCGGAGGTCGCGGATCGCGCCGGCGAGGCCGCTCGACTGCTGGACGACCACCGAGCGCAGCGCTTCGTCGTTCGGGTTGTTGGCGAGCTCGCTGAACGCGCTGAAGAACGCGTTGAGGCGCGAGGAGAGATTGGCGTCGCCGAGTTCATTGCGCACGCTCTCGACCGCAAGCAGGAACCGCTGGTCGACCGCCGCGCCGTTCTCGTCGCTGAGCGCCGTGCGCATGCGCGACTGGAGCGCGGTGTCGACGGTGCGCGCGATCCGCGTCACCTGGAGGCCGGTTCCGATCGTCTGGTTGTTGCCCCAGTTCTGCGGGATCGTGGTCGCGAAACGGACCGACTGCCGGCTGAATCCCGGCGTCGACGCGTTCGCCCGGTTGTTGCCGGCGACCTGCATCGCCGTTTGGCTCGCCATGATGGACGACCGACCGACCTGGAGTGCACCGTTGAGGCTCATGGGAAACGCTTTCCGGGAAGAGGTTCCGCCGACCGGAGGATCAGCTGCGGATGTCGAGGCTGGAGATCACGCCGCCACCGACGGTGGCGATCTGGCCGCCGCTCGAGTAGATGTTGGCGTGGGCGAGTGCGGAGTGGACCGACTGGACGATGCCGGCGATGTGCGCCGAGAGGCGCTCGGCCGCCTGGCGCACGACCGAACTCTCGCGGCGCACCTCGAGGACGAGCGCACGCAGTTCCTCGCGCAAGGCGATGATGCGCGCGCCGGTCTCGGAAGGAAGTTTCGCTGCGATCTCGACGAGCGACGCGTCGGGCGCGAGACCGAGACGCGTGGCGATGGCCTTCGCCTCGCCGACGCGGAGCTGGTCGAGTTCCTCGATCTGCGCGACGATCCGCTTCTCGGGTTCGTCGATCTTCGAGAATCCGGCGAAGTCGCCCGCGCGCAGGGCGGCGCGGCGCGTCCTCGACAGTTCGTGCAGCTGGCGGTAGAGCGTGCGGCTCTTGTCGAGCACGACGAGCAGCCGCTCGGGATTGCCGCGGAACTCGGCCGCGGGCGCCGCGCGCGGCGCCTGGGCGCGGACGGGCGGCACGGTCTCCGGGCGCACGGCGGCGCGAAGCGCGGGGTGCTGCTTCTGCGGCGGCATCTGCTGGGGCTTCGGCTGGCCGTTCACGGGCACGGCGGGCTGCCCCTGGGCGCGGAGC
>JBKCZS010000291.1:0-23413 GCA_046337925.1 bacterium | reverse complement strand
GCGGAGGATCTTGATCTTGCCGTCCTCGACGAGGCTGCGCATGCCGCCGCGCACGGCGGCCGAGCGGAGCTTGCCGACGCTCGAGCGGTTGAACGCGAGGTCGCGGATCTCGGAGTTCATCTTCATGAGCTCGAAGATGGCGCGTCGGCCGCGGTAGCCCGTGCCGCCGCAGGCCTGGCAGCCGACGGCCTTCATCATGGTGCCGCGCGCCATCTCCTCGTCGGTCATGCCGATGAGGCGCAGGACCTTGCGGTCCGGATTGTCCTCGGGCGCCTTGCACTTCTCGCAGAGCATGCGGATGAGGCGCTGCCCCATGACCGCCTGGATCGAGCTTGCGACGAGGAACGGCTTCACGCCCATGTCGATGAGACGGGTGATCGCGCTCGGCGCGTCGTTGGTGTGGAGCGTCGAGAACACCATGTGGCCGGTGAGCGCGGCCTGGATCGCGATGTCGGCGACTTCGCGATCTCGGATTTCGCCGACGAGGATGATGTTCGGCGCCTGGCGCAGCATCGACTTCAGGATCGTCGAGAAGGTGAGGCCGATGTGCTCGCGCACCTGCACCTGGTTGATGCCCTTGAACGCGTACTCGACGGGATCCTCGGCCGTGATGATCTTGCGGTCGGGCGTGTTGAGGTCGTTGAGCGCGGAGTAGAGCGTGGTCGTCTTGCCCGAGCCGGTCGGGCCGGTCACGAGGAAGATGCCGTTCGGGCGGCGGATGATCTTGTTGAACGCCTCGAGGTTGTCTTCCTCGAAGCCGAGTCCCTTGAGGCCGATGCGGGCGCTGTCCGGGCGGAGAATACGGAGGACGACGCTCTCGCCGTGGACGGCGGGGCACGCCGACACGCGGAAGTCGACGACCTTGCCGTCGATCGTCTGCTTGATGCGGCCGTCCTGCGGGATGCGGCGCTCGGAGATGTTCACGCCCGCCATCAGCTTGACGCGCGCGAGCAGCTGGTTCTGCATCGACTTCGGGATGATGTCGCGCTCAATGCACACGCCGTCGATGCGGTAGCGCAGGAGCACATTGTCCTTGCGCGGCTCAATGTGGATGTCGCTCGCGCGGCCGGTGACGGCCTCGACGATCATGCGCTCGACGAGCCGCACGATGCCGGACTCGTTCACATCGGCGTCGATGGAGCGGTCCATCGAACGGTCCTGCGAGCGGTCCTGCGAGCGGTCCATCGACTTGTCGACGGTCGAGTCCATCGACGAGGTGACGAGCCGCGACTTCGAGAGGTCGGGGCCGGTCGACTCGCCGGAGATGAAGGTCGTGATCTGGCTGCGCGTCGCGATCGAGCCGACATCGGCGCGGCCGCCGGCGACCATGCCGATGAGGTCGAACGCCTCGATCTCGAGCGGGTCGTGCACGCAGAGAAGGAGCGAACCGCGCTCCTTCTTCATCGGCAGCACGGAGTACTTCCGCTGGAGGTCCTCCTTCAGGAGCGACCGGTCGATCTTCGTGAGCGCCTCGGGCTTCTCGAGGTCGATGAACTCGACGCCGAACTGCTCCGCGAGTGCCTTGGCGATCTGGCGTTCGTCGCAGCGGCCCTGCTCGATGAGGACCTCGCCGACGCGCTTTCCGGAGGCCTTCGCCTCGTTGATGGCGGCCACGAGGGTTGCCTGGTCGACGGACCCCTGCTCGAGCAGGATCTCGCCAATCTTCTTCTTGCTTCGCTTGGCCAAAATCGACTCTCCGAAAACAATTCCGAAACGGCAGCCTCCGCGTCGGGCGGAGTCTCGTAGTATCGCCGTTCAGCCCTCCCGCCGCAACCATCGCGGGCATCGGGCCTTCCGATTCCTGCCCGGCCTCCGGACCCAGTCCATCGGAGCCGAGCGGGCCTTCCAGAGCCCGAGCCACCCGAGACCCTCGATGCAGAGCCCGATTTCTCCATACGCAGGCGAGCGCGGCCCGTCGGCGTCCGCGAGAGGCCAGCGGGTCCTTGTGACCGCCGGTCCGACCGAGGAGCCGATCGACGAGGTCCGGTTCATCGGGAACCGCTCCTCGGGCCAGCTCGGTATCGCGGTCGCGGAGGCGTTTGCGGACTTGGGCGCCGAGGTGACGCTCGCGCTTGGACCGGTACGGGCCGCACTGCCGCAGCCGCATCGCGGGGCCGGCGGCATCCGGATCGAGCGCTTCCGCACCGCAGCCGACCTGCGCGCCCTCATGACGCGGGAACTCCCGTCGGCCGACATCGTGGTGATGGCCGCTGCGGTCGCCGACTTCCGGCCCGCCGCGCGCGAGGCCGGCAAGATGCGCCGCGGCGAGGCGCGGTCGCTCGCGCTCGAACCCGTCGAGGATCTCCTGTCGGCGACGCGAGAGGCCCGCAAGCCGGGAGCATGCATCGTCGGCTTCGCCCTCGAGCCGAGCGACGAACTCGAGCGATCGGCGCGCGCCAAGCTCGAGCGCAAGGATCTCGCCGCAATCGTTGCGAACCCGCTCGAGACGATGGACGCGCCCGACATCGACGCGACGGTCTATGTCCGCGACGGCAGCGTGCGCCGCGCCGCGCCCACGGCGGCGCGGATCGCGAAGACCGACTTCGCCCGCTGGCTTGCAGGCGAAGTGCTTGCGATGCGCGGGTGACGCGCCTTGCCGCGCTCCGCTACATTCCGCGCATGCAGATCGGAATGGTCGGACTCGGGCGCATGGGCGCAAACATGGTTCGCAGGCTCGTGCGCGGCGGTCACACCGTCGTCGCGTTCGATGTCAACCAGCAGGCGGTCGCCGACCTCGCGAAGGAAGGCGCCACGCCGGCGACGAGCCTCGCCGATCTCTGCGCGAAGCTTTCCGGGCCGCGGCATGTGTGGCTGATGCTGCCCGTCGCGTTCGTCGACGGCACGATCGACGAGGTCGTGAAGCATCTCGCGAAGGACGACTGCATCATCGACGGCGGCAACACCCACTACATCGACGACATCCGCCGCGCGAAGGCGCTCGTGGCGCACGGCATCCACTATGTCGATGTCGGCGTGTCGGGCGGCGTGTGGGGCCTCGAGCGCGGCTACTGCCAGATGATCGGCGGCGATGCCGCTGCGGTCGCGCGGCTCGACAGCGTGTTCGCGACGCTCGCGCCGGGCGTCGGCACGATCGCGCGCAACCCCGATGCCGCGGGCCTCGGCACCGCCGAGAAGGGCTACCTCCACTGCGGGCCCTCGGGCGCGGGCCACTTCGTGAAGATGGTCCACAACGGAATCGAGTACGGCCTGATGGCCGCGTACGCGGAGGGCCTCAACATCCTGAAGCACGCCGACATCGGCAAGCACGCCTACGAGAAGGACGCGGAGACGACGCCCCTCCGACACCCCGAGCACTACCAGTACGACTTCGACCTCGCCGCGGTCACCGAGCTCTGGCGCCGCGGCAGCGTGGTCGGCTCGTGGCTTCTCGACCTTACCGCGCAGGCGATGGCGAAGGACCAGTCGCTCGCGCAGTTCGGCGGACGCGTGAGCGATTCGGGCGAAGGCCGCTGGACGCTCGCCGCCGCGAACGACGAAGGCGTGCCTGCGCCGGTGCTCGCGGCCGCGCTGTTCGGCCGCTTCAGCTCGCGCGGCAACGGCGACTTCATGAACAAGGTGATGAGCGCGCAGCGCTTCGCCTTCGGCGGACACCTCGAGAAGGGGAAGCACTAGCCCGCTTCCATGACCGCGCTCCGCACCACCATCGATGCGATCAAGGAGCATCCCCTGCGGCTCCTCCTCTGGATGCTGCTCGCGGTGTTCGCGGTGCGGCCGGCGATCGAGTCGTACCCGGTGGTGCTGGCGATCGACTGCCTCTTCTCGCTGATCCTGCTTGGCGTCCTGCGGAGGCTTGTCCAGTCCGTGCCGGTGTTCTGGGGCTCGGTCGCGCTGCTCGCGCTCGCGCTCGCCGCGCGGCTGGCAGACCACTACGACGACACCACCTGGCTCACCCACACGGCGGACATCGTCTCGGTGGCGTTCACGCTGCTCGTGATGCTGCTCCTCCTCAACTATGTCGTGCGCGCGCCGAGGGTGACGCAGAACACGCTGCTCGCCGCGATCTGCGTCTACATCCTCGTCGGCGTCCTGTTTGGGTTCATCTTCCTGCTCGTCTACCGCGCGCAGCCGCACGCCTTCAACCTCGACCCGACGCTCGGTTCGCCCGAGACGCAGCTGAGGTACTTCTCGATGATCACGCTGACGACGGTCGGCTACGGCGACATCATGCCGAAGACCTCCGAGGCGCGGGCGCTCGCGGCCCTCGAGGCGCTGATCGCCCAGCTCTACCTCGCCGCGATCGTGGCGAGGCTCGTCGGCATCGAGGTCGCGCACGCGGCACGGCAGGAAGACCCGCCCACGCGCGCCTGACCGATCCCTTGGGGTAGCATCCAGCGCAAGACCGGGCCCGTGGCGAAACTGGCAGACGCAGCGGACTTAAAATCTGCGGCCGCAAGGCGTGTGGGTTCGATTCCCACCGGGCCCATTGAAGGCACTGCATCGTTCCACGCCCGGAGCGCGAATGCGGTCTACTCTTCCCCGCCCCGAGCCCACCATGCGCTACCTCTTCGCCAGCCTCCTCCTCTGCATGATCCTCGTCCCGGCGGCCGCCGTGCTGTACGCCCGCGAGGTTCTGCCACCGGCCCAGCCGCCGGCCCAGCCGCTGCAGATCCGAATCGACGAACCCGCGCGAGACATCGCGCAAGACACTGCCGCCCCTGACGCGGCGAAGGATCCCACCGTGCAATCCGCCGCGCCCGCCTCCGGTCCCTCGAAGCAGCTCTCCCGCTCCGGCTACGACATCACCCCGCTTCCGCGCGCCGCCGTCGCCGAGCTTGCGAAGAAGCTCTCGCCCGAGGCCTACCGCATCACCCAGAACGCAGGCACCGAGCCCGCCTTCTGCGGCACGCTGCTCGACAACAAGAAGGAAGGCACCTACTGCTGCGTCGTCTGCGGGCTGCCGCTCTTCGCGAGCAAGCACAAGTTCAACTCGGGCACGGGCTGGCCGAGCTTCTTCGCGCCGTTCGACATGGCGCATGTGGCGGCGAAGGAAGACAACGCGCACGGCATGCAGCGCGTCGAGATCCTGTGCGCACGCTGCACGGCGCACCTCGGGCATGTCTTCGACGACGGACCGCAACCGACCGGCCTCCGCTTCTGCCTGAACGGCGCAGCGCTCACCTTCGTCGAGAAGGGCACCGAACTGCCCGCCGAATCGCAGCCCGTGAAGACCGCGGTCGCGTACTTCGGCGGCGGCTGCTTCTGGGGCGTCGAGCACTACTTCCAGCAGGCCCCCGGCGTCGTGACCGCGACGAGCGGCTACATGCAGGGCTCGGAGGACAACCCGACCTACGACGACATCTGCAAGCAGGACGAGATTCCCGCGTCGCAGCGCCCCGCCGGCTACAAGCCGCATGTCGAGGCCGTGAAGGTCGTGTACGACCCGACGGTGATCTCGTACCGCCAGCTCCTCGAGGGCTTCTTCCAGATGATCGACCCGACGACGCTCAACCGTCAGGGCCCCGACTTCGGCACGCAGTACCGCTCGGGCCTCTACACGGTCGACGCGGCGCAGGAAGCCGATGCGAAGGCGTTCACGGCGGGGCTCGCCGCCAAGAACCTGTTCGGCACGCGCAAGATCGTCACCGAAATCGAGACCGCGAAGACCTTCTATCCGGCCGAGCCCTACCACCAGGACTACCTCGAGCGAAACCCGACGCGCGGCTGCGCGCTGTCGAAGCCGTGGTGGGTGACCAAGAAGGCCCCGACCGAGCCGTGGCCGGCCCCTGCCGCCGCCGCGCCCGCTCCGGCCGCCGCCGCCGCGACCACGACCGCCCCCGCGAGCGCAGGCTGATGCAGTCCGCGGTTCGACTCTCGCTGTGCGTCGTCGCGCTCGCAGCGGGAGCGCTGCCCGCGTCGTGCGCAAGCGCGCCGAAGCGCGATGTGGCGGCGGCGCCGGAAACCGCCCCGCTCACCAAGCGCTACCGCTTCATCGGAAAGGCGATGGGCGCGCGCGTCGAGCTCACGATCGACGAGAAGAACGACGCCGACGGCAAGGAACGCGCGCGGGCGGCTGCGAAGGCCGCGCTCGAAGAACTCGACCGCCTCGACGGTCTCCTGTCCGACTGGAAGCGCTCGTCTGAACTGACGGCGTTCAACAACTCGCGCGACGCGCGGCGGGTGATGAGCGCGGAGTGCTGCGAACTGCTCGCACGCGCCCTCGAGGTGGCCGCCGCGACCGACGGGCTGTTCGATCCGACCATCGCGCCGTCGGTCTCGCTCTGGCGCGAGAGCCGCGCATCGCTGCGCCTCCCGTCCGAGAGCGCGCGCGCCGCCGCATGCCTCCTCGTCGACTGGCGCCGCGTGTCGGTCGATGGGCTGGTCGTCAGCCGGCTGCGCCCGGATGTGCAGATCGACTTCGGCGGGATCGGCAAGGGCTACGCCGCCGTGCGCACGCTCGCCGTGCTTCGCGACAACGGCTGCCCGCGCGCGCTGGTCGCCGTCGCCGGCGACATCGCGGCGGGAGATGCGCCGAGCGACGCGCCGGCTTGGATGATCGAGATCGCGCCCGAATCGGACAGCGTCGCCGCGGAATCGATCCCGCTCGTGCGGGGCGCCGTCAGCACCTCCGGCGGCTCGATGCAGTGGGTCGAGATCGACGGCGCGCGCTACTCGCACCTCGTCGATCCGCGCACCGGCCTCGGCGCGACGAACCCCGCGCAGGTGACCGTGGTCGGCCCGCTCGACGCGGCCGTCGACGCGCTTGGCACGGCGCTCGCGCTCACCTCCGACGACCGCGAGGCGGCCGCGATCATGGCGCAGTTCCCCGGCTACCGCGCACGCATCGAGCGCGACGGCTCGGTCGCGTGGATCGGAAGGTAGACGGGTGACGGCCGGTCAGCCCGGCGTGCCCGACGCGGGTGCGGGTGCGGGTGCGGCCGCGGGCGCCGCCTCGGGCGGCGGAGGCAGCATGAGCTTCGTCTGCCCCGGAATCGCGATCGGCGCGACCTCGCGCGAACCGAACTCGACCGACTCCGGCATGAGCACCTCGATCGAACTCATCGCCTGATCCCAGGTGAGATCCTTCCCCGTGTACGCGGCCATGCGTCCCATGATCGCGCACATGGTGCTGTTCGCGACCTGCTCCGCCTCGTTGAGCGACTCGCCCGAGAGGATCGCGCGCTGCAGATCGATGTGCTCCTGCGTGTACGGATCAGGCTGCTTGCCCTCGAAGCGCCACGGGCTCAGGCCTGAGATCTCCGCGAAGCCCGAGCGCAGCCGGACGGATCCTTCCGTGCCTCGGAAGTTCTCCTCGACCTTGCCATCGGTGCCGTCCTGCTGGCGGCACATCGAGAATACGAAGCGGTCGCCCGGGAACTCGTACTCGAGGCCGAAGTGGTCGTAGATGTGGCCGAACAGCCGCTGGTCGGTTCGCGCCTGACGGCCGCCGACGCCACGGACCGCCGTCGGCAACCCGCCCATCACCCAGCACATCACATCGAGCTGATGCACATGCTGCTCGACGATGTGGTCGCCCGAGAGCCAGGAGTGATAGAGCCAGTTGCGGACCTGGTTCTCGACATCGGTCTTGGCGGGATCGGGCTCGACATTCCAGAGGCTGCCCATGTTCCAGTAGACCCGGCCCGTGATGACGCGGCCGATGTCGCCCCTGTCGACGCGGGCAAGGGCCTCGAGGTAGCACTGCTCGTGCCGACGCTGCGTGCCGGCAACGACCTTGAGCTTCTTGGCGCGGCTTTCCGCGGCGCTCTCGAGGAAGCTGCGGACGCCGGGCGCATCGACCGCCACGGGCTTCTCGCAGAAGACATGCTTCCCCTTCGCGGTCGCCTCCTTGAAGTGGATCGGACGGAATCCGGGCGGCGTGGCGAGGATCACGATGTCGGCGTCGGTCGCGCAGGCCTGCTTGTAGGCGTCGAAGCCGGTGAAGACCCGGTTGGCCGGCACGGTCTTGAGTCCGTTCTCGGCGAGCGCGTCGTTCGCGCGCTGCGTGCGATCGGCGAACAGGTCGGCGAGCGCGACGATCTCGATCGTGCAGCCCGACTGCTGCCCTGCCGAGATCGCGTTGAACATCGCGCCTGTGCCGCGGCCGCCGCAGCCGATGACGCCGACCTTCAGCACGGGTCCGCGCGAGAGACGCGCGAACGCGCTGCCCGCACCGAGGATGAATGGGGATGTGGCCGCCGCTGCCACGAACGCGCGTCGATTGAGGTCCATCGGGTTCTCCTTGCTCTGTTGCAGGTTGATCGAGGACTCCGACGCGCAGGCCGGAGCCGTCCTACTTCGTTTCGCAGATCACTCGGAAGCCGACGAAGCCGCCGCTCGAGTACCACCACTTGCTCTTCGGGAACTGAGGATCGATCTCGTTCCACTCGACCGGCTTGCAGGGCTGGAACACGCCGCAGCCGAGATCCGCCATCGAGTCGAGGTACGAGCCGCCGGCCACCGCGCCGAGCTTCGAGCCGTCGTCGACCCACTCGCAGGCGTTGCCGAAGAGGTCGTGGAGCCCGAGCTTGTCCGCCTTCTTCGACGCCAGCTTGTGCGTCTTCTCGTTGGCGTTCTCCTTGACCCACGCGTAGTCGCCGCAGTTCTTCGGGTCGATCCCGGACTGCTCGCAGAGTGCCGTCCACTCGGCCGCGGTCGGCAGCCGGTAGGTGCGGCCGGTCTTCGCGGAGAGCCACTCGCAGAACTGCTTGGCGCTCAGGAAACTCGGGGAAATCACGGGAAAGCCGACATGGCCGAACTCGCGGTCCATCCCGATGTAGGGCTTGGTCGGCTTGGTGACGGCGTCTGCCTTCTCGTTCGACTTCCCCTCGGCCTTGTCGCTGCCGTAGACGAACACATCGAACAGCTCCCACGGGATCTCCGTGGTCGAGACGAACAGCGTCTTCTTGGCGCCACCCTCGCCGGCGACCTCGCCGACGACCTCGAACGGGACGAGGTCGATCACGAAGGTGCAGCCGTCGACTTCCTGCTTGAAGCCCGTCTTCGCGCCTGCCTCGACGACGGGCGCCGCCGCAGCCGGCTTGGCCTCGGGAGGCGCCACCGAGGCCGACAGCGCCAACGACGCGGTTCCGACGATCAGGCAAGCGGCACTCGTCACGACGACCTTCGGCATGGGGCCGCGATTCTCGCGTTGCCCGCTCCGAAAATCAACCCTTGATCAGTTCCACGCAGCAAGAAGGATGGAGAGATCCTGCGCGCCGACGAGACCGTCGCCGTTGAGGTCGGCCGTGCCACCGACGGTTCCCCACGCCGCAAGCAGCGCACCGAGGTCGGCCGCGTTGACGAATCCATCGGCGTTGATGTCGCCGCGCACGACTTCGCGCCAGACGAACAGCCCGCGCTCGATGTCGCTGCCGATCACCGTTCCGCTCGGGAAGTACGGCCAGATGTTCCACAGTCCGTTGAAGTTCGCGCTGTCGCTGCCGGGATAGGTGTCGAACCAGGCGATCTCGGGGGGATTCACGCGGTCCACCGCCGCATCGAAGATGCGGATTCCCGACCTGTAGTTCGCTTCGTAGATCTTGGTGCCCTTCACATAGATGTTGTGCCCGACGGCGGTGTTGCCGTTGGTGAAGGTGCCCGCGACCACCGGCGCGGAGAGGTTCGACACATCCATGACGATCGTCGTGGTGGTGGCGACGGTGTTGCCCTCGTCGAGCTCGTCGTTGATGTAGAGGTAGCGCGCCTCTTCGTCGAGCCAGCCCTGGTGGCAGTACCGCGCGCCCGGGTAGGTCGTCGTCGACAGGATCACGGGGTTCGCCTTGTTCGTGACATCGACGATGCGCACGGCGGGCGACGCCCAGCCGTTGTTCAGTCCGCTGAAGCAGAAGGCGATCTGCTTGCCCGCGTACGGGCCGCTCGTGTAGGTCTTGACCTGCGCCTCGTGCACATAGAAGTCCGACCAGATGCCCACATAGGTCGGGTTCGACGGATCGGCGAGGCTGTACATGCGGAGGCCGTTGCCGCCGCCGCCGGCGCGGTAGAGGTAGCCGCTCTCGTTGTCGATCGCGAGCGTGTGCGTCGCGCCGCTCGAGCCGCTCGGCGCGTCGACGGTGCGCACGAGCGTGGTGATGCCCAGCGAATCCAGCTTCGACATGTCGAACACCTGGATGCCGGCGCCGCCCTCGGACGCCGCGTAGCAGTAGTGTCCGTGCGTGCGCACATCGCGCCAGAGGCTGTTGACGCCCGGCTGGAACGACTTGATGACGGAAGCGCCGGGGTCCGTGATGTCGACGAAGCCGGTGCCGTTCGAGAGGCCCATGATCGCGTACTCGCGGCCCGCAGGAGACACCCAGCCCCAGCAGCTGTTGCCGTTCTGGACGCCCGTCGCGAAGGTGTTGAGCGGGAACCACGCCTTGAGCACGATTCCGCTCGAGGTGAAGCCCGCGCCTGCCGTGCCGCCGTCGCCTTGGTCGACCTCACGCCAGACCGGCCCGCGCACCGGGCGCTGGCGATCGCGCATCTTGAGGTCTCCGTCGTGGCCCGAAGCCGTCGGGATCGGCATCAGCACGAGCGCCGCGACGGCGGTCGCGAAGGCGGTTGCGACGAGGCGGGCGGAACGGGGATCGACGGGACGGGGATCGACGGAACGGCGGGACTGCGGGCGCATGCGGGAGAACCTCCAGATCTGACACGGACAGACTACCGCGGCATGCTTCGCAAGCAGCGGGAATTCCGAAAAGAAAGCGACCCCCTGCTTGTCCGCAGGGGGTCGCGATGCACTCGTTCAGCGAAGGCTCGCGCCGCGCGTCACTGCCATGCGCCGATAAGGATCGCAAGGTCGGTCGCGTTCACGATGCCGTCGTCGTTGATGTCCGCCGCGGCGTTGCCCGTGCCCCACGCTCCGAGCAGGAGCCCGAGGTCGGTGCCGTTGACCAATCCATCGCCGTCGATGTCGCCGACGATGTCCGCGGTGCAGTCGACATTCGTGATCTTGAGGTCATCGATCGCGGCCTCGACGAGCGAGCCTTGGCCGAGGTCGCGGGCGATGAAGCGCACGCGCACCTGGTTCGTCGGGGTGATGAAGTCGCGCACGCGCCAGGTGCGCTTGACCCAGGCGTTGCTGCTCGCCGAGATGGTCTCGAGCGGCAGCCAGGTGGTGCCGCCGTTGTTCGAGATCTCGACCGGCATCGAGTCGGCGTTCGGCGCTCCGCCGAGGTTGTTCGAGTACCAGAACCAGTACTCGAGCGTGGGCTCGTCGAGGCCGGTGAGGTTGTAGCTCGGCGAGACGAGCGTCGTCACGCCGCCGTCGACATCGGCCGCGCCGGCAGCGCCGCCGACCGTTCCCTGCCCGGTCACGAAGCAGATCGTGCCGTTCGCGGTGTGGTCGTCTTCAGGCTGGGCGTTCGTGCCGACCGGATCGACGCGGACCCACTGGCCCGAGGTCGCGGTGTCGCCCGGGATGCCCGCGGTCCAGCCGGTGACCGTCTCGATCGTGTCTTCGGCGACCGTCGCCACGCCGACCGCGGAGTAGGTGGCGCGGATGGCGTCGTTGGTCGCATCGCCCGCCGTGCTGCGGACCTCGAACTGGTAGGCGACATTCTGCCCGCACTGGGTCGGCGGGAAGGTCGCGCGGAAGGTGTTGCCCGACACCGGGGCGAGCGGCGTCGCGACGGTGTTCGCACCGACCGTGACCTTCATCACGGCGGTCGAGAGGTCGAGGGTCTGGCCCTGGCCCGCGACGATGCTCACATCGACGGTCGTGCCGCCCGCGGGATTGACGAGCGCCGGCGGATTCGAGAGCAGCGTGATCGTCGCGACGGGCGCACCGAGGCGCCAGACGAAGAGTCCGCGCTCGATGTCGCTGCCGATGATCGTGCCGCTCGGGAAGTACGGCCAGACATTCCACAGGCCGTTGAAGTTGGCGCTGTCGCTGCCCGGGTAGGTGTCGAACCAGGCGACTTCGGGCGGATTCGTTCGGCTCGTCGTGGTGTCGAACACGCGGAGGTCCGAGCGGTAGTTCGCCTCGAACACCAGGTTGTTCTTCACATAGATGTTGTGGCCGACGGCGGGGTTGCCGTTCGTGAAGGTGCCGACCAGGATCGGCGCCGACAGGTTCGACACATCCATCACGATCGTCGTCGTCACGGAGACGGTGTTGCCTTCGTCGAGCTCGTCGTTGATGTAGACATAGCGGGCCTCGTCGTCGAGCCAGCCCTGGTGGCAGAAGCGCGCGTTCGGATAGGTCGTGTACGACAGCTGGACGGGATTCGCCTTGTTCGTCACATCGACGATGTAGAGGCCCGTGTTGGCGTTGCCGCCGTTTGCGCCGCCGTAGCAGAATGCGATCTGCTTGCCCGCGTACGGGCCGCTCGTGTAGGCCTTGACCTGCGCCTCGTGCACATAGATCGGGCTCCACGCGCCGACATAGGGCGGGTTGCTCGGGCTCGCGTTGAGGTCGTAGAAGCGGAGACCGTTCGATCCGCCGCCGGCGCGGTAGAGGAAGCCGCTGTCGTTGTCGACCGCGAGCGTGTGGGTCGCCGCGGTGGTGGTGGTCGGCGCGGTGATCGTGTTCACGAGCGTGGTCGTGCCCGCCGAATCGAGCTGCGCGAGATCGAAGATCTGGATGCCGGAGCCACCTTCCGACGCCGCATAGCAGTAGTTCAGGTGGGTGCGGACATCGCGCCAGAGGCTGGCCGGTCCGGGCTGGAAGGACTTCAGCGTCGCGGCGGACGGATTCGTGACATCGACGAACGCCGTGCCGTCGTAGAGACCGATGATCGCGTACTCGCGGCCGGCCGGAGAGACCCATCCCCAGCAGCTGTTGCCGTTCTGCGCACCCGCCGAGAGCGTGTTGAGCGGAAGCCACGACTTCAGCTGGATGCCGACCGAGTCGAAGCCGCCGCCTGCGACGCCGCCGTTCCCCGTCTTGCCCTCGAACCAGGCGGGCCCGCGGAAGGGCCGCTGGCGGTCGCGGATCTTGCCATCGTCGTCATGGGCGAAAGCAACGGAGGCAGAGAGGGTCGCGATGGCGAGGACGGCGGGAAGCAGTTGTCGGAGCATGGGATGGATCTTCTGGTCGCGAGGACAGCCGGCCAGCGGAGCGGACCGAACGGGGACTCTCAAAGATACCCTTCGACGCGGCCTTTCCAACGGAAAGTCTGCCGAGACGCGGGCAAGGGGATCGAACAGACGGCGCAGAGGGCTCCTGATTGCCGAGGTCAGAGAACTTTGGCGGAATCGCTCTTGAAACGCGGACAGCACGGGCGAGTTACCGCCCGTCGGCCCCTTCCCTTCGCGGGTTGCCCGCGGGGGGTTCCACCGTCTTTCCGAGGTCGTCAGGTTTCCGAGCCCATCGGGGATCGGGACCGGCGCCGGTGAGGGACCGGAGGAACGCCTCGAGATCCGCGCGCCCCTGGTCGCCGAGTTCGAGCGGCACCAGCACGCTCTCGCCGTGATGGCCGATGGGCGCTGCGCCCTCGAGCGTGTCGTAGAAGCGCACGACATCCGCGAGCGTGGCGAGGCGGCCGTCGTGCATGTAGGGCGGCGTGAGCGCGACTCCGCGGAGCGGCGGCGTGCGGAACTGCCCGAAGAGTTCGGGAGCGCGCTTGAGGCTGCGCACCATCTGGCCCTTGGGCGAATCGGGCGCATCGCTGAAGGCGCCCGCGGCGTTGAAGGGGTTCGACTGGACGAAGTCCCCCGCCGCGAGGCGCGCGGGGTCGTCGGGCACGCGGCCGTTGGCGCCGACGAGGCCGAGCGCGTGGAACTCCTCGTCGGTGAAGTTGGCGCCGCGATGGCATTGGAAGCAGCCGCCGCGCGAGACGAAGATCGCGAGGCCTCGGCGCGCGGAGGCATCGATCGCCTCGAGGTCGCCGTCGGGTTGCCCGCGAAGGCCCGCGACGAAGCGGTCGATCGGCGCCGTGCCGGAGCGCAGCGTGCGCTGGTAGGCGCCGAGCGACTTCAGGAGGTTGACGGTCGCGCCGTCGATCGCGCTCCGCGTCGCCTCGTCGAGCGTGTTCCACCGCTTCACCGCATCGTCGGCCGCGCCGCCCGCCGACGGCCGCGCGGGCTCCGCGAGCGGATCGCTCCCCTTCCGCGGCATGATCTCCGCGGGCATCGGGCCGAACACGGCCTCGTAGCGCGCGCGCAACCCGGCGTCGTCGCGCACCACGCGCACGAAGGTCGTGCGGTCTCCGCCCATCTCGACCGGGTTCTCGATCGGCGCGAGCGCCTGCGACCAGAGCGAATCGAACTTGCCGTCCCATCCGACCCAGCGGCGACGGCCCGAGTCGACCACGGTCGGCGCGTTGCGCGTGGTGATGCCGACGCCCTTCGCGAGCGGCAGGCCGTCGGTGAAGTGCTTCGCAGGATCGTGGCAGGTCGCGCAAGACACCGCCTTCGGCGAGAAGCGCGTGTCGAAGAAGAGCCGCTGCCCGAGCTCGGCGGCGCGCTCGTCGTCGGCCACCCGGTTCGTCGGTTCGCCTGGGAACGCGGCGACGGGCGACATGCGCGCGATGCGCGCGACTTCCTCCGCGGTGAGCGACGAGAGTTCGGGTGGAATCCGCGCGGGGTCGACCGCGGGCGGCCGCTGCGACTGCGCGTGCGCCGGCGATGCCGCCAGCGCGGTCACGACCGATGCGAAGCCCAGGAGTTTGCGCGCGCTACTCGACATCGACGATCCACTGCGTCCTCTCGCGGATGCCGTCCTCGCCGACATCGATCGCGAGGATCCAGCGCCCGGGCATATGGAAGAGGAGCCCCTCGCCGACGAAGGTGTCGCCGCCCTGCCGCCGCACGACCGGCGTGAAGTTCATCCCGTGGCCATGGTGCGGCATCTCGGCATCGACGAGGACCTCGGCGTCGTCGGCGACCGGCTTTCCATCCTTGCGCGTCACCGCGAAGGCGATGGCGAAGGGCTCCGCGTCGGGAATCGCGCCGCCCACGACCTCCCACTTCACGGTGTAGGTGCCGTCTGCAGAGGTGCCCGACCGCGCATCCGCCGAGAGCTCGAGCGTTGGAGTATCCACGAGCCGAGGGGAAGGCGCCGGCACCTGCGCGGGCGGCGCGGGCGTCGGCGGCGCGGGGGCCCGGTCGCAGCCCGATGCGAGAAGCACGCCGCATCCGGCGAGAAGAACCAGGATCGTCACTCGGCTCATTGTTCGGCTTCCTTTCGAGACGACGCCCCCGGCGCGTCGGGCGTCGACGCGGGCGCCGCGCCCGGCGAACCCTTGCGCTTCTGGTCGTAGTAGCGGCCGAGGCTTCCGGTGAGGTTCCAGACGAAGCCGTCGCCGAAGCGTTGGAAGCGATGGTTGCCGCGATCGATCACGATCAGCCCCTTGGGCGACGGCAGGATCGACTGCGGGTCGTAGAACTGCTCGTCGAGGATGCCGCGCTCGCCGACCTTGCGCGCACCCTGCGGATCGGAGACGAGCACCGCGTCGAGCGCGGCGTCGCTCACGACCAGCTGTCCGCGGTCGTCGAACTCGACGCCGCTCGGACGCACGAAGTCCCAGCCGATCTCCTCGATCGCCTCCCACACCCCCGCCGCGTCGCGGACGAACACGCGCCGCACCACGGGATCGGCGACCGCGATGCGGCCGTCGGCGGCGACCGCGAGTTCCTCTGGCCAGCGCGCCTCGGGCGGAAGCGGGATCCATCCGTCCTTCGCCGACGGCGTCAGCCGCGCGTCGGTCCGGTGGATGCCGAGGTTGGCGCGATCGAGGAGGAGCGCCTCGACACGAACCTCGACACGAACCTCGACACGAACCTCTACACCACCCTCGACGCCAGCCGCACCGGCGGCGAGCGCGATGTCGGTGATCACCGGCGCGCGCCGTCCGGTTCCGCGCACGAGCCGCTCGGTGTTCATCGACCGAGCGAGCTTCGGCAGGAAGAGATCGACGATCGGCTCCTTGCTGCGGTCCCACGCGACATCGAACACATCGATGCGCGCATGCGCGCGGTCGGCCACCCAGACGCGGCCGCTCGTCGGCTCGACGGCGACGGCGGTGACCTGTCCGAACCGCTGCGGCAGCGCACCGCCGCCGCCGATGATCGACATGTGGATCGGCGGCGTCGTGCGGGCGTCGCACAGCGCGATCGCCTCGGTCTCGACATCGTGCACCGCAAGGAGATCCGCGGCGCACGCAGCGTCGGAACCGAAGTGGCTCGAGATGAACTCGGCGCGGTTGGCCGAGGCGTCGACCGGATCGGCCTCGGGCTTCAGCCCGAAGATCTGCACTCGGTCCTCGAACGCCTCCGCGACCGCGAGCGTCACGCCGTCGGCCGCGACCGCGACGGAGCGCGGGTAGTGGATGCGCCCCTCGCCCATGCGCGGAATGAGCGCATGCATCCCGAAGAAGCCGACGAACTCGCCATCGACCGAGAGGACATGCACGCGATGGTTGAGTTCGTCCGCGACGAGCAGGCACCGCGCGCCGTCCTTCTCGAGAACGAACACATCGTCGGGCGCGCTCAGTTGACCCGGGTTGAATCCCGGCTCCGCCAGACGCTTCGGCGGGGCCTGGTACGAGCCGTCGGCGGAGCGATCGAAGCGCCACAGGCAGTCGTGCAGCCGGTCGGCCACGAAGATCGTGCCGTCGGACGCGGCCGCGAGTCCGCGCGGTTCGCCCAGCACACCGCGACCGAGACGCGCCTCGACGAAGCCACCGGGCGTGAGGAGCACGATCTCGCCATCGCGCGCGTTCGACACCGCGACGCGGTCGCCGATCCACGCGACGCCAGTCGGCCGCATGGAGTCGTCGCCCACGAGCATCATCCACTCCTCGACGCGCGTCGCGGATCCGTCGGCGGGGACGGGAGCGTCGCCGCCGACCCAGATGGCTCCCGACGCGTCCGCAACCGCGATGGTTCCGTTCTCGGCGACGGCGACATCGATCGCATGGTCGACATTCACCCGGTACTCCGTGACGACGGGCGTCGCCTCGCCCAGCCGCGAGATGCGCAGCAGCTGCGGGCCATCGACCGAATCCGGCACGCAGACGATGAGGTCGGCGCCGGCGAAGGCCACTGCGCACGCGCCCGCGAGGTCGGGAAGCGTCGTGCGGTAGTCGCCGCCCTTCGGGCAATCGGCGGCACCCGCGAAGGCGAGCGATGCGGAAAGCAGCGGCACGGCGACCGTGTTCATCGGACGCTTACAGAAGGCACACAATCGGTCGATTCGAGTCGTCACGGCGCGGAGTGTATCGCTCGACCTGCGCTGCAGTTGCTACCTTTCGCACCCATGCACGGAGAACACCATTCGAGCCACGCCCCGTCCGGCCCCGTGGCGCAACTGCCCAAGGCAATCGCCATCGCGGGAACGCTCGCGGTCGCAGCGGCGCTCTTCCTGGTGCCGCACACGCCGGCCGATGCGCCGAAGGCCGAGAAGGCGCTGCATGCGCTCTGGTGGATCGGCGTGCTGCCGTTCGCGGCGCTGCTCGGCGCGATCGCCGTGTTTCCGCTGATTCCGAAGATCGCGCACTGGTGGCACTCGAACCTGAACCGCTACCTCGTGTCGCTCGTGGTGGCCGGGCTGGCGCTTGCGTACCTCTTCGCGACCAGCGGCGCCACGGCGGTCGGCGACGCGCTCCATCACGCGGTTCCCGACGAATATGTGCCGTTCATGTCGCTCCTCTTCGCGCTCTATGTGATCGCGGGCGGCCTGCGCATCGAGACGCCCTTCGACGGACGGCCGAAGGAGAACCTGACCATCCTCCTCGTCGGCGCGCTCATCGCGAGCTTCGTCGGCACGACCGGCGCCGCGATGGTGCTGATCCGGCCGCTCCTCGAGTCGATCCGCGAGCGAAAGTACAAGGCGCACTCGGTCGTCTTCTTCATCTTCATCGTGTGCAACTGCGGCGGCTGCCTCCTTCCGATCGGCGATCCGCCGCTCTTCATGGGCTACCTGCGCGGCGTGCCGTTCCTCTGGACGATGTCGCTCTGGAAGGAGTGGATCATCGTCAACGGACTCCTGCTCGTCGCGTACTTCGCCATCGACACCGTGCTGTTCAAGAAGGAGCAGCTCTCGATCCAGCGTTCGGACACGCACCGCCGCTTCGCGCTCGAAGGCGCGGTCAACATCCCGCTCCTCGCGCTCGCCATCGCTGCGGTCGCGCTCCTGGTGCCCGGCAAGTCGCTTCCGGGCACGGAGTGGGCCGTGCCGAACTTCCTGCGCGAGGGGGTCCTCTTCGGGCTCGCCGGCCTCAGCTGGCTGCTGACGAAGCGCAGCGTGCGCACGGCGAACCGCTTCGAGTTCGGCGCGATCCTCGAGGTCGCCGCGATCTTCATCGGCATCTTCATCTCGATGCAGATCCCGCTCGAGGTGCTCAAGGTCGAGGGCGCGAAGCTCGGGATCGAGTCGCCGCTCGCGTTCTACTGGATCACGGGCGCGCTCTCGAGCTTCCTCGACAACGCGCCGACCTATGTCGTGTTCTTCGAGATCGCGAAGATCATGCCGTTCGTGCCCGACGAGGCGTATGTCACGCTCGCGAACGGGCAGATCCGCGCCGACCTGCTCACGGCGGTCTCGCTCGGCGCCGTCTTCATGGGCGCGAACACCTACATCGGCAACGGCCCGAACTTCATGGTGAAGGCGATCGCCGAGAGCGAGGGCGTCAAGATGCCGAGTTTCTTCGGCTACATGGCGTGGTCGGTGGGAATCCTGATCCCGCTGCTCGCGCTGGCCCAGATCGTGTTCCCGTGATTGAGCGGCGGCTGCTTGCGGCAGCCGCCTTTGGCGGTCGAGCCGCGGAGTGAATCCGCGGCCCGCCTGGATCACGCGGCTTGATCGATTCGCAGCCCATTGCTCTGCCGATGGCTTGACGAGCGCGGAGCGCAGCCCGAAGGCCAGCCGCGCGCGCTCACTTCCGAACCGCGCCGTCGCCTGCGTCCTTGCCCTTCATCGACGCGTAGATCACGCTCTGCACGATCACGCTCTCGCCGAGAAGGCGTCCCACGCGCTCGCTTGCCTGGTCGAGCGACTTGAACTTGCCCGTGTCGAGCTCGTCCTCGAACATGTCGAGCGAGTTCTCCATCGCAAGCATCAGGCTCGCGATCACCGCCCACTCGTGGCGGGTCTGCGGCCAGTACTCGTTCGACTGGACGAGCTCGATCGGCACCGTCACGCGCCAGCCGTCGCCCGTCTCGACGAGCGCGACGAAACCGCCCGCGATCGGGTTGCCGCTGTACGACAGCGCCGCGGTGCCGTCGCCGAGATCTTCCGCGGCAAGCTTGTCGCGCGACTCGTCGAGCACCTTGAACGGATCGGTGATGATGTTCTCGACGATCGGCCCGAAGCCGAAGCGATCCGAAAACCGGTTGACTTCCTTCTTCGCCCGCTGCTTGTCCTTCTCGACGAGCGGCTTGAGCTTGGTCGACACGCGCCCGAGCTGGCCGAGCATGTCGGAGAGCTTCTTCTTCACATCTCCGATCGCGCTCTCCTCGGTGACGCCATCCGCGAACTCGATGTCGCGCGCCGCGATCTCGATGAAACCGGGCAGGTCCTGGTACCGCCCGTCCTTCACGGCCTGCTGCATCGAGTCAAGCAGCGCCTCGGGGGTGGAGGTGTCGTAGGTCGGGTCCGCGCAACCGCCGACCATGGCGGCAACGGGCAATCCGAGGGCCAGGAGCGCGGTTCGCGCCCGCTCGACGAGACGGGTTTGGAGGGCAAATCGCATCGGGCGACAGTGTACGCAGCGCGGTTTCCGCATAGCATCGCCCCTTGCGATGAAGCCCGAAATCCACATCGAGCTCAACGGCCAGCCGGCCACGGTTCCCACCGGGACGACGGTGGCGGACCTCGTCGCGCGCACCCTTCCGAACGCCCGCGCCTACGCGGTCGAGGTCAATCGGGCGGTCCTTTCCCGCCGCGAACACCCGAGCCGAGAGGTCCGCGACGGCGACAAGATCGAGATCGTCACCCTTGTCGGGGGCGGCTGACGCCCCCCGTCTTTCCAACTTCGTCGGGGCGGCCGACGCCCCGCTGCACCAACCATGTCCGCCACCGCCCACACCCAGTCGTTCGCCATCCCGCCGCTCACGGTCGGTTCGTTCACGCTCAAGAACCGCCTCGTCGTCGGAACGGGCAAGTACCGCGACTACGACTCCATGCAGCGCGCGCTCGACGCAAGCGGCTGCGACGCGGTGACGGTCGCCGTGCGCCGCGAGCGCCTCGTCGACGCGCAGGGCCGTTCGCTTCTCGACCACCTCGACCTCTCGCGCTACACGATCCTGCCGAACACCGCGGGCTGCTTCAGCGCCGAAGACGCCGTGCGCGTCGCACGCCTCGGGCGCGAGATCCTCGATTCGGTCGACAACCCGGGCAAGCACTGGGTGAAGCTCGAGGTGCTCGGCGACAAGAAGACGCTGCTGCCCGACCCGGTCGGCACGCTCGAAGCCTGCCGCGAACTCGTGAAGGACGGCTTCTGCGTCCTCTGCTACTCAAGCGACGACCCGATCATGGCCGTGCGCCTGCGCGACGCGGGTGCGGCGAGCGTGATGCCGGCGGGCAGCCCGATCGGCTCGGGGCGCGGTGTTGCGAACCCAGCGAACATCGCTCTCATCCTCGAGCTGTTGAAGGACAAGGCCTCGGGTGGCGACCCGTCCTATCCCGTGATCGTCGACGCCGGCGTCGGCACGCCGAGCGACGTCACGCTCGCGATGGAACTCGGCGCAGACGGCGTGCTCCTCAACACCGGCATCGCCCACGCGCAGGACCCGGTGCGCATGGCGCACGCGATGCGGCTCGCGCTCGAGAGCGGCTACCACGGCGCGCGCAGCGGCCGCATCGGCAAGAAGCTTCACGCGAGCGCGTCGAGCCCGTGGGAAGGCTCGATCGCGTCGGTCGTCATTCACGGCGAGTAGCGGTCGCGGCTGCGGGAGTTTGCCCACATCGCCAGCAGCACCAGAGGGAGCGGCCGCAGCCGCGACCGCCCATCACAAGTCACACATCGAACTTGATCCCCTGCGCCAACGGGAGGTCCTTCGACCAGTTGATCGTGCAGGTCTGGCGGCGCATGTACTGCTTCCAGCTGTCCGAGCCCGACTCGCGGCCGCCGCCCGTGTCCTTCTCGCCGCCGAACGCGCCGCCGATCTCGGCGCCCGAGGTGCCGATGTTCACATTCGCGATGCCGCAGTCGGAACCCTCGGTCGACAGGAACCGCTCGGCCGAACGCATGTTGAGCGTGAAGATCGCGCTCGACAGGCCCTGGTCGACGCCGTTCTGGATCTCGATGGCCTCGTCGAGGTCAGCAACCGAGTAGACATAGAGGATCGGCGCGAAGGTCTCCTCGCAGCAGATCTTCGGCCGCGCGCCCTTCGGCACTCGGTAGAGCGTCGGCTCGACGAAGTTGCCCGGCTTCGACGCGAAGCGGTCGATGCCCGCGGTGCCGCCCGCAAGCAGCGTGCAGCCTTCCTTCTCGGCCTCGACGCACGCGTGGCGCATGCCGGCGACGGCCTGCTTGTTGACGAGCGGGCCCATGAGCGTGCCCGCCGCAAGCGGGTCGCCGATCGGCACGCTCTTGTAGGCCTTCGCGAGGCGCGCGCACAGGTCGTCGACGACGCGCTCGTGAACAAGCAGCCGCCGCGTCGTCGTGCAGCGCTGGCCGGCCGTGCCGACCGAGCCAAAGAGCACGGCGCGCACGACCATCTCCATGTCCGCGTCGTCCATCACGATGATCGCGTTGTTGCCGCCAAGTTCGAGGAGGCAGCGGCCGAGGCGCTTCGCCACGACCTCGCCGACGCGCCGGCCCATGCGGCACGAACCCGTCGCCGAGATCAGCGGCAGACGGCGGTCGGCGATCATCGGCTCGCCGACCTCGCTGTCGGTGCCGATCACAAGCGGGAAGAGATCAGCCGGGTCGATGCCCTCGGGCCGCCAGATTTCCTGCTCGCGCAGCACCTTCCAGCAGACCTCGCTCGTCGCGACCGCAACAAGCGGCGTCACGAGCGACGGCTTCCAGATCACGGCGTCGCCGCAGACGGCGGCGATCATCGCGTTCCACGCCCACACCGCGTTCGGGAAGTTGAATGCCGTGATGCAGCCGACGACGCCGAGCGGCTGCCACTGCTCGTACATGCGGTGGCCCGGGCGCTCGGAGTGCATCGAGAGACCGTAGAGCTGGCGCGCGAGGCCCACCGCGAAGTCGGCGATGTCGACGGACTCCTGCACTTCGCCGAGGCCTTCGGCCTTGATCTTGCCCATCTCGAGCGAGACGAGTTCGCCGAGCGCGTCCTTCGCGTCGCGGAAGGCGTTGCCCATCTGGCGCACGATCTCGCCGCGCTTCGGCGCGGGCAGCTGCCGCCACGACGCCTGCGCCTTCACGGCGCGCGCGACGGCGCTCTCGTAGTCGGCGCGCGACTCGAGCCGCACGGCGGCAAGCGCCTCGCCCGTCGCAGGGTTGTCGCTCGTCACGGAGTTCGCCGTGCCGGGGGCGCAGAGTCGGGGGTGGTTCGCAAGGCCGAGGCGGGTGAGGACGGGGTGCATGTTCGAAGCCATGAGGACGCGCAGGATAGCGGCGGGCTTTGCCTCGACGCCACCGTCGTTCGCGAACACGGCCGGGGAATGCGACCGATCTCTCGAAACCGCTCGTTTCGCGGCTACACTGCAGCCATGCGATCCTTCACCTTCATCATCGAGCGCGACGAACAGACGGGGCTCTTCGTCGGCCATGTCCCGGGTTGGACGGGCGCGCACGCGCAAGGCGCGACTGTCGAGGAATTGCGCGCCAACCTCGAGGAAGTCGTCGCGATGCTGCTCGAGGACGGGGAGCCTCGGCTCGAGACGACCTTCGTCGGAACCGACCAACTCAAGGTCGCGTGACGGGACACGGGCCTCGCGGACGGTCCGTTGAGGAAACCCGTAGGACTCTGCTCATGGGAGATGTTCCGGTACTCAAGCCGCGGGAAGTCGAGGCACGACTGTTCGTGCTGGGATTCCTGCTTGCGCGCCAGCGCGGTTCTCACCGCCAGTACCGGCACCCTGACGGACGAGCGACGACGGTCCCGCACCACTCTCACGACATCGCGCCAGCATTGCTGCGCCAAATCGCAAAGGACATCGGGGTACCCGTCCGCGACTTCGTGGACGGTCGCGGGGATTGAGCCGCATCGGACAGCCGTCCGCCGCTGCCCTATCATCCACGCCCCTATGCCACTCGACCGCAACCAGATCGCCCAGCGCGCCGCGCAGGAACTCCGCGACGGCTTCTATGTGAACCTCGGCATCGGCATGCCGACCCTTGTCGCGAACTATGTGCCCGCCGGCATGCAGGTCTGGCTCCAGTCGGAGAACGGCCTCCTCGGCATGGGTCCGTTCCCGCACGACGACGAGGTCGACCCCGACCTCATCAACGCAGGCAAGCAGACGGTGACGGGCGTGCCCGGCCACTCGTTCTTCTCGAGCGCCGACAGCTTCGCCATGATCCGCGGCGGCCACATCGACCTCGCGATCCTCGGCGCGATGGAGATCTCGCAGGAAGGCGACATCGCCAACTGG
>JBKCZS010000290.1:0-3730 GCA_046337925.1 bacterium | reverse complement strand
CGCGACCACGAGCTCCGCCACGCCCTCCCCCGATCCTGCGACGCTGCCCACGCCCCTCTCCCCATCCTGCCCGCCCGCGGCCATGTCGTCTTCGGCGGAATCACGACGCGCGCGCCCGTGGGAGTCGACCTCTCGCACCTCGCGCTCGACGAGATCGAGATCTACGGCTCCGGCTTCGCGCCGATCGACGGCGCGCTCGACCGGCTCGCGCGACGCGCGATCGATCCGGCGCCGATGGCGTCGCGCCGCGTCGGCCTCGCCGAAGCGGCGCGTGCGGTCGCCCTGCTCTCCGAGCCCGGCGTCTTCTCGGTGCTGGTGCAGGTGTCGCGGTGAGCGACGCGCCCGGGGACTCCTCAAGACGCAGGATCGAAGAGGAGCGCATCCTCGTCGACAGCGCCGTGAGCCCCGAGGACCCGATGTCCGCGACCGCGGTCGCCATCGAGCAGGAGGCGATTCCCGACGACGAGGCCGTCATCAAGGCCGGCCGTCTCGCCGGGAAGAGCATGTCGCAGGCGATCTGGATTCTGGCGCTGCCCGTGCTCCTCCAGCAGACGATGGCGGCGGGCGTTGGATTCGTCGACAAGCTCCTTGCCGGCAACCTCCCGACCGAGATCGCCCGGCCCGCGATGGACGGCGTCGGCATCGGCAGCTTCGTGGGTTGGTTCATCGGCATCGCGATGGCCGGCCTCGGCGTCGGCGGACAGGCGATCATCGCGCGCGGCATGGGCTCGGGCGACCTGCGCGAGAGCCAGAGCGCGCTCCGCCAGTCGATGATGCTCTCGATCTCGTGGGGCGTGCTCGTCGGCGGGCTGATGATCCTGCTCGCGGAGCCGCTCGCGCGCTACTCGAACCTCACGCCGCAGGCGACCGACGCATGCGTGACCTATGTGCGCACGCTCGCCCTCGGGCTCCCCTTCTGCGGCGTGATGATGGTCGGCGGCATGTGCCTCCACGGCGCGGGCGAGGCTCACAAGCCGTTCCAGATCGCCGTCTGGGTGAACATCGTGAACTGCGTCGCGTCTTGGCTGATCTCGGGCGTCGAGATCGGCGCGTTCGGCGCGAAGATCCCGAACCCCTCGCCGCTCGATCCGACGCATTGGGGCGTCTTCGGCATCGCCGCCGGAAGCGCCATCTCCTACGCGGTCGGCGCGTGGCTCACCTGGCGCGTGCTGCGCAAGGGCGTCAAGGACCTCCGGCTCGAGCGCGCGGCCGGCGCGGGCTCGATCTTCTCGATCGACACCGCCATGAGCTGGCGCATCGTGAAGGTGGGCGTGCCGAACTTCTTCGAAGGCCTCGCGATGTGGGCCGTGAGCCTCTTCATCCTCGGCTTCATCGGACAGGCGGCGGCGCTCGGCATCGGCACCGACTCGAAGGAAGGCCTCGTCGGCGCGCACATCATCACCGTGCAGTGGGAAGCGTTCTCGTTCCTGCCCGGCTTCGCGATGGGCACGGCGGCGGGCGCGCTCGCGGGCCAGTACCTCGGCGCCGGCAGCACTCGGCTCGCGCGCATCGCGATCTGGCGCTGCACGCTCATCGGCATCGCCATCATGGGCGGGATGGGCGTCGTCTTCATCTTCCTTGGGCGCCCGCTCACCGCCATCATCTCGTCGGATCCGCTGCACCTCGAGGTCGTGCCGAAACTCCTCATGATCGCGGGCTTCGCGCAGGGCTTCTTCGCGCTCGCGATGGTGGTGCGCAACGGCCTCCGCGGCATCGGCGACACCAAGTGGATCCTCGCGATCACGGTCATCAGCTGCTTCGCGATCCGCCTGCCGCTCGCGTGGTTCCTCGGCATCCACCTCGGCTACGGCCTTGTCGGCATCTGGTGGGGCCTGATGATCGAGCTCTCGCTGCGCGGGCTCTTCTTCCTCGCGCGGTTCAAGTACGGCGCGTGGGAGTCGGTGAAGGTCTAGGCTCAGCCCCAGTAGACGAAGAGCACGATCGCCGCGATCGACGGCAGGATGAACCCGGCCGCGGCCGCGACGCCGACCAGCGCGCGACCGCCCGGCGGACGCCCGCCGGCGAGCGCGACCGCCGCCGCGACGAACCACCATATGACGCCGATGTTGCCGAGGACGGGAACCACCGACAGCGCAAGCGGCCCCGACGAGTAGCAGACGGTCTCGACATCGCGCCCGAACGAAGGCGACCCGATCGGCGACACCATGCGCGCGAACAGCACGGCGAGCAGCGATGCGACGATGGCGAAGAGCGTGCTGAGGAAGACCGTCGCCGCCGCCGTGCCGAGGAAGATCCCGCCGCCAGGACCGCCGCCCGCCGGGATGAGCATCAGCCCCCACGCGAATCCGCAGCAGCAGAGGTACGGCGACACCGAAACGACGACCTGGGTAAAGAGAAAGCCGAACGCCTTGAAGTAGCGCGGCTGGCCGCTGAGCCGCGACGCGATCGACTGCGGCGAATCGACGCCGACCACGGTGGTGCTGAACCATCGCGCGAGGATGTTGCCATGGTCGAGCCACGGGATGAGAAGCCGCCGCTCCGCATCCGACTCGTTCGCGACTCCTTCGGGCCGCAGGATGCAGTCGTCCATCGAGATGACCTTCTCGCAGGTCACGCAGCGGAAGATCGGGGGCTCGAGATGCCCGGTCGGCGAAGTGCCGTAGTAGCCGGTCGCGCAGTGCGGGCATTCGAAGCGCACCTTCCCCGGGACGAACTGGAAGTCGGTCGTTCGATAAGGCTCGCCGCACTCGCTGCAGCGACGCTCGCCCCCGTCGGGAGCGGCGGGCTGCTGCCAGAGGATCGACTCGCACTGCTTGCAGCGCATGGTTGGATGCTTCCGCTGCGAGACGCGGAAATTGCGTCAGTTCTCAGGCGCGTCCACGGCGACGCGGGACTTGAACTCGGCGACCAGCCGGCGCGTGGATGGGCCGACCTTGCCCTCGCCGATCGTGCGCCCGTCGATCGAGCTGACGCCGATCACCTCGGCCGCGGTGCCGGTCAGGAAGACCTCGTCGGCGGTGAACAGGTCGTCGAGCCGGATGGTGCGCTCGGCGACATCGAATCCGCAGGCGGGTCCGACCTCGTTCATGACGAAGAGGCGCGTGACGCCGTTGAGGAGCCCTGCCGACACGGGCGGCGTGACGATGCGCGAGCCGCGCACGAGGAAGATGTTGTCTCCCGTGCACTCGCAGACCTCGCCGTCGGTGTTCAGCATGATCGCCTCGTGGACGCCTGCTTCGATCGCCTCGACCTTGGCGAGGATGTTGTTCAGGTAGTTGAGGCTCTTGATCGACGGATCGAGGCACTCGACGGGGATGCGCGGGCGCTTGGCCACGATCACCGGCATGCCGTTGTCGTACATCTCGGGCGGGTAGAGCGAGATCCGGTCGCAGATCACGATGGTCGCGGGCTTCGGGCAGGTGAAGGGATTGAGGCCGAGGGGGCCCGCGCCGCGCGTCACCACCAGGCGGATGTACGCGTCCTTCATGTTGTTGGCGGCGACGGTCTCGCGCACCGCCTGCTCGATCTCGCGGATCGTGTAGTGGAGCGTGAGGTGGATCGCATGCGCGCTCGCCGCAAGGCGCTCGAGGTGGCTCTTCAGCTTGAAGATGCGGCCGTTGTAGACGCGGATCCCCTCGAACACGCCGTCGCCGTAGAGAAGCCCGTGGTCGTAGACCGGGACGACGGCGTGCTGCTTGTCAACGAGATGTCCATCGAGCCAAACCTTCATGAAACCTCCGCGGGGCGCACAGTGTAGCGGGTGCGGAAC
>JBKCZS010000289.1:0-15822 GCA_046337925.1 bacterium | reverse complement strand
GTCACGATGGAGCCCGCGCGCCTCGGGCAGATGAGCTGCAACCCCGCGATCGGCGGACTTGCGAAGGGCCAGATGGTGCGCGAGATCGACGCGCTCGGCGGGCTCATGGGCCTCGCGGCCGACGCGTCGGGCATCCAGTTCAAGGTACTGAACGGCTCGAAGGGCCCCGCCGTGCGCGGGCCGCGCGCGCAGTGCGACAAATATGCGTATCGCGCCGAGGTCCAGCGCTTGCTTGCCGAGATCCCCGAGATCGATGTGATCGCGGGTACGGTCGACGAGATCGTGCGCGACGCCGACGGCGCCGCGTGCGGCGTGGTGCTCGCGGCGGGCTCGCAGCGCGTCGGCGCCGACCGCGCGGCAATCGCTGCAAACACCGCGGGCAACGCGCTTGCGCAGCCGCCATTCACCGTCGCGCTCGAGGCGCGCGTGATCGATCCGCGCGCGCTGGCGGCGCGTGCTTTGGTGTTGACCACGGGCACCTTCATGCGCGCCCTCATGCACACGGGCGAAGAGAAGAACGAAGGCGGCCGCATCGGCGAAGAGAGCGCGCGCGGAATCAGCGCAGCGCTCAAGGGCCTCGGCTTCGAGCTTGGACGGCTGAAGACGGGCACGCCGCCGCGCGTCGCGCGCGGGTCGATCGACTGGAACGCGCTCAAGCCCGCGCTCGGCGACGCGGTGCCGACCGCGTTCAGCGACCGTTCGCCCGGCGCGATGCCGCTCGGCCGATTCCCGCATCTTGCGCAGACCGATTGCCGCGAGACCGAGACTTCTGCGGAGATTCACGCGCTCATCCGCGCGAACCTCGACCGCGCGCCCATGTATTCCGGGCAGATCGACGCCGAGTGCGGTCCCCGCTACTGCCCGTCGATCGAGGACAAGATCGTGCGCTTCGCAGACCGCGATTCGCACCATGTGTTCCTCGAGCCCGAGTCGCTCTTCACCGACGAGGTCTACCTGAACGGCGTGTCGACCTCGCTGCCGGCCGATGTGCAGCTGGAGATTGTGCGCGGCATGCGCGGGCTCGAGAACGCCGAGATCCAGAAGTTCGGCTACGCGGTCGAGTACGACATGGTGTGGCCGCATCAGATCGACGCGACCACCGAGACGAAGCTCGTGCCGGGGCTCTTTCTCGCGGGGCAGATCAACGGAACGAGCGGCTACGAAGAGGCGGGCGCGCAGGGCCTCGTCGCGGGCGTGAACGCGGCGCGGCGCGCGCGCGGGCTCGACCCCGTGCGCCTCGCGCGACACGAAGCGTACACCGGCGTCCTCATGGACGACCTCGTGACGCGCACGCCGCGCGAGCCGTACCGCATGTTCACCTCGCGTGCGGAGCATCGCCTGCTCCTGCGCGCCGACAACGCCGACGAGCGGCTCACCGCGCTCGGCGCCTCGTGGGGCATCGTCGGACGCGAGCAGCTCGAGGCGTTCGAAGACCGCATGCGCGCGAAGGACGCGGTGACGCGCGCGCTCGGCGAGATGCGCGAGGGCGGCGCACGGCTCCTCGACCTCGCGAAGCGGCCCGATGTCGAGGTCGCGTGGCTTGCCGAGCGCGTGTCGCGCGCGGTTGGCGAAGTGCCCGCGGCGTTGCTCGAGCGCATCGTCACCGATGTGCGCTACGAAGGCTATGTCGTGCGGCAGAACGCCGAGATCCGCCGCCAGAGCGAGTACGACTCGGTGGCGATTCCCGAGTCGCTCGACCCGCACGCGATCCGCGGCCTCCGTCGCGAGGCGATCGAGACGCTCGCACGCTTCCGCCCCCGCACGCTCGGCCAGGCGAGCCGGCTGGCGGGAATCTCGCCGGCGGATGTGACCGTCGTCGCGATGTGGGTGCGACGCGCGGTACGCGAGCAGGCCTGAACAGGTCTCTCACGGAGACACAGAGGCACAGAGAAGAGAAGAGAAGAGAAGAGAAGAGAGAGAACAAGCCTCCGATCGATCCGCGTCCAACGCGATCCAACCCAAGGTCTTGGCCTCTGTGCCTCTGTGTCTCCGTGAGAAAATCCGAACCGTTCGCTACCGCCGAAGCGTCTCAGCACATGCTTTCGGCGAGATCGACCAGCAGCCGCACGCCGTAGCCTGTCGGGCCCGCGACGCAGAGGTCGGTCGGGCCGTCGGAGTTCGCCACGCCCGCGATATCGATGTGCGCGAACGGCACGCTCTTGTCGACGAAGTAGTCGAGGAACGCAGCGCCCTGGATCGGGTGCGCGAGCCGCGACGGGTTCGAGTTGATGATGTCGGCGTGCTGGCTCTTCATGTGGTCCTTGTGCTCCTTCCAGAGCGGCAGGCGCCACACCTTCTCGCCCGTGCGGTCGGACGACGACTCGATCGCGTCGCGCAGCTTCGCGTCGTCGCAGAAGTAGCCGGCGCTCCACGAGCCAAGCGCAGTCACCACGCCGCCCGTGAGCGTCGACAGCTCGACCATCGTGGTCGGCTTGTACTTCTCGCAGCCGTAGGAAATCGCGTCCGCGAGGACAAGGCGACCCTCGGCGTCGGTGTTCGTCACTTCGACCGTCGTCCCGTTGTACATCGTGATGATGTCGTCGGGGCGGTAGGCGTTCGAGCTCACCATGTTCTCCGCAGCCGGGAACAGCGCGACGACATGGATCGGCAGCTTCGCGTGCGCGATCGCGTGCATCGCGCCGAACACGGCGGCGCCGCCGCACTTGTCGTACTTCATCCCCTTCATGCCGTTGTTCACCTTCAGCTAGTAGCCGCCCGTGTCGTAGGTGAGCGTCTTGCCGACGAGCGCGAGCGTCTTGCCGCGCGCCTTCGCGCTGATGCGCTTCGGCTTGTACTCGAGGATCGCGATGAGGCTCTTCTCGTCGCTCCCCTGCCCGACCGCCACGATGCCGCCCATTCCGAGCTTCTTCGCGTCGTTGAACGAGATGAGCTTGAACGAGAGCCCCGCCGCGCGCGCGAGCTTCTTCGCCTCGCCGGCGAACCAGTTCGGCGTGCAGATGTTGGGCGGCGTCGCCGCGATGCGGCGCGCCTCGTTCACGCTGGCGCCGACCTCGAGGCCGCGCGCGACACCATCGGCAAATGCGCCGCTTCCCGCGTCGATCGCGAGATTGCCCGCGCGCGGCGTGCGCTGCGTCGCCTTGCCGTCGAACATATCGACGCGCCAGTTCGCAAGCGCGAGCCCCTCGCCCATCGCCTGGCCGAACTCGCGTGCGTCGCGCGCCGCGAACATGCCGCCGAACGCAACGCGCGCCTTGCCGACCTTCATGCGCTCGAGCCCGCGCACGAGCCGCGCGCCAGCGGTGCGCGCCGACTTCGCGTTGAAGTCGGCCTTCTTGCCGAGTCCGAGGATCACGGTGCCGTCGGACGCCGCCGTCGTCTCGCCGAGTTCGGCGCGGAAGCTCGCGGCCGAGACCGCCGCATCGCGCGCGGCGTTGCGGTCGCCCTTCGCAAGCGACTTGTCGTCGGCATGGACGGCGAGAATGACTGGCGCCTTCGGCGCACGAGCGATCGTGATACGGTCAAACATGGAAGCTCCGAATTGCGTCTCGCGTCAGGCGCGCAGCGTCGATGGATCCTCGCCCCGCTCGATCGCCTCGATCTTGTGGAGGCGGCGGAGATGCCTGCCTCCGTCGAACGGCGTGCGGGTCCAGGTGTCGACGATGCGCTTCACGAGCGTGTGTCCGATGAGGTCCGCCGAGAGGCAGAGGACATTCGCGTCGTTGTGGGTGCGCGAGAGCTGCGCCGAGAGCTCGTCCTGCGCGAGCGCTGCGCGGATCCCGCGGATCTTGTTGGCCGCGATGCACATGCCGATGCCGGTGCCGCAGATGAGGATCGCTCGGTCGGCCTCGCCGCGCGCGACCTTGCTGCACGCGGCGAACGCGCTGTCCGGATAGTCGCTCGAGCCGCCGTTCAGGTCGCAGACGACCTCGACCTCGTGCCCATCGGCCTTGAGGTGCGAGACGAGCGCCTGCGTGGCGGCGGCTCCGCGGTGGTCACATCCGAGCGCGATCTTCATGCCCTTAGCATCCCCGCGACGCGTCTCGGAATCAACTCGGCGAAATAGGCCGCCAGGTCGTCGTAGGCGCGTTGGCCGAGCCCGATGGGGTCGTCGACATCGCCTTCCGGGTCGATCGCGTGGATTCTGGCCTCTGCAGCGGCATCCCCGGCGACCATGGCGCGGGCCCGCGCCACATGCGCCGCCGTCATTCCGAGAACAAGATCGGCGCGGCGGATCATGTCGGGCGTGAGTCGCTTCGCGTGGCCGGGCAGCGGCGCGCGCATCTCCTCGAGCACCGCGATCGTCTCCTCGCTTGTCGGCGCGCCCTCAAAGGCGGCCACGCCGGCCGACGCGAAGAAGAGCGAGCCGGTCGACGGCGGAAACTTCCCCTGTTCGAACAGCTTCTGCGCGATGCCTTCCGCCATGGGTGAACGGCAGGTGTTGCCAGAGCAGACGAAGAGGACCGTGCGCATGCGCGTGATCCTACAGATCGCCGCGCCGACGCGCCTCGCGGCCGTCGGCGTCGTCGCCCGGCTCGTCGGCGAAGAAACCTTCCTCGTCCTCGCGGGGAGCGGCCTCGGCCTCGTCCTCCCAGCCCGGCGGCGGCGCGTTCTGCTCGAGCAATGCCTGTGCTCTGGGAAGGTCCATCCGACGCACCATCACCGAGACGAGGCCCGGCGCTTCGGCACGCAATTGCGCCGTGAGCCCGCCGATCACCACGGCGGGCACCCCCTGCGACTCGAGATCGCCCACGATGAGCAACGCCGAGAGTTCATCGGGAACCCGCGTCAGGACGACGAGATCCTCCGCACCGGCCACGATCAGGCCGCTCCGATCGCGGAGCGCTCGAAGGTCGCGCTCTTGTCCGCGTCCTCCGGGTTTTCCTGCGGCACATACGGGTCGCCCAACTCGTCGAAGATGCGGCGGCAGCCCGGGCACTCGTGGACGCGCCGCTCGCCGACGAGGATGGCGTCGAACTTGGTCGAGCAGGCGGGGCAGGTTCCCTGGCGGATGCCGGACAGCGCCACGCCACGCTCCATGCGCCGCAGCACGAGGAACACCACCCGTGCGATCACGACGAGGAAGATCGACGAGATCAGCATCACCAGGGGCACGATCGGGTAGATCAGCGTGAACGCAAACGCGACGAAGAACGCCGCGATAAAGCAGAACAGCACGGTGACGCCGTAGATCTCGTTCAGGCCGCGGAGGAAGCGGTACAGCATGGGCGGGAGGGTATTCGGGCCGTTGCGTCCGCAGAGGCGGCGTCGGTCGGAAACGGTGAGAAATCGCGGGTGCGGAGCCTGTCTATTCCGCTGCAACCGCCCCAACGGGCGGTACACTGCCTCGGCTTCGACCACAACATGGCGGATTCCGCCGAGAAGTCGAAGAGACGCCCGGGCCGCACGCCAGCGCGCGGCAGACCGAGGGGCGTCGAATGACGAAGGGGCACACGATGAAGTTGATCTGCGACCGTCTCTCCCTGTCCGACGCGCTCACCATGGCAAGCGGCGTGGTCGCCTCGCGCACGCCGTCGCCCGTCCTCCTCTGCCTCAAGCTCACCGCCAAGAAGTCGAGCTCGGGCGGCACCCTCCAGATCAGCGCCACCGACTCCGAGATCGGACTCGTCCTCTCTGTCCCGAATGTGGACATCAAGGAAGAGGGCGAGGCGCTCATCCCCGCCGACAAGCTGAACCAGATCGTCCGCGCGTGCGACGACTCGACCGTGTCGATCTCGGTCGACCGCACCCTTGCCACGATCTCGACCGAGAGCTCGACCTTCAAGGTGTTCGGCTACGAGCCCCGCGAGTTCCCCGGCGTCCGCAAGCCGAGCGACCGCACCGACTTCGAGGTCGACGCCGGCACGCTGCGCCGCCTCATCCACCGCACCAGCTTCGCGACCGCCCGCGACGACTCGCGCTACGCGATCAGCGGCGTCCTGGTCGACCGCAAGAAGACGCAGCTGCGCCTCGTCGCCACCGATGGCCGCCGCCTCGCGGTCGCGCGCGGCACCTGCAAGGGCGGCGACAACGACATCACCTTCATCGTGCCGACCAAGGCGCTCAACGCCCTGCTCCGCCTGATGTCCGACCCCGATGCGGCCGTGCGCGTCGCGCGCGACGGAAACCAGGTGATCTTCCAGGTCGGCGACGCGGCCTCGGGCGCCACGCTCGTCTCGAGCGTCGACGAGCGTGCGTTCCCTCCGTTCGAGGATGTCATCCCGAAGGAACACGACCGCCGCGCCACCTGCGATGCGGGCGAACTCGGCGGCGCGATCCGCCGCGCGAGCCTGCTCACCAACGAGGAATCGAAGGGCGTGCGCATGAGCTTCGCGCAGAAGCAGCTCACCCTGACGAGCCGCGCGCCCGAGATGGGCGAGTCGGAAGTCCGCATCGACGGCATCGCCTACCAGGGCGAGCCGATCGACATCGCTTTCAACCCGACCTTCATCGTCGATGTGCTCAAGGTCATCGACTCGGAGCAGGTCATCATCGAGATGAAGGCCCCGAACAAGCCGGGCGTCATCAAGGTGGGCAACGACTTCACCTATGTGGTGATGCCCGTCAGCCTGCAGTAATGAGCGCTCGCAACCTGCTTCGCAACTTGCTCGCTTTGGTGCGTCCGTGAGCGGCGGCTTCTCGTTGCTCGCCTTCGGCAAAAACACAGCCGGCCTGTGTGCCCACCGAAGCGGGCGCCGCAGGCCGGCTGAAGTCACTCAGTTGAGAGCGCTCACTTCTTGTACTTGACCGAGCAGCCGTACGGCTTGGTCTCGCTCGGCGAAACCGACTCGCCCTTCTTGAGCTGGGTCACGGCGTTGACGACATAGTTCATCTTGCCGTCGCCGCGGCCGTCGTTGTTGTCGATCGCGCCCTGGTAGACGAGCTTGCCGTTCGCGTCGATCACATAGCAGTGCGGCGTGGTCTTCGCGCCGTACATCAGGCCGACCGCGCCATCGCTGTCGAGGAGCGCCGGGATCTCGACCTTGTGCTCCTTCATGTACGCAGCGGTGCCCTCGAGGCTCGACGGACGCGCAGCGCTCGAGTTGATCGCGACATAGACGACATCCGAGTACTGCTCGGTGACGGCCTTGATGGTGTTGGCCACGGTGCCGTCCTTCATGACGCGCACGCAGACGGGGCACTCGGGGTTGATCCACTCGAGGACCACGACCTTGCCCTTCGCGTCGGAGAGGCTCCACTCCTTGCCATCGGTGGTCTTGAGCGTGAAGTTCGGGGCGGCCTCGCCGACCTTGGCCCTGGCGAAGCTCGACTCGGCCTTCTTGCCTTCCTTGCGGCCTTCCTTCTTGCCGCCCTTCTCCTTCTCGGCGGGCGCGGTCGGCTTGGTGCCGTCCTGCGCGAGGACGAGGGTGGTGAAGCCGGCTGCGAGCGAGGCGGCGAGGACGACGCTGATCAACTTGGTCATGGAGACTCCTTCAGTGTGAAAGTGGAAGATACGGTTCGAAGATGGCGGTCAGGGAAACGCGCCGCGCACTCATCGGCTACTTCGCGGCGGGTACGGGAACGCGGAACGAATAGGCAGGGCCGTTCTTGCCGACAAGCAGGATTCCTGCGACCTCGAGCGGCTTTCCGAGGGTGCTCTCCCGCGAAAGCGCGATCTCGGCGCGCAGCGCCGCTCCCTTCGCGTCCGCGAGGAAACCCGATGCAAGCTGCGCGCCGGGGGTTTCGAAAGGGAAAAACCGCAGTTCCGTCGCACCAGGGGCCTCGACGGTGAGCACGGCCGACTCCTCGGCGACTTCTGCGATCGCACACTTCCAGTCGGCGGGCATCGGCTTCGGCACTCGCGCCAGCGACTCCGCGAGTGCCTTGGCGAGCGGCGCATCGGCCGCGACGGGCTTGGCGAGATCCGCCTTGGCCTCGTTCTGGCCCATGAGGCACGATTCCTTGCACACCAGCCAGCGCGAACGCACGGTGACGGGAAGCCCGGCCGAAGGGATCTCGCCCGGCAGCGTCACGGGAATCGAGAGCGTCACCGATCGCTCGTAGCCGAAGGTGGTCTCGCCCTTCGAGAAGACCTGCGGGATGGGGAACTCGATCTGCGTCTCGCCGTCCTCGCCCTTCGCGGCGGTGCAGCCCTCGGGAAGGTCGAGCGTCAACTGGGTCGGCATCCCGGACTCGCCGGGGTTCGCCCAGTAGATGTGCCAGCCCGGGTGGATCGTGAAGGTGGCCGCGACGCGGACCGTGGCGCCCGGCTTCGCCTCGCCGACGACCCCGACCGCGACCCGCACGAGCTCTTCGCCCGTCTTCGGCTCGCGCGCCGCCTGCGCGGCGGGGATCCCCTGCGCGACGGCGGACGCGCCGCCCGCGAGCGCGGCGACGCAGAGCAATGCGGAGAGGAAGGAACGGGTGCGGTGCTGGAATTGCATCGGTATTCGCCTGGGAGCCGAGATAGAACGCGCGTCGTGGTGCGCAATCGGGCGTCTGGACGCCCGAGGGTTCCCACGGCGGCTCGGAATGCGCGACACTCTGCGCGCATCCCTGCGCATCCGCCTCGGACGCGCGAGGCGTCATCCTATTCCCTCCATCGATCGAACACCATGAGAAACAACCCTCTTCGAAGCCTCTGCATGATCCTGTTCGCGGCGATCGCGCTGCTGCCCGCCGTCGGCTGCAACAAGGCCACGAGCGACCGAAGCCTCGTCTACAAGCGCCCGAACGAGCTCATCGAGCTCGCGAACACCTCGACGGGCGCGTTCGGCAGCCGCGGACTGCCCAAGGTGCTCTGGCTCGACCCGCGCACCACGAAGGAGTTCGAGGCGGGACACATCCCGCAGGCGACCAACATCCCCTTCCCCGACATCGAGCGCACGCACGAGGCGACCTGCCGCGGCTTCGATCTCTACATCGTCTACGACACCGATTACGACGATGTCATGGCGAAGGCCGCAGCGAAGCGCCTCATGGAGCTCGGCTACGAACCCGTCTTCAACATGCTCGGCGGCCTCAAGGCGTGGGAAGTCGAGGGACTGCCCGTGAAGCGCCAGGCGAAGAAGGAGTAGCCCGCCGCGCGCAGAGCGCGCCCTGCACGCACAGCGCAAAGAGAACGCCCGCCGTTTCCGGCGGGCGTTCGTGCTTTCAGGGGTGGTCTCGCGTCACTCGAGCGCCGCCGCACCCGACACGATCTCGGTGAGCTCGGTCGTGATGCGTGCCTGGCGCGCGCGGTTGTAGTTGCGGCGGATGGTGCGGCCGAGGGCGCCCGCGTTGTCGGTCGCGGCCTTCATCGACACCATGCGCATCACATGCTCGCTGACCGCGGCGTCGTTGAACGCCTGGAAGAGCGACACGACGACCGACTTCGGAAGAAGGTCGGCGAGGAGCTCGGCGCCCGACGGGCTGAACTCGTAGTTCGACGACGACGCGCCCTTCGCAGCGGCGGGGGCCGCGAGCGGAAGGAGCTGCATGACCTCGGGCACCTGCTTCGCGTTCGAGATGAAGCGCATGTAGACCACATGCACCTTGTCGAACTTGCCCGCGGAGAAGTCGGCCATGAGGCGCTTCGCGAGCGCCTCGACCTGCGCGAACTGCGGCTTGTCGCCGAAGGTGTGGCGCTCGGCGATGTCGATCTTCGCGAAGCGGAAGTACGCGACGGCCTTCTTGCCGCAGGTCTCGACGATCGTCGAGGTGCCGGCGGTCTTCAGCCCCTTGATGGCGAGGTTCGCCTTGCGCAGGACATTGCCGTTGTAGGCGCCGCAGAGACCGCGGTCCGAGGTGATGACGAGCACGAGCTCGCGACCGGTCGGGGTCGCGGGCGACTTCATCAGCGGATGGGAGAACTGGTCACCGGCGGCGGCCGCAACCTCGCCCACCAGGCCGCGGATGCGGTCGGTGTACGGACGGGTCGCCTTTGCACGGGCGAGCGCGGCGGTGAACTTCGCCGTCGCGATCATCTGCATGGTCTTGGTGATGCGCTGGATGGTGCGCACCGCCACCATGCGCTTCTTGAGCTCACGGATCTGGGCCATAGGGGCGACGATGATAGCACTTCGCGGGGGCTGGCGGAACCCGCGTCCGGACGCGTTCAGGCGCCGTCGATCGCCATACCGTCGTACCCAAGTTCCATTCCCGGCGGGAGTTCCGCCGAGAGTTCCGCGTGGCGGATGTCGTGGGTCATGTGCACGAAGACGGTCAGGCGCGCCTGCGCTTCGTGGGCGATTCCCGTCGCCTGCGCCACCGTCAGGTGGGTCGGATGCGCCCGATAGCGCAGCATGTCGAGGACGAGCGTCTCGAGTCCGCGGATCTTCGGCCATGCCGCGGGCGGCATCGCCGAGAGGTCGGTGCAGTAGGCAAGCGGCAGCGGCCCCGGCTGCTCGCGCGCGACCGCGCCGGTCTCGTCGAGCGCCTCGATGCGGAAGGCGAGCACCGGAAGCCGGCCGTGCAGCACCTCGAACGGCGTGATGCGAAGGCCGCGGAAGTCGATCGGCGTTCCCGCCGCCATCGTGCGCATCGCGAGGTCGGCCACGAACGAGTCGTTCACATTCTCGTGGCGCCGGAAGATGTGCTGGTAGATGCGCTCGAGCGACACGCGCGTCCGCGCATCGGCGAAGACCTCGATCGGCGCCTTCATGAGCGCGTTGTAGCGGCGTACATCGTCGAGGCCGAAGGTGTGGTCGACATGGTCGTGCGTGAAGAAGATCGCGTCGACGCGCTTGAGCCCGAGCCGCAGGCTGTGCGTGCGGTGGTCGGGGCCGCAGTCGAGCAGGATCACGCGATCGCGGTCCTCGTCGTCCTTGAAGAAGAGCGCGGCGCCCGAGCGGGTGCGCGCGTCGCGCGGATCGCCCGAGGTGCAGACGGCGCAGTCGCAGCCGATGACGGGCACGCCGGCGGAAGTGCCGGTGCCGCAGAGGACGAGGCGCACATCGCGGACGACGGAATCGCTCATGGCGTGTCCCCCGCTTCTTGCGCGAGTTCGGCGACGATCGCGCGCGCGACGGCCGCCGGGTCTTCGGCGCCGCAGATCGCGCTCGACACGGCGACGCCGCGGCAGCCCGCGCGCGCGAGCGCCGCCACGCGGCCAGGGGCGATGCCGCCGATCGCGAGGTGCGGAACCTGCGGAAATTCCGCGACGAAGGCGCGCAGATACGCCTCGCCCGAAGGCGCGAGGCCCGGCTTCAACGCCGTCTCGTACATCGCGCCGACGCCGCAGTGGTCGGCGCCCGCTTCGATCGCGGCGCGCGCCTCGGTGAGCGAGTGCGTGCTTGCGCCGATGAGCAGCGCGTTGCCCGCGATGCGGCGGGCATCGCGAATCGGCAGGTCGCCTGTCCCGAGGTGCACGCCGTCGGCGTCGGCCGCGAGCGCCACATCGAGGCGGTCGTTCACGATCGTCGCCACCCCGCGCGGCGCGCAGACAGCGCGCACGGCGCGCGCATGCGCCACAAGGTCGCGCGCATCGAGGTCTTTTTCACGCACCTGCACAGCATCGACGCCGCCGGCGATCGCGCGCTCGAGCACCACCTCCCACGGGAGGCGGCACGCGGACTGGGTCAGCAGGAGACAGAGCCGCCACTGCCGCGCGCTGGCGGCTGGCGAGGCGACTGTCGTGCGTGCCGGTTCGGCCATGCGCACAGCGTAGCGTGGCGCGGCTATCCTCCTCATCCACGGAGATTCCGATGTCACCGAACCAGCCCGCCCCAAACGATCCTTCCCGCCGCGAATTCCTCGGCACCGTCGCGCTTGGCGCCGTCGGCGCCGCCGCTGCGAGCGCGTTCGGCGGCAACAGCATCCTTCACACGACTTCCACGCAGGAGACAAAGACCATGGCCTTCACGCTTCCCGAACTCCCCTACGCCGAGAACGCGCTCGAGCCGTCGATCGACGCGCTCACGATGAACATCCACCGCACCAAGCACCACAACGCGTATGTGACGAACCTCAACAAGGCGCTCGAAGGGCACGCGGACCTGCAGTCGATGTCGATCGAGGACCTCTGCCGCAACATCGCGACGCTGCCAGAGTCGATCCGCACCGCAGTGCGCAACAACGGCGGCGGCCACTGGAACCACTCGATGTTCTGGAAGTGGATGGCCCCGAAGGGCACCGGCGGCTCGCCGAGCCCCGCGCTCGCGGCCGCGATCGACAAGGCCTTCGGCTCGTTCGACGGCTTCAAGGAGAAGTTCGCCGCCGCCGGCGCCGGCCGCTTCGGCTCGGGCTGGGCGTGGCTCTGCAAGAACGCCGACGGATCGCTTGCGATCTGCTCGACGCCGAACCAGGACAACCCGCTGATGAAGGGCATCGCCGACTGCGGCGGCATGCCGATCCTCGGCTGCGATGTCTGGGAGCACGCGTACTACCTGAACTACCAGAACCGCCGCCCCGACTACCTGAAGGCGTGGTGGGATGTGGTGAACTGGAACGAAGTCAACAAGATGTATGCGTGAACCCGCATCTCCCGTGGGATCTTCTCACGGAGACACGGAGAACACGGAGCAGTCAAGCAGAGAGGCGGTCCATTGGACCGCCTCTCTTTTGTTCTGGTTGCGGTGCCGCCTCGGCACGGCCGGAAGCGGGTCGGATGACACGGGCCTCAAGGTCAGCGGAAAGCTTCGCGCTTTCGAGATCCACAGTCAGAACCACAGTCTCTGTGTTCTCCGTGTCTCCGTGAGAAATCAGGTGCCGACCGCGAGCGCTCAGTCCGCCGGCATCAACCCGTCGATCATCTTGTTGAACGCCTCACGGTTCGCCTCGACGGTTTCCTTCGGTCCGACGAGGCGGAAGAACACATTGCGGCCTTCGGCCTGCACGATCGCGGCGAGCTGCAGCGAGTCCTTCTTCGGCGCGGGCGCGCCCATCGCCATGAAGTCGCCCTCGAGCTCGACGAACTCGATCTTCAGCGGACCGACTTCCTTCGACGAGCGCTTCGCCTCGACAGGCTCGTTGTTCTTGCGGAACTGGCCGCGCCAGCGCTCGATGTTCGCATCGAGCGGGCCGCCGTCGCCGGCGACGAAGACGCTCACGATCAGCTCGGCCGCCTTGGTCGAGTCGCCTTCGCCCGCCACCGTGTACTGCAGCGTGCGGAACTGCATCGACGGCTTCGTCCACACCCACGACGCCGGCTTCGGCGCGCGGAATCCCGCGACCTCGAGCCACTGCGGATCATCGGCGCTGGTCGAGACCTTCCACTTCGACGGATCGACCTGGCTGTCGACCACGGCCGCGGCCGTCGAGGCCGTCGCCGGAGCGGGCGCGGTCGCCGGCGCTGCGGCGGGCTGCTGGGACGCCGACGGCCTGATCGCCGCCGGCGGCTTGGGGGCGGGCGCCTCGGTGCACGCGGCGAGCGTTGCGGCAAGTGCGGCGGAAACAAGCAACGAGTGGGTTCGCGGCGTTCGCATAGGGGCCATAGCATAGCCCACCCATGCAAGGCGACGGACGGGACTTCATCATCGAGAACGCGCGAATCTGGACGGCCGATCCGATGCGCCCGCAGGCGCGTTCGGTCACCGTGCGCGGCGGCGTGATCGAATCGCTTGATGCACCTGCGTCGCGCGCGCTTCCCGTGATCGACCTCGGCGGCCGCTGGCTCGGGCCCGCGTTCATCGACGCGCATCTCCATGTGACCCTCGGCGCAGCGACGCTCGCGCAGTGCAACCTCGGCGGCTGCACCTCGCGGGACGAGTTCGAGGCGCGGCTTCGCGCCCATCGCGCCAGGCTCGACGATGCGGGCGAGCACGACGCATGGCTCGTCGGCTTCGGTTGGAACGAAGCCGACTGGCGCGGCGAGGCGCCCACGCGCGAGTGGCTCGCCTGCACCGAGCGCCCCGCCGTGGCGTGGCGCATGGACCAGCACAGCTGCGTGGTGAACAGCGCGGCGCTCGCGCTGCTCGACACCACGCCGATCGACGGCGGCGAGATCGAGCCCGACCACGGCATCTTCCGCGAGCAGGCGGCGTGGAAGCGCGTGATTCCCGCGATTCCGTCGCCGAGCGCGGCCGCAAAGCGCACGAATCTTGCGCGCGCGGCCGAGTATCTCCACACGCTCGGCCTCGCGGGCGGCGGGTCGATGGAGTACCTCTGCGACATACGCGATGTCTATCTCCCGTCGCTTGGCACGATGACCTTCCGCGTACATGCGACGGTGCTCGACCGCGACTGGCCGCTCGACCGGCCGCCCGAGTTGCCGCAGGAATCAAGCGATTTCTTCCGCATCGTCGGCTTCAAGAGCTTCGCGGACGGCACGCTCGGGTCGCGCACCGCGTGGATGCTCGAGCCCTACTCCGACGCGCCGCACACGAGCGGCCTCGCGATGGAGCACACGCTGCACGGCGAGCTCGTGGCGTGGATGCGCGCGGTGCAGCGGGCCGGCCTTTCGCCCGCGGTGCACGCGATCGGCGACCGCGCGGCGCGCGAGCTCATCGACGCGTTCGACGCGTGCGCCGATTCGCCCGCACCGCGCTTCGAGCACGCGCAGACGCTCCATCCGCGCGAGATCCCGCGCATGGCGGGGCGCTTCGCGAGCATGCAGCCGTTGCACAAGGCCGACGACGCGCGCCTCGCGCTCGCGCGCCTCGGCCCCGGGCGCATCGAACGCTTCTTCGCGTTCAAGGCGCTCCTGGAGCACGGCGCGCGGCTTGCGTTCGGCAGCGACTGGCCGATCGTGTCGCCCGATCCCCTGCTCGGCATCAAGGCGGCGGTGACCGGCCTCGATCTCGACGGACGGCCGTTCGCGACCGCACACTCGATCGGCGTCGCCGACGCGCTCGTCGCCTACACGCGCACGGCGGCGGACATGCTGGGATTTTCGGGCGGAATGCTGCGTGAAGGCCGCGCCGCCGACCTCGTGGTGCTCGACCGTTCGCCGTTCGAGGTCGACTGGACGCGCGAACTTCCCGCGGTCGAGGCGACGATCGTCGACGGACGCACGGTGTTTGCACGAACGCCTATGCTGCGCGTCGCGCAACCCTGCTGACGGAACACCGCATGGAAATCGGCATCTACGGCATCTATCTCAAGCTCGGCATCGCCGGCGCAGCCGCGTACCTCTTCTGGTGCATCGCATCGATCACGCTGCACGAGCTTGCGCACGGCTGGGCCGCGCTCTGGCAGGGCGACGACACGCCGCGCACCTACGGGCGCATGACCTGGAACCCGATCGTGCACATGGGCCTCTGGTCGCTCGTGTGCCTCGCGCTCGTCGGCATCGCGTGGGGCGCCATGCCGAGCGATCCGAGCAAGTATCGATGGGGCCGGCAAGGACGCATCGTGGTCGCGGGCGCGGGTCCCGCGATGAACATCGTGCTGTTCGCGCTCTGCTGGATCGTGGTCGGTGCCGTCGATGGCCTCGGTCTCGTGAAGGAGTCCGGCGACGCATGGTCGCGCGTCGTGTCGTTCGCGGTGATCGGCGGGCTCCTCAACGGCATGCTCGCGCTCTTCAACCTGCTGCCGTTGCCGCCGTTCGACGGCGCGAGCATCGTGGCCGGCTTCTCGCGCACCTACTACCGCTTGATGCACGACCCGCGCGTGCAGACCGCAGGCTTCTTCATCGTGCTCGTCGCGATGTTCTCCGGCATCGCCGGTCTCTGCGGCCAGGCCTCGGCGATCTGCGGCACCACGATCGCGGGTGCGGTCGAGGCCGTCTTCCGCGGCACCGCAGGCTGACGGCGTCCGCCTGCGGTTATCGCCCGCTGCGGCGTTTCGCCACGGAGATTGCATCGCCTCGGGCGTTCCACTACCCTACGCGACTCGCAACCGCGAGCCGAAGGCGCCGCGCACGACGGTCACTCCCGTCCCACACGGTGTCAGAGTCTTCAGAGTCCATCATGCGATGGACGGGACCGAGGCTTGCCTTTCCGAAAGGGTGACGACATGGTCGTCCTCCGCATGAAGCGAATGGGCCGCGCCCATTCTCCGTTCTAC
>JBKCZS010000288.1:0-2566 GCA_046337925.1 bacterium | reverse complement strand
CTCGCAACCTGCTTCGCAACTTGCTCGCTTTGGTGCTAAGTCCACCAGAGAGAGCCGCAGCAGCGGCGACCGCTCAAACTCAGTAGATGCTGTCGGGGACGTAGTACCGCTTCGCGTTCTCCGGCGTGAGGAGATCGACGTCGATCATCAGGTGCTGCGGCATGTACTTCAGCTTCTCTTCCTTCTTGCCGCCCACCAGCACCGTCGCGGCCATCTCCATGCCCGTCGCGATCATCGACGGCGGATAGGTGATGTTGCCCGGGTACATCGGATCCTTGTTCATCACGCGCTTCACGATGTCCTTCATGCCCGCGCCGCCGAGGATCCACACGCCCTCGATCCCCTTCTCGGCAAGCGCCTGCTCGGCGCCGAGCGCCATGTCGTCGTCCGACGCCCAGATGGCGGTGACCTTCGGGTTCTTGGTGAGGAGCGTCTCGGTGACCTCGAGCGCCTTCTGGCGGTTCCAGTTCGCGGCGGCCTGGCCGACGATCTTGATGCCGGGCTCGGCCTTGAACACTTCCATCGCCGCGTTCACGCGATCGGTGTTCACCGTGCAGGGAATTCCCTCGAGCACGATGAGGTCGCCCTTCGCCTTGCCCTTGCCGCCGAGCTTCTCCACCATGAACTCCGCGCTCTTGCGGCCGAAGGCCTTGTTGTCGCCCTCGATGAAGATGTCGGCGACGGGCTTGAGGAAGCCGCGGTCGACATTCACGATGAGGATGCCGCGGTTGTGCGCTTCTTCCGCGATCGGCGTGATCGGCGCGCTCTCGGTCGCGAGGATCACGAGGCCGTCGACCTTCTTCGCCATCAGCGCCTCGATGTCGGAGATCTGCTTCTCAGGGGTCTCGGCGGTCGCGATCGTCCACTCGATGTCGGGGTGCAGCTTCGCGCACTCCTTCGCCCACCACACGACGCCGGCGGTCCAGCCGTGGTCGGCCGCGGGAATCGAGACGCCGATCTTGATCGGCGCCTTCGCGGGCACTGGCGCGGGGGCGGCCTCTGCGACGGGCGCGCTGGGGGCGTTTGCGGCGAGGCCGAGCGAGGCGGCGACCGCGAGAAGTCCGACAGAAGCGAGGGTTGCGATCTTCATGGCGCGGAAGATACCGCGCCGTCGGCCGCGCCGCTACGCGCGCGACCCGCGTTGGACGAGCACCGCGAGCACGATCACGGCGCCCTTGACCGCGCCCTGCCAGTACGGACTCACCCCGGAGATCGTGAGCATGTTCGTGATCATGCCGAGGATCAGGACCCCAAGCACCGTGCCCCAGACCCGGCCGAATCCGCCCCGCAGGCTGGTTCCACCGATCACGACGGCGGCAATCGCGTCGAGCTCGGCCGCGACGCCGAGGCCGGAGGTCGACACCGAGTTCATGCGCGAGGCCTGCAGGAAGCCCGCGAGGCCGGCGAGCAGGCCCATGACGGCGTAGACGCGGAACCGCACCCATTCGACCGAGATGCCGGCGTAGCGCGCGGCGGTCTCGTTCGCGCCGACCGCGATGAGGTGGCGTCCGAAGCGGCTGCGCGAGAGGAACCACTGCGCGATGATCGCGACGACGAAGAAGACGATGATCGAATAGGGCAGCGTCAGCGGCTTGCCGCCCGAGTTCAGCAATCCGCGGAAGGTCGACTCGGCGCCTTCGACGCCGGGAACCTCCCACGCGAGCGGGATGCCCTCGCGGCCGAACTTGCGGAAGAGCGCATCGCTCTGCGAGCGGATCTCGCCCGCCTCCGCGATCGCGAGCGCCATCGAGCGGTACGCGGCGAGCCCGCCGAGCGTGGCGATGAACGGCGCGATCCGTCCGAAGACGACGAGCGCCCCGTTGAGCGAACCGGCGGCAAGCCCCACGAGCAGCGTCGTGCCGACGCCGAGCCACACCGCGCTTGCCTCGCCCCACTCCTTGCCGATCAGCCAGTTGACCGCCGTGAGCCCGACCGCCGCGCTCAGCACCACCATGCTGCCGACCGAGAGGTCGATGCCCGCGGAGATGATGACGAGCGTCATGCCGACGGCGAGGATCCCGACCGGCGCGTTCGAGTTGAGGAGCGCTCGGATGTTCTCTGCGTTGAGGAAGTCGAAGCCTTGGTTCAGGCAGCTCGCGACGAAGAGCAGGACGAACGCGACGACGACGCCCCACCGCTCGAGGAAGCGCTGGATCGAGAATGCGTCGCGGGACTTGCTGGTCGTCATGCCGTTCGCTCCTTCATGTCGCCGAGGCCCGAGGCCATGCGCACGATGCGTTCCTCGCAGTGGCCGGCCGCGAGCCCCGCGCGATCGACCTCTCCCACGATCCGCCCCTCGCGCATCACGGCCACGCGGTGCGCGAGGCCGATGAGCTCGGGCAGTTCCGAACTGATCACGACGCACGCAAGTCCCTTCGCCGCGAGGTCGGCGATGATGCGGTAGATCTCGGCCTTCGCGCCGACATCGACGCCGCGGGTCGGCTCGTCGATGATGAGGACGCGCGGCTGCGTCTCGAGCCAGCGCGCGAGCGCGAACTTCTGCTGGTTGCCGCCCGACAGCGACGAGATCGGCGACGCCGGCCGCGCGCAGCGGATGGCGAACGCG
>JBKCZS010000287.1:0-23380 GCA_046337925.1 bacterium | reverse complement strand
CGACGAGTACCGCAAGTACATCGAGAAGGATGCAGCGCTCGAGCGCCGCTTCCAGTCGATCTCCGTCGAGCCGCCGAACGCGGAGCAGACCTTCGAGATCCTGAAGGGCATCCGCCCGAAGTACGAGGCGCACCACCGCGTCAAGATCACCGACGCGGCGCTCCGCGGCGCGATCGAGTTCTCGGGTCGCTACATCCCGGGACGCGTGCAGCCCGACAAGTCGATCGATGTGATCGACGAGGCCGGTGCTCGCCTGCGCCTCCGTTCGATGGCGAAGCCGCCGAACCTCGCCGAGATCGAGGAGAAGATCGAGCGCCTCGCGATCGAGAAGGACGAGGCGGTCAAGAACGCCGACTACGAGCGCGCCGCGCAGATCCGCGACCAGATGGACAAGCACCGCCGCGAGCGGGAGCGCCTGCAGGTCGAGTGGAAGGAGCGGATGAGCGAGACGGTCGGCACCGTCGACGAGGAAGTGGTCGCCGAGGTCGTCAGCAAGATGACCGGCGTGCCGCTCACCCGTCTCGAGAAGGCCGAGAGCGAGCGCCTGCTCCAGCTCGAGGCAGAGCTCCACAAGACCGTCGTCAGCCAGGACGACGCCGTCAAGGCCGTGTCGCGGGCGATCCGCAAGGCGCGTTCGGGCCTCAAGGACCCGAAGCGTCCGATGGGTTCGTTCATCTTCGTCGGCCCCTCGGGCGTCGGCAAGACGCTGCTCGCGAAGGCGCTCGCCGAGTTCATGTTCGGCGACCCCGATGCGCTCATCTACCTCGACATGTCGGAGTACATGGAGAAGCACAATGTGAGCCGGCTCGTCGGCGCACCTCCGGGCTATGTCGGATACGAAGAGGGTGGCCAGCTCACCGAGCGCATCCGTCGCCGCCCGTACGCGGTCGTCCTCCTCGATGAAGTCGAGAAGGCGCACCCGGATGTGTTCAACATGCTCCTCCAGATCATGGAGGAAGGCCGTCTCACCGACAGCTTCGGCCGCCATGTCGACTTCAAGAACATCATCCTCATCATGACCTCGAACCTCGGCGCCGATGTCATCAAGGGCGGCGCGACCTTCGGGTTCGGCAAGCGCTCCGAGGTGCAGGACTACGAGAAGATGCGCAAGGCGCTGATGGGCGAGGTCGAGAAGTTCTTCCGGCCCGAGTTCATCAACCGTCTCGACGATGTCGTGGTGTTCCGTCCGCTCGTGAAGGAAGACCTCGTCACCATCATCGAGTACGAACTCTCGAAGGTGCGCAAGCGCCTCGCCGAGAAGGGCATGAAGATGGAGCTCGATGCGGCCGCGAAGGACTTCCTCATCGACAAGGGCTACAACCCCGACTTCGGTGCGCGTCCGCTGCGCCGCGCGCTCGGCCAGTACATCGAGGATCCGCTGGCGGAGAACCTGCTCATGGGCGAGTTCAAGGCCGGCGACGAAATCAAGGTCACCCGCGTCGAGGGTCAGGATCACCTGACCTTCAAGGCGACGCGGACCGGCGACGGTGGCGGAGGCGATGGCGGGCAAGGCCCGACCGAACCCGCCCCGACCCCCGCCGCAGGCGCGGGCGCGTAAGCGCAGGAGCCAACCAAACCAGATCCACGCGCGCCGAGGCAACCCCTCGGCGCGTGTGCGTTTTGGCCCGTCGGGCCCCCTCACGGAGGCACGACAAACGAGTCGCGTTCATGCGGCGCGTCCCAGGCGGGCCGTGCTTTCACTCCACGGCCTGACCGCCAGACGAGGCGGCCGCAGCCGCGACCGCTCAAGTCACCGAATGCCGGCCAGCCGCACGCGCTCGCCCTCGGGCGTCGACTCGAACGAGACCTCGACGACGCGCAGCTTGAAGTCGGAGAGCGCCTGCGGGGCGAGCGTCATCTGCAGCATGTTGTCGCCGGTCTTGCGCATCACCACGCCGTTGGTGCTGAAGGCGAAGCTCATGCGGTTGAGGAGCACCATCGCGTCGGAACGGTTCTTCCCGCACCACACGATGAAGCGCTCGCGCGCAGCCTCGGGCGTCGACTCGGCGGCGGCGCGCCTGCGCACGCCTTCCGACACCATCTGGTCCCACAGATCGCCGTAGCGCTCCTCGCGAAACGCCCGCATGGCGTTTGCGACGACCTGCTCGGGCATGATCGCCTGCATGCGCACCGAGCCGTCCTCGGCCTCCTCCCATGCCCGGAAACCGGGCTTCTGCGGGTCGACCTTGTCCTCGGCCGAGCGCGGCTCGTACATGCGCCCCTCCTCGCGCGCCTTGCGGCGGGCGAGGAACTCCGAGAGCGGCACATAGCGGATGATGGTTCCGTCCTCGAGGACGATCTCGTCGGGAAGGTCCTCGCTCGATGCGAAGCCCGGACGCGCGCGGTACTCGACGCGCGGGCCGCACGCCGCGACGAAGCCCGCGCAGACGAGCGCCGCTCCCGAGAGCCGCAGCGCTCGCGAGACGGAGTGGAGGATGCTTCGGTCGCCGCGCATGACCTCGTGCAGGCTACTTGACGGCGGCAGCGGCCGTACCGACGGGCTTCGGTTCCACGCGGTCGCACGCCGCCGAATACAGCCTGTGGAGCGCCTCGGACGCGCGGGCGGCCGGGAAGTCGCTGCGGGTGTGGGTGCCGCGCGACTCCTCGCGGGCGCGCGCAGCGGCCGCGACGAGCGTCGCGCAGACGAGCATGTTCTGGATCTCCCAGCCGGCGAGATCGTCGAAGATCTTGTCGAGCGAGTAGCGGCACCAGAACTGGATCATGTCGAGCGCATCGGCGAGCCGGTTGCCCGTCCGGACCACGCCGACATTGCGCCACATCGCGCTCCGCAGGCTCGAGCGGACATCGACGAGGTCGAGCTCGCCCTTGTCGCTCGGACGGATGTCGCTCACCACGCGGATGTTGCCGCGCGTGCCGCCATCGGAGGTCGCGGCGGCCGCGCCCGCGCGCCGTCCGAAGACGAGCCCCTCGAGGAGCGAGTTCGACGCGAGGCGGTTCGCGCCATGGAGGCCGTTGCAGGCGCTCTCGCCGCAGGCGAAGAGGCCCGGCACATTCGTGCGGCCGTCGAGGTCGGCCCAGATGCCGCCGATCGTGTAGTGCGCGGCGGGCATGACGGGGATGAGCGCGGAGCCGGGGTCGATGCCGTAGCCCGCGAGCAGCCGGAAGAGGCCCGGGAAGCGCGTCTCGAACCCTGCGCTGCCGAGGCCGCGCGCGTCGAGGAAGACATTGGGCTCCTGCGTCGACGCCAGGTGCTCGACGATGCCGCGGCTGACTACATCGCGCGGCGCGAGTTCGGCGAGCGGATGCCGCCCCTCCATGAAGCGCCGGCCCGCGCGATCGACGAGGTGCGCGCCCTCGCCGCGCACGGCTTCCGAGATGAGCGAGCGCGCGGCGCCCGCGACATACAGCGCGGTCGGATGGAACTGCTCGAACTCGAGGTCGGCGACCTGCGCGCCCGCGCGCCACGCCATCGCCACGCCATCGCCCGTGGCGATGCGCGAGTTCGTCGTCTCGCGCCACAGCTGGCCCATGCCGCCGGTCGCGACGATGGTCGCGCGCGCCCAGATGATCTGCAGCCCGTACTTCGGATGGTGCGTGATCGCGCCGAGGACGCGGTCGTCGCCCCGGCGTGCGCCGCCGGAGGTCACGAGGTCGAGCGCGAAGCACTTCTCGAAGAGCCGCACGCGCGGATCCTGCCTGCAGGCGGCGATGAGCGCACGCGACAGCTCGCGTCCGGTCGCGTCGCCATCGGTGTGGACGATGCGGCGGCGTCCGTGGCCGCCTTCGCGGGTGAGCGACAGGGCGCCGCTCGCGTCGCGGTCGAAGCGCATCCCGATCTCGATCAGCCGCTCGACCTCGCGCGGGCCTTCCTCGACGAGCGCGCGCACGGTGTCGGGCTCGCACAGCCCGGCTCCCGCTTCGAGCGTATCGGCGACATGCGCGTCGGCGCTGTCGTCGGCGGCGATCGTCGCCGCGATGCCGCCCTGCGCCCACGCGGTGTTCGAGATCTCGAGCGCATCCTTCGCAGCGACGATCACCTCGCCGTGCTCGGCCGCGGCCAACGCCGCGCGCAGCCCGGCGACGCCCGAACCGATCACGAGGGTGTCGGTGAAGATCGCAGGCAGAAGCTGCGAGCGGAACGGGATCAGGTACCGCCGCTCGGAGATGGCCGTGAGCGCCGCGTCGCTCACTTGGCGGCGCCTTGGTCGCGGTAGCGGCCGATGTAGAGCTGGCTCGACCGCCCCTCGTGGCGCTGGCCGGTCCAGAGCAGCCACTTGCCGTCCGGACAGAACACAGGCAGCACATCGGCGCCGTCCGCCTCGGTCACGCGGCGACGGACGGGCGTCGCGCCCGGACTGTCGGGGATGACGACCTCGAAGACCTCGTAGTTGCGGTGGCCCATCTCGCTCGAGGCGTAGACGAGCGTCTTGCCGTCCGGGCGGAAGAACGGGCACCAGTTGACATGCTCGTTCGCGGTCAGCTGCATCTCGTTCGCGATGCCGGTGATCGAGCCGTCGGCGTCGAAGACGAGATCGGCGACGAACACCTGCAGCAGGTTGTCGCGGTTGCGGTCGGACCGGTAGCAGATGCGCTTGCCATCGGGCGAGAAGAACGGCCCGCCGTCGTAGCCCCCCGCCGTCACGATGGCGCGGCGCGCGCCGGTCTTCGTGTCGCGGATGTAGAGGTCGCCGTCGCCCGACTCGAGCGAGCAGAACAGGATGAAGCGGCCGTCGGGCGACCAGCTTGCCTCGGCCATGTACGCCTTGCCGTCGCCTTCAAGCGGCTTGAGCGATGCCGCGGTGCCGTCCACGGTGCGCAGGTCGACTTCGACGATGCGCGTCTCGGGGGGAAACGCCCAGCGGTAGCGGGATGTGCCGCGCTGGTAGCCCGGCGCGTTCTCGGCGGTCGGCGCGCCGACGGTCGTGGCGAAGAGGAGGCGGTTCGGGTCGGTCGGATGGAACCAGCCGCAGGTGTTCGCGCTGCCCTTCGGCGACACGCGGCGGATGTTGTCGACGCCCACGATGTCGCCGGCGCCATCGCGCACGACATCGCACACGAACATCGCGTAGAACTCGGCGGGATCGTCCTCGCCTTCGGGAACCTCGATCGCCTGGAAGACGATGCGCTTCATGTCGGGCGAGAAGTAGGCTTCGCCCGCCTTGATGAAGCGGTCGGGGAAGGTCAACTGCCGGGCGCCCGAGACGCCGGGCTCCGCGACGGCGCTCGCGGGGGCGACCCGCGCCGCTGGGGCGGCCCGCTTCTGGGCCTGCGGCTCTTTCTGCCCGTCTGTCTGCCCGTCTGTCTGCTTGGGCGCCTCGGCTGGCTTCGGCGTGCAGGCCGAGATGGCGGCAAGGAGCGAAACGGCGGCGAGATTCCAAAGCTTCATGGGGCGGTTAGTGTAGCCCTTCCCGTGACGGATCTCGGCTACTCGGTCCTCTTCTCAGACCCCTCCCTCGTCGTCTGCAACAAGGCCTCGGGATTGCTCTCCGTGCCCGGAATCGGCCCCGAAAAGGCGGACTGCCTCGTCGCGCGGCTGCAGCACGACTTCCCCGGCGCTCGGATCGTCCACCGGCTCGACCGCGACACCTCGGGCGTGATCGTGCTCGCCCGCGACGCGGAGTCGCATCGGACGCTGTCGATGTCGTTCGAGGCCCGCGCGGTCGACAAGACCTACGAGGCGCTCGTCGCCGGACATGTGGCGGACGACCGCGGCACGATCGATCTGCCGCTCCGCAAGGAGGCGCTCGGCAGCGCCCGCCAGATCGTGCACCTGACCGAGGGAAAGCCGAGCCGCACCGACTACGATGTGCTCGAGCGCGGCCGCGACGGGGATGGATCCGGCGACGGGTTCGCCTGGACGCGCGTGAAGCTCACGCCCCACACCGGTCGCAGCCACCAGCTGCGCGTCCACATGCTCGCGATCGGCCACCCGATCCTCGGCGACGAGCTCTACGCGGAGGGCGCGGCCCGAACCGCGCGGCCACGGCTCTGCCTCCACGCGCGGACCCTCGCGTTCGCGCATCCGAAGACGGGCGTCCGCGCCGAGTTCGTCGCGCCCCCTGCGTTCTGACGCTGCTATGTTGCCCGCGGCGTCCCCCGCCTGGAAGTCCATGCGGGCGAGGCGCCGCAGATGGAGGTTGCATGATCGTCGTCAACACCGAAACGGTCCCGGGTCACGAGATCGTCGGTCTCTGCGGACTCGTCCAAGGGAACACGATCCGGTCGAAGCATGTCGGCCGCGACATCGCCGCGTCGCTCAAGAACATCGTCGGCGGCGAGCTCAAGGGCTACACCGAACTGCTCACCGAGGCGCGGCGCGAGGCGCTCGAGCGCATGCTCGTGCAGGCCCGCCAGCTGAACGCCGACGGCGTCGTCAATGTGCGCTTCTGCACGAGCGCGATCACGCAGGGCGCCGCCGAGCTCTACGCCTACGGCACGGCCGTGCGCCTGCGCCGGATCGGCGGCGGCGCGCCGTTGCAGCCGACTCCCCCGATCGCGCCGCCGAACGCGCTGTGAACCCCACCGAGCTCATGTCCGCGTAGGGAACCCGATCCGCCCGAGAGATCTCCATGGACGCCAGCCAGATCGCCGCCCTCGTCTGCCAGTGCGGAGCCCCGCTTCTCCTCATCGCGCTCGGGTTCTCGATCGGCCGCATGATCGAGCGCTCGCACCTGCGCGAACTCGATCGCCGCGAGGCCGAACTCGCAGGCTGCATCGCGACGAACCTCCGCTCCCCGCCCGCCGGCCACCCGCTCTCCGACGGCCATCTCGTGACCGGCGGCGTCGTCATCGGCTCGGACTACTTCAAGACCTTCGCCGCAAGCCTGCGCAAGCTCATCGGTGGCGAGGTCCGTTCGTTCGAGCGCATGATGCACCGCGCGCGGCGCGAGGCGATGGTCCGCATGCTCGAGCAGGCCCACGCGCTCGGCGCCACCACCGTCATCAACATCCGCTTCGAGACCTGCTCGATCAACGGCGTGGGCACGCGCGGCGGCCTGCCGATGGCGGAGGTCTTCGCGTACGGAACCGCGCTCGTTCCGCGAGGCGGCGCCACGCGCTGACCGCCGCCGATGCCCGCGAAGCCCGACGACGACCCGAGCATCTTCCGCGAGCCCCACATGCTCGGGCAGCCGCTTGATCTTTCGAAGGGCGATGCGCTCGACGAGGAACCGGCCCGCGGCGGACCGATCGAGCCCGACGACAACGACAACTCGGTCCGCGACGAGCCGTCGCTCCGGTGGCAGGCGGATTCGCTTGGCGGAATCGAGGGTTTCGCGCAGATCGTCGCCGCGCGCCGTGCGGCGACCCCGGCGGCCGTGCGCGCGCTCGTCCTGGTCGGGCTCGTGCTCGCCTCGGGCCCGCTCGCCGTCCTGTGCGCGATCTGGTCGCAGCTTGGCGCGGTCGGCGGCGCAGGCTACTTCGCCATCGCCGTCACGGTGCCCGTGGTCGAGGAGATGGCGAAGGTCGCCGCGGTGCTCTGGCTCGTGGAGCGCAAGCCGTGGATTCTCCCCGGAAGGCTCCTCGCCGGAAGCGGCGCGATCATCGCCTGCGGCGCCGCGAGCGGCCTCCTGTTCGGCGCGATCGAGAACCTCCTCTACATCCATGTCTACTTTCCCGACGCGGGCCCGGAACTCGCGCGCTGGCGCTGGATGGTGACGATGCCCATGCACGCGGCCTGCTCGACGATCGCCGCCGCGGGCGTCGCGGTCATGTGGCGCCGCGTCATGCGCGAGGGTACACCCGCGCGCATCGCCGATGCGTTCCCGTGGATCGTCGCGGCCATGCTGATTCACGGCGCAAACAACGCGCTCGCGATCCTGCTGTCCGTGTTCGGCGTCGAGCCCGGCTCGTGACGGCCGCGCTCAGCGGCGCACGCGGGGCCGCTCGCGCAGCGTGCCGTCGCCCGCCACGAAGAACGAGATGTCGTCCTCGCCGCCGACCACGCCGTCCGGGCCGGCCGACACGATCTGCGCCACGCCGCCCGAGCCCTGCTCCGCGCCGTCGAGCACGACGAACGCGACTCCCCAGCCGTCCTTCGCCGGATCGTCGCCGATCGCGCTGCCCGCGCTGCGGCCCGCGCGGATCGCGTCCGCGACGCGCTTCGCAAGCGCCTCCGCGGCCGTGCGCGTCTCGGTCCACTTGGCGGAATCGCGCGCGTCGCGCATCGGGTTCGGTCCGCGGTCGCGCGGCTCGATGGCGAACCACTCGCGGCGGATCTCCTGCGGGAACGCGTTGTCGCTCGGGTCGCGGTCGGCGGTCTCGCGGCGTCGGTCGAGCTCGACGCGCACGATCTCCTTCGCGGTGACGAGCATCTTCGACGCGCGGATGCCGCCCGCGTAGCGCCAGATCTCCGCGGGAAGCGTGATGTCCTCGGTCGAGCCGTCCGCGAAGGTGACCGTCAGCGGCAAGGGCGACACGACGCCGTCCTTGTTCTCGAAGCGCAGAACCGTGAAGGAAAGCGTGGTGTCGAGAAGCGCCGCATCGCGCGCACCGAGCCGCGCGACAAGGTCGCGGAAGCGGCGACGGTCCTGCTCGGTGACCTCGAGCTCGTCGAAGGTCGAGTAGAAGTCGAGGAGCTCGGGAAAGCGGTCGGCGCGGACGGCGAGACCGGCGTTGCGCTCTTCGGAGAGCGTCTGCGGCCGCGCGTCGCGGTCGGCCTTCTTCTCGCCCTTCACGCGCTCCGGATCCGCCGTCTCGATCGTGTGGCGCGTGACAGAGGTGATGGCGATGTCGACCGGACGCGTGGTGTAGAACCAGCCGCGCCAGAACCAGTCGAGGTCGACGCCCGAGGCGTCCTCCATCGAGCGGAAGAAGTCGGCGGGCTCGGGACGCTTGAACGCCCAGCGGCGGCAGTACTCGCGGAACGCGAAGTCGAAGTTCTCGCGGCCGAGCACCGTCTCGCGCAGCACATTGAGCGCCGTCGCGGGCTTCGCATACGCGTTCGGCCCGAGCCGGCGCACGCTCTCCGAGTTCGTCATGATCGGCTCCTGGTCGGAGCTCGTCATGTAGTCGATGATCTTCTCAGGCTCGCCGCGCCCCGACGGATACTTCTTCTCCCACTCCTGCTCCGCGAGGTACTGGCAGAAGGTGTTGAGGCCCTCGTCCATCCAGGTCCACTGGCGCTCGTCGGAATTGATGAACATCGGGAACCAGTTGTGCCCGACCTCGTGGATGATGACGCCGACGAGCCCCCACTTCGTGCCAGCCGTGTAGGTCCCGTCGCGCTCGGGCCGCGGACCGTTGAAGGAGATCATCGGATACTCCATGCCGCCGACCGGCCCGTTCACGCTGATCGCGACGGGATACGGATACGGGTACGCATGACGCGAGTAGCTGTCGATGGTGTGCGCGATGGCGTGGGTCGAGTAGCGGCTCCAGAGCGGCTCGCCCTCGACCGGGTAGTAGCTCATCGCGAGCGCGGCGCGGTCGGTGCCGGGAACGGGCGCCTTCGCCGCGTCCCAGATGAAGCTCGCGCTCGCGGCGAACGCCACATCGCGCACATTGTCGGCCTTGAATCGCCAGGTGCGGGTGCCTGCGGGCTTCGCCGCGCGGCGCGTGGCCGCCTCGTCCGGCGTGGTGATGAAGCGCGGCTTCTCGTCCTTCGCGGCCTCGTCGAGGCGCGCCCGCTGCTCGGCGCTCAGCACCTCCGCCGGGTTCTGCAGCTCGCCCGTCGCGGCGACGGTCCAGTTGTCGGGCACCGTGACCGCGAGCGTGTAGTCGCCGAACTCGAGCGCGAACTCGCCCGTCCCGAGGAACTGCTTGTGCTGCCAGCCGCGCATGTCGGTGTACGGCGCCGCGCGCGGGAAGAACTGCGCCATCACATAGAGCGGCGCGAGGTCCGCGTCGGGGCGCGTCGGGTCGTTCTCGCCGAGGAGCTCGTAGTTCGAGCGCGCGCGCGAGGTGGTGTTCTTCATCACGAGGAAGCGCCACGACATGTCGCAGGAGAACGACGCGCCGGGCGCGAGCGGCTTCGGCAGGTCGACGCGCATCATCGTGTCGACGATCGTGACGGCAAGCGGCTTGCCGTCGAGGTCCTTCACGACGACATCGCGGTAGCCGCCTTCCCACTCGTGCTGTTCGACGATCTGGCGGAGGCCTCCGATCGGCATCGGCTTCGAGAGGTCGGGCGCAGGCTCGGCGCGCTTGCCGAGCGAATCGTCGCGGAAGCGGTTCTGGTCGAGCTGGAACCACAGGTAGCGCAGTTCGTCCGGCGAGTTGTTGTGGTAGGTGACGCGGGCCGTGCCGACGAGTTCGGTCGTCGCGGGGTCGAGCGTCACCGAGATGTCGTGGTCGACCTTCTGCTGCCAGTAGGCGGCGCCGGGCGCGCCCGACGCCGTGCGCTGGTCGTTCGGCGTCGGCAGCACTTCGTCGAGCTGCCGGAACGGGTCGCCCTCGCGCAGGACCGACGGCGGCACGACGAGCGCGCCGCTCGCGTCGAGCGAGGTGTCCGGCGGACCGGCGAAGACCGATGCGGCGGCGAGTGCGAGTGGCGCAAGCGCAGGAGCGAGAAGGCGCAGCATCCGCGCACTGTACGCGAGACGCCGCGGCATCTCGGGCGTCAGGAGAACAGCGCCGCGCGCTCGCCGCGGTCGATCAGGCGCTTGCCGCGGACGCCGCGCCCGCCGACGGCGAGGTAGCGGCCGATCGCCATCGTCGGGAAGTAGAGGCGATAGAGGTGGTAGCGCAGGTAGAACACCTTCGGGAAGCCGGTGCCCGTGAACTCCGTCTCGCGCCAGCTGCCGGCGGGGTCGCCGTCCGGGTTGGCGATCGGGTCGTTCGCGGCGCCCTCGTCGAGCTGCGTGCGGCAGAGCCACTCGATCGCGCGCCGAAGGTCGGGGTCGTCGGCGCCGTAGATCTCCTGCAGCACCATCGCAGCCCATGCGGTCTGGCTGGCGGTCGAGGGCCCCTGGCCCTTCCTCGAGGGATCGAGGTACGAGTTCGCAGACTCGCCGAAGCTGCCGTCCGGCTTCTGGATCGACTTCATCCACCGGCCTGCGCGCTGGATCCACTCGCTTTCGCGCGGCACGCCGCAGCGGATCGGTCCGATCACGGCCTGCCAGGTGCCGTAGATGTAGTTGACGCCCCAGCGTCCGAACCACGAACCATCGGCCTCCTGCCGCGCGCGGATGAACTCGATCGCGGCGCCCACGGTGGGGTTCGCGGCGTCGTAGCCGTGCCACGCGAGGCACTCGAGCACGCGGCCCGTGATGTCGGGGCACGACGGATCCTGCATCGCGTTGTGGTCGGCGAAAGGCACATACTCGAGGATCTCGCGGTGCCTGGTGCGGTCGAACGCAGCCCAGCCGCCGTCGTCGTTCTGCATCGCGAGGAGCCACCGAACGCCGCGCTGCGCGGCTGCGGAGAACACGGCCGCCTCGTCGGCCCGCGGCGACGCAGGCGCGTGGGGCCGCGTGCGCGCAAGCGCCATCGCCACCATCGCCGTGTCGTCGCAGTCGGGGTAGTGCGCGTTCGCGTACTCGAAGAACCAACCGCTCGCGGCGGGCGCGCCGTCGACATTCGCGGTCCAGTCGCCCGCGAAGCGGCACTCCTTCGACGCAAGCCACCGCGCGGCGCGCAGCGCCTCGTCGTCTTCGGCGTCGAAGCCGCAGTCGGCCAGCGCGTAGAGCGCGATGCCCGTGTCCCACACCGGCGAGAAGCACGGCTGGATGCGGATGGGCGCGTCGTCGCCCGCGCCGAGGGGCACGAAGAACGCGTCGAGCTCGCGCTCGGCGCGCGCGACGAGCGGGTGCGAGCGCTCGTATCCGAGCGCGTGCAGCACGATCTGCCAGTACACCATCGGCGGGAAGATCGCGCCGAGGCCGTCGGTCGCGGCGGCGCCATCCTGGCCTGCGCGCGCGGAGATCCACTCGAACGCGCGGTGGATCGCCTGCTGCCGCCACGGCGTGCCGCCCGCCTCGTGCACGCGCTTGAGCAGCGCGTCGACCTTGAGGAAGAAGCCGCGCCAGAACGGCGGCGCCGCGTTCGTCGGCTTCAGGATGTGCCGAGCGTCGTGGTCGAGGAAGAGTTCGCCGATCCCGAGCTCGACGCGCAGTTCGCGCGTCGGCCGCTTCGTCGCGACGATCGCAAGCGGCAGGATCATCGTGCGGCTCCACGCGCTCACCTTGTCGAGGTGGAAGTAGAACCACTTGGGCAGGTAGACGATCTCGGGCGGTATCGCGGGCACCGCGTTCCACGAGATCTGCCCGAGCGCGGCGAGATAGAAGTTCGTGAACGAGTTGCACTTCTCGGCGCCGCCGAGATGGTGGATGAGCGCGCGCGCCTTCTTCATGTGCGGCGCGTCGGGCGAGTCGCCGAAGAGCTTGAGAGAGAAGTACGCCTTCACGCAGGCGGAGAGGTCGGGCGCGGAGCCGGGATACTGTCCCCAGCCGCCGTCGTCGCGCTGCTGCGAACGGAGGTAGGCGAGGATGCGCTGCAGCGTCTGCGGGGGCCTTCCGTCGGCGAGCGGCTGGCCCTCCTGCCCGAGGATCCACTTCATGAGCAGGTACTCGCTCTGCAGGATCGAGTCGCCCTCGAGTTCGGCGCACCAGTGACCGTCGGCCTTCTGCAGCGACTTCAGCGCCGCGACGGCGCGCTCGAGATGCTGTTCGATCTCCGAGTGGCTCAGCGCGCGCGGCTCTGCGGAAGACCGGCGGGGAGAGGATGGATGCGGCACATCTCGCATGGGGAGGGTCGTCGGGACGAGCTAGACACTGTACACCGCTGCGATGCGCGGATCGCAGGGAATTTCGCGGCGTGCACGCACGAAGGCGCCGTTAGCCGCCGAGGGCCACAGCACCAGAGCACGCGGCGTCAGCACCACAGCGCGCGGCCAAAGCACCAGAGCGCGCTGCGTCAGCACCGCAGACCGCGGCCCTAGCACCAAAGGGAGCGGCCGCAGCCGCGACCGCTCAGATACGCCGCGAGCGCTCAATCACGCCGCGACCGCTCCATCACGCACCAGAGGCCGCACCAGCGGCCGTAGCACCAGAGGGAGCGGCCGCAGCCGCGACCGCTCAGAATTTGTCCAGCTCCCGAATCGGCACCGGCCTCCGCTCGCGCGCGCTGCGGATCGCGGCCTCGAGCACGCACTGCGTCTTGAACGCGTCCTCGAAGTCGGGCAGCGCCACGACCGGCGCCCCGCCGCCGACGACCGCGCAGATGTCCGCGGCCTGGCTGATGAAGCCGTGCTCGTAGCCGATCAGGTGCGCGGCGGGCCAGTAATGCCCCGCGTACGGGTGCGATCCATCCGTGCACATGATGCGGCTCCAGCCGCGGAGCTTCGGCTCGAGCGTGTGGTCCCACCACTCGAGTTCGTTCATCCGCTCGAAGTCGAAGCGGATCGAGCCCTTCTCGCCGTTGATCTCGATGTTGTTCCGGTTCTGGTTGCCGGTCGCGAGGCGCGTCGCCTCGAAGCTCGCGATCGCGCCCTGCTTGAAGCGCGCGAGGAAGAGCACCGCGTCGTCGACGGTCGACTTGCCGGACTTCTTGCCCGAGCCCGACGACTTCGCGCCCTTGCCCGAGATCTCGCCGCCCGCGTTCGCGACGACGGCGCGCTCCTTGACGAAGGTCTCCTCGATCGCGCCCGCGACTTCGGTGATCTCGTCGCCCGTGATGAAACGCGCCATGTCGATGATGTGCGCGTTCAGGTCGCCGTGCGCGCCCGAGCCGGCCTGGTCGGCCTGGAAGCGCCAGAGCAGCGGAGTGTCGGGACCGCCCCAGTCCTGGAGGTACGACGCGCGCACATGGAAGATGCGGCCGAGGCGCCCCTCGCGCACGAGCCGGTGCGCAAGCGCGACGGCCGGGCAGCGGCGGTAGTTGTACCAGACGAAGGTGCGCACGCCCTTCTTCACCGCCGCGCGCGCGGCGAGCACCATCTTCTTCGCATCGGCGAGCGTGCCCGCGAGCGGCTTCTCGCACGCGACATGCTTGCCCGCCTCGAGGCACGCGATCGACATCTCGGCGTGGAGATGGTTCGGAGTCGAGACATCGACGAGCTCGACCGAGTCGTCCTTGAGCAGTTCGCGCCAGTCGGTGGTCGAGCCCTGCCAGCCCCACTTCGCGGCGAACGCGGCCGTCTCCGCGGGGTTGCGTCCCGCCACCATGCGCAGCGCGGGCGGACGCTTGAGGTCGAAGAACTGCGAGCACTTGCCCCATGCGGTCGAGTGCGCGCGACCCATGAACTTGGTGCCGATGAGTGCGACGCCGATCGGCCCGGTGCCCTGCGGGCGCGTCTCCTTGCTGCGGTCGTTCTTCGCCATGTTTCGCGTCCTCTTCGCCGTGCGAAAGCTGCCGATCGGCAACCGCGCAGGGCATCCCCGATATGCTAACCGCACGCCGCCTCAGGTGCGGCGACTCGATGTCGACCCGCGGATTCCGCGAGGAGCACGCATGCAGCCAGAGTTCGGAACGCAGCAGGATTCCCGCACCGTCGACGCAGCAGCCCGCCGCGATCTCGACCTCCTCCGGCACGAGGTCGCACGGCTCCGCCGCGAGGCGCGCTCTGCGCGGCTGCTCGCGGGCCTCGCGACGGTCGGACTCGCGTTCGGCCTGTTCGCGATGAAGAATCCCGAGATCCTGCCGCTCGTGCAGACCAAGCGGCTCGAGATCGTCGACGACGCGGGCCGCGTGGCGCTCGTCGCGTCGACCTCGCCGCAGGGCGGACGGCTCGACCTCTGGAACGCCGCGGGCGCGAACACGGCGCGCCTCGGGTCGAACGACCTCGGCGGCGACTTCATCCTGTGGTCGAAGGACGGCCATGCGATGGTGAGCGCCTACGCGCAGCGGACGGGCGGACGCGTTGAACTCGGCGCGCCGGAGGACAAGGTGGTCGGCGTGTTCGAGGCGGCGCAGACGGGCGGACGCGTCTCGCTTGCGAACCGCGCAGGCAGCCCGGTGGTCGCGGCGGGCGCGTTCGAGGGCGGCGGCGCGCTGCGGCTGGCCGACCAGGACAACAAGGATGCGGCGGTCCTGCAGGCCACCGCGAACGGCGGCAGCCTCGGGCTCGTGTCGCCGAACGGCGTGATGATGGCGCGGCTGCGCGCGGGCGAGGCTGGCGGAGAGTTCGACCTCGCCGCGAAGGCGGGCGCCCAGCGCGTGAGCGCCTCGGTGAGCGACAAGGAGTCGGTCGTGATCGCGCTGTCGTCTGCAGGCGGCGCCAAGCTCGAGGCCGGCGATGCGGGCGGATCGGCGGAAGTCCTCTCGAAGGACGGCGACCGCCTTGCCTCGCTCGAGACGAACCAAGGCGGCGGCATGGTCGTCTGCCGCACCGGCGGCGATCGCGCGGTGGCGTCCATCGGCGCGAACCCGGCGGTCTCGAAGGGCGGCCTCGTGCAGCTCTACAACGACTCGGGAAACCCAGTGTTCGCAGCCGCCGTGAACGCGGAGGGCGCGGGCCGGCTCGCCCTCGGAACGACCTCGGGCGCCGCGACGCTGGTCGCCGAGAGCGGCAAGGACGACGGCGGCGGCATCAGCCTGTCGCGCAACGGCCGTCGCTCGATCGCGCTCCTTGCGGGCTCGAACGGCGGACTTCTGAACCTGTTCAGCGCATCGGGCGTCCCGCTCGTGGTCGCGGGCGTGGCCGAGGATGCCGCCGGCGGGGCCGTGATCCTGCGCTCCACCGAGGGCAAGGACCTCGTGCGCGTCGGCGTCGACGAGAAGGGTTCGGGGAATGTCACCTTGTTCAACAAGGACGCGAGCGAACGAAAGATCGTGGCGGGACCGCGCTGATCCGCGCGGCCTGCGTTACGCTGTCCGCATGAAGACGCTTTCCCTTGCTGCGGCGCTTCTCTGCGCGGCCTCGTTCGCGTTTGCTTCCGAATCCATGGCGCGCATCGCCGGCGAGCCTGCGGCCGTCGACACCCGGCGCGACGAGTTCCCGGAGGACTGGTTCTGGCGCCAAGGCAGCGTCGGCGCCGCGCACCGCGCGATGGTCGGCAAGCCGCCGCCGCCGATCGCCGTGACCCGCTGGACGGGCGACGACGCCGCCATCGAGGCGATCGTCGGGAAGGACCGCAAGGGCGATCCGTGGACGAACCTCCGCGGCCGCGTCGTCGTCGTCGACTTCTGGGCGACCTGGTGCGGGCCGTGCATGGCGGCGATCCCCGAGAATGTCGAGCTCATGCGCGCCCACGCGGCCGACGGCCTCGTGATCATCGGAATCCACGATGCCGCGCGTGGCTCGGAGAACATGACGGGCGCCGCGGCTGCGAACAAGATCAACTATCCGCTCGCGGTCGACAGCGGCGGCCGCAGCGCGAAGGCGTGGAATGTCGGATTCTGGCCGACCTACGCGGTCGTCGATCGCAAGGGAATCGTGCGCGCGGTCGGGCTGCAGCCGAAGCATGTGAAGTCCGTGGTCGAGAAGCTGCTCGCCGAAGCGGACGACGCAGGCGGCGCTGCGGGTGCAGGCCGCCCCTCGGCGCCTGACGCGGCCAAGCCCGCGGAAGAGCGCGCGAAGCCCTCGCAGGGCGAGAGCGGCGTCGTGAAGCCCTCGGGAACCAAGGCGGCGCGCAAGCAGCGCATCGCGCGCGAACTCCTCGAAGGCGACGGTCGCCGCCGCGGCGCCGTCGCGAAGTTCGACCAGTGCCCGCCGGCACCGTCGCTCGGCGCCTTCTCGCAGTGGACGCCGGCCGGCGAGGCGGTCGGCAAGGCCACCTCGCTCGACGAACTCAAGGGCAAGATCGTGGTGCTCGACTTCTGGGCCACCTGGTGCGGCCCGTGCATCGCGAGCATTCCGAAGAACAACGCGCTCGCGAAGAAGTACGCCGACAAGGGTGTCGTCATGATCGGCGTCTGCCATCCGGAGGGCGGCGAGAAGATGCTCGACACCGTCCGGGGCAAGGGCATCGAGTACACCGTGCTGCTCGACACGCGGGGCGAGGCGATCGCGAACTATGTGGTCGACAGCTACCCCGACTACTACATCATCGATCGCGACGGGCAACTGCGCGGTGCGGACATCGGCAACGGCAATGTCGAGGCCGCGATCGAGGCGCTGCTTGCGGAGGATGCCGCGAAGGGCGGCGCGAAGAACGCCCCCGGGAAGTAGCGGCGTTCACGCGGCCGTGCCGGCCACGCCGTCGCGCGTCACATAGAAGAGTTCGCGCGTGATCGGATACGGCAGGCGGCGGTAGTCGTCCTCGACGCGCTGCTTGAGCCGGCCCACGAACGGATCGGGGCCGACGCTGATCGCGATGAAGGTGTCGCGCGCGGGCGTCGCCACATAGAAGTCGCCCTTCATCTCGCGCGAGAGGCGGTCGTGGAGCGTCGAGAGCAACAGCCGCGCCGCGTCGTAGCCGTCCTGCTGCGAGACGATCGCCGCGCGGCCGCCGTCGTGCGAGTCGACGACGCGCACCTCGAGGTCGGGCGCGTAGCGCGCGAGGTTCTCTCGCGAAAGCGCGTCGAGATCGTCGCACTGGAGGCCCCAGCGGATCATCTGCTCGGTGGTGATCGAGACCGTCAGCTGCGGAAGGTCGATCACGAACACGATCACGGTGTTGTTCACGAACGGAACATGCGCGACCTGCTCGCGGTCGAGGTGCTCGAAGATGCTCTCGGGCTGGATGCGCGGCATGATGCGCGTGCGCACCACCGAGAACGGAAGCGGCGCGCCGGAGATCTGGTCGCCCTCGAGGAGCCGGTCGAGGTAGTTCTCGACGATCTCCTCGGCGTTACCAGGATCACGCAGCACCATGCGGTAGAGGTTCTCGAGACCAAGGTGGCGGCCGTCGAAGACGATGTGAAGCGGACCCGTGACGACGGCGTTGCGATCGGGGAACTGCTGGAGCAGCAGCGCGATCACATGCGCCGAGAATGCGTCGGGATCGAGCGGAATGTTGTCCATGGCGACCGCGTGCTCCGACGAGCTTCTGGCTGCGGGTGGCTTCGGGCACACGCCCGAATCGAAGACGCCCACAGGTCCACACTTCAGGTGTTCGACCGTTCCAAGGCGCTCCTTTGCGGAACTCCGCGAATCGGCTGCAGAATTCCTCCAGACCCACCCCCTAGGCTCCGTCAGACAGAGCGAGCCCCACCTGCGGCGCCTGCGGGGTGCACGCGCTTCCCCGTACACTGACGCCGGCGCGGGTCTCCACCAGTGGGTGGAACCGACCTCTGCGCCCACGCCCCGCGACGCGCACCATCACCCGCCATGCCACAGTCGACGACGCCCCCCGCTGCAAACGCCTCCACGCCAAGCCGGCATGCGGCCGCCCTCGACGCGTGGTTTGCGACCGCGCCCGGTCCGTCGCGCCCGCTTCTCGTGATCGCGGGTCCGTGCGTCCTCGAGGACGATGCGACCAACATCCGGATCGGCGAGACCGTCGCGGCGATCTGCGCGGATCTCAAGATCCCGTATGTCTTCAAGGCGAGTTTCGATAAGGCGAACCGCTCGAGCATCAAGAGTCCGCGCGGCCCGGGGCTTGAGAAGGGCCTCGACATGATCGCCGCGATGCGCGATCGGCTCGGCGTCCCGGCGACGACCGACATCCATGACCCCCGCCAGGCTGCGCCTGCGGCGCGCGCGGTCGACCTGCTGCAGATCCCCGCGTTCCTCTGCCGTCAGACGGATCTTCTCGCCGCGGCTGCAGAAACAGGTCGCGCGGTGAATGTGAAGAAGGTCCAGTTCATGTCGCCCGCGGAGATGCGCAACGCGCTCGAGAAGCTGCGCGAGGGCGGCGCGACGCAGACCATGCTCACCGAGCGGGGAACCTCGTTCGGCTACAACCGGCTCGTCACCGATGTGATCGGTCTTGCGGACCTCATCGACATCGGCCGCGAGTTCGGGGCACCGACCTGCTTCGACGCCACGCACTCGACGCAGCTGCCGGGCGGCGAGAAGACCTCGACAGGCGGTCGGCCGGACCGCTGCGCCCAGCTTGCCCGCGCCGCGGTGGCGGTCGGCGTCGACGCCGTCTTCCTCGAGTGCCATCCCGACCCCAAGCGCTCGAGTTCGGACGCAGGAACGATCCAACCGCTCGACGCCGTGCGGGGAATCCTCGAGTCTTTGGTGCGTGTGCGCGCTGCGCTCGCGGTGGCCTGACGGTCGCCCGAGGCGCGCTCCTGCGGAAAATGCGTTGGATTTGCCGATGAATCGGGGCGGAGGCGACTAAAGTGATGCTCTCCGATTGTCCGGCGGCGCCGGGTGTCGGAGACGGCGCGCGCGACCCGCGCGCGAAGCATGGACGAGGCATGGAAGCGGCGCCTCCCGAACGAAACCGATGGAACGCACCTGCGACTGTTGCCCGAATCCCGCCGTTGTGCATGAGATCGTCGTCAAGGACGGCCTCAAGGCCGAGGTGCATCTCTGCGCCGAGCATGCGCAGGAGCGGGGATTCATCCTCCCCACCGCGCACGGACCGACGCTCATCACCGGAAAGCTGCTCGCGCAGGCGCGTGCGGCGGCCCCGAAGCAGCCGAAGGCTTGCGGCTCCTGCGGAATGACGATGGGGCAAGTGCGCGAGACCGGCCTGGTCGGATGCCCGCTCTGCTACCGGTCGTTCGAGTCGGAGCTGGGCGCGATCATCGAGCGTGCGCAGGCGGGCGCGTGCGCGCATGTGGGTCGCCACCCGCTGCATGCGGCCGACCTCGTCGACCGCGCGGCGCTCCGCAACCGGCTCGCCCGCGAATTGCGCGAGGCTGTCTCGCGCGAGGAGTACGAGCGGGCCGCGCGCCTTCGCGACCGCCTGTTCGAGATCGGTGGCGGCGAGAACGGCGCGGCCGACGACGAGTCGGGCGGCGCGGTGTCGACTGCGAACGACGGACGCTCGCCATCCGGAGGTGGGCCATCGTGAGCGCCGCGGACGATGCGAGGATTCCCGGAGATCCGCGGGCCAGGCCCGGCGCGTCGGGGGTCCCGCGCGTTCCGCTCATCGGGGTCGATCCGGCCGACCACCGCGAGGTTCCCATGGCCGACTGCGTGCTCTCGAGCCGCGTGCGGCTTGCGCGCAACCTGATCGGATTCAACTTCGTCAACCGTTCGTCACCCGACCAGCTCGGGGATGTCGTGCACCGCGTGCAGGCCGCGCGGCTTGGCGGGCCGTTCGAGGCGGGCACGCGCTGGGTGAATGTGCAGGCGACCGCGCCGATCGACCGGCTGATGCTGTTCGAGCGCAACCTGATCTCGCGGCCGTTCGTCGAGGCACCGCATCCCCGCTGCGTCGCGATCTCGGCCGACGAAACGACGAGCGTGATGGTGAACGAGGAAGATCACCTGCGCCTGCAGATGCTTGCGCCCGGCATGCAGCTCGCGCCGCTTTCCGAGCGCATGTTCGAGCTCGACCGCTCGCTCGAGCGCTCGCTCGAATTCGCGTTTCATTCCCGCTTCGGCTACCTGACGGCGTGCCCGACCAACGTCGGAACCGGCATCCGCGTCAGCGCGATGATGCATCTTCCCGCGCTGCGCATGCTCGAGGAGCTTGACAAGGTGCAGCGCGCCGCGAAGGACATGCATCTCGCGGTGCGCGGCTTCCACGGCGAGGGCACCGAGGCGCTCGGCGACTTCTTCCAGATCTCGAACCAGACCACGCTCGGGCGCAGCGAGCACGACCTCGTCGAGGAGTTCGCAGGCGTGATCGTGCCGCGCTTCGTCGAGTACGAACGCGCCGCGCGGCGCGCGCTCGTGTCGCGCGACCTCCCGTCGCTCGACGACCGCGTGCACCGCGCGGTGGGCATCCTCCGCAGCTGCCGGCTGCTTGCCCTCGACGAGTCGATCAAGTTCCTCTCGCGCGTCCGCCTCGGCATCGCGCTCGGCAGGATCACCGACATCGAGCGCCCTCTGGTCGATCGGCTGCTCCTCGAGGTCCAGCCTGCGCATCTCGCGCGGGCGACGGGCGGCGAGGTCGGACATGGCCGCGACGATCGCGCCGCACGGGCGGACCTCGTGCGCGGGGCGCTTCGTCGTTGAGCGGCGGCGGCGGCCTTTGGTAGCGATCACGCGTTGGTCGGAATCACTTGGACGCGCGCGGCCTGCGAAGCGGGTTGCGGGAGCTCGCGAGCGGATCGCGAGACTAGATCATCCGAAGGAAGTTCTCGAGCAGCTGCGGGCCTTCCTTCGTGAGGAAGCTCTCCGGATGGAACTGCACGCCCTCGAGCGGCGAGGCGCCAGATGGCGCCTTCCATCGCAGGCCCATCACCTCGCCCTTCGCGGTCCACGCGGTCTTCTCGAACTCCGGCGGTATCGTGGCGGGGTCGACCACCAGGGAGTGGTAGCGCGTCGCCACGAAGGGATTCGAGAGGCCCTCGAAGAGTCCGTGGCCGTCATGGTGGATCTCGGAGGTCTTGCCGTGCACGGGCTCGTCGTTGCGGCGGACGAGCATGCCGTGGCAGTCGCCGATCGTCTGATGTCCAAGGCAGACCCCGAGGATGGGGATTCGTCCCTTGAAGTGCTGGATGAGCGCACCGCTCACGCCGGCCTCGCGCGGGGTGCATGGCCCGGGCGAGATGACGAGGCGCGATGGGCGCAGCGCCTCCGCCTCTTGGACCGTGATCTGGTCGTTGCGCACGACCTCGATGCGCAGGAAGCGGTCGAGCTCGCCGAAGCGCTGGACGAGGTTGAAGGTGAAGCTGTCGTAGTTGTCGATCAGGAGCAGCACGGGGCCGCATGGTAGGCGGTTCGGAAGTGTGTATCTTTCCCGAACCGCGCCGCTTCGATTCGGCCCGACCGAGACACCCGACCATGCCGACAGCACCCGCCTCCAGTTCGACCTGCACCGTCCGCCTCGAGGAAGTCCGTGGTTCGGCGAACACGGGCGGCTCCGGCTCGTTCCTCGTGTCCGTCCCGGGAACCGAATATGTGCTCGACCTCGTGTCGGGCGGCGCCACGGCCGTGCCGCTCGGGAAGCGCGTGACGGGCTCCGTGTCCGGACGCGCCCAGAAGCTCCATCGCGCCCACGCGGGCGGCGAGTTCATCGAGCCCGTCGAGGGCCATCCGCGCATCGTGCAGGGGCGCGTCCGCGAGACCGACCCGACGGGCAACCGTCTCCTGCTGCAGGCGGTCGTCCCGATGTGGATCACGCTCTCCGCGGATCAGTCGGCGCGGAGCTTCATGGCCGGCGACATCGTGAACTTCTACATGGAGAGCGGCGTGGTCTTTACGCCGCAGGCGTGAACCCGCGCGAGATCGGCGTCGGGATCATCGGTGTCGGCTTCATGGGCCGCACCCATCTCGGGGCCTATTCGGGCACGCCGGGCTGCGCGGCCCGCGCGCTCTACGACCCCGCGCAGCGCGCCGCTGCGGCAGGCAACCTCATCACCGGCGGCGGAGCGGACGCCTTGCTTGCATCGCTGCCGCGCGCGTCGAGCGTCGAGGAACTGCTCGCGCGCAGGGACATCGACCTCGTCTCGATCTGCACGCCGACGGACACGCACGCCGACCTCGTGCGCGCGGCGATCCGCGCCAAGAAGCATGTCCTCGTCGAGAAGCCGACCGCGCTCGACGCGGGGCTGATCGATCAACTCGACCGCGAGGCGCGCGCCGCGGGCGTGCTGGCGATGCCCGCGCACTGCATGCGGTTCTGGCCCGCGTGGGCGTGGATGGCGGAGGCGGTGCGGACGGCTCGGTTCGGTCGACCGCTGCGCGCGTCGTTCCGCCGACTCGGCGCGCGGCCGGCGTGGAGTCAGGACTTCTACCTCGATGTCGCGCGCTCGGGCGGCGCCATCGTCGACCTCCACATCCACGACGCGGACTTCGTGCGCTTCGCCTTCGGCGAGCCGACGACGGTCGAGGCCCGCGGATCGCGCATGCATGTCGACACGCGCTACCGCTTCGAGTCCGGGCCGCACGCAGGGCTCGTGGTCGAGGCGGAGGGCGGCTGGATGGACGATCCGAACTTTGCGTTCATGATGGTGGCGTCGATCCAGTGCGAACGCGCGGTGATCGACTTCCGCCTCGGTCGCGAGCAGGAGCTGATCGTGGTCGAGGATGGCGTGCCGCGCGCGCTGGTCGCGGGCAGCGACTACCCGTCGGGCACCGGCTACGACCACGAGATCGCGGCGCTGGTGGAAGCGATCCGCACCGGTGCGGCGCAGGCGCCCGTGACGCTGGCGGACGCGGCGGCGACGCAGAGGCTGCTGGATCGAGAGATCGCGCGGGTTTGAGCGGCGGCCGCTGGCGGCACGCGCGTTCGTTGGTACGAACGGTGCACGGCACGTGCCGTTCAGTACCTGGCACAGAGCGGCACGTGCCTGGCACCGGCGGAAGTTCGATCCAAACCGCTGCCTGGCAGTTACTCACGCGCAACCGCGAAAGGTGCACGGCACGTGCCGTGCAGTGCCTGGCACTGCACGGCACGTGCCAGGCACCAGGTTGAGCGCGCGGCGGAGGGCTTGGCCGCAGCCGCGTCGACCCCGAGTCGCCATCCAAGCACCAAAGGCCGCAGCCGCTGCCGCAGCCGCTCAATCACGAGGCGCCGTGCTTGCGCGC